>CANQDL010000047.1 GCA_947591105.1 uncultured Oscillospiraceae bacterium
GCGGCATTAGCTCAGCTGGATAGAGCGTCTGGCTACGGACCAGAAGGCCGGGGGTTCGAATCCCTCATGCCGTGCCACGTCGAAAGGCTTCTGAAGATTCGAGATCCTTGCAGGCAAGGCTCTCTCATCGGTCAGAAGCCTTTCTCCTTTTCCCCACGGGAAACGCTGCGCTGGTTTCCTGCGGGGGCCCCGGGTAGTGGTCGAGGCCATTCTTCCTTCTCCCAAAAGGGCAGACGTGTCCGTTGAGTGCCCCGATATGATGCTATGAGAATACTCGCTCCATAAAGAACCAGCGATCATATCCTGATCGTCGGTTCTTTTCTTTTTGTGTTTCGGACAGGCGCGTGGTATAATCAAGAAAAAAGCGAGCGAGGGTAAGCCCATGACTGACACCGAGATAAAGGCCGCCGCAAAACGTTTTGCCGCCGACTGGCAGGGCCGGGGCGACGAAAAGCAGGAGACGCAATCTTTCTGGCTGGCGCTTCTGCGGAATGTATTTGACATAGCCGAGCCGGAGAAGTACATTGATTTCGAAGTTCCCGTGAAGCTGGATCATACCAGCTTTATTGACGGTCTTATCCGGGAGACCCGCGTCCTTATCGAGCAAAAGGGTAAAGACATCGACCTTCACAAAGGGGCCACACAGTCAGACGGTTCATTCTTGAACCCATTCCAGCAGGCCCGACGCTATGCCGGGTACCTGCCCCACGACCAAAATCCCCGCTGGATCGTCGTTTGCAATTTCCAGACCTTTGAGATACACGATATGAATCGGCCTAATGACGAGCCGGAGATCGTCGCCCTTGCTGATCTGGAGAAAGAATGCCATCGGCTGAAGTTCCTGGTGGACACCGGGGACGAAAACATCAAAAAAGAAATGGAGATCTCCCTGCAGGCCGGCGAGATCGTAGGCGTTCTCTATGACGCGCTGCTGAAGCAATACAAAGACCCCTCCGCCCCGGAGACGTTGAAAAGTCTGAACGCTCTATGTGTGCGCCTGGTTTTCTGCCTGTATGCCGAGGGCGCCGGCATCTTCGGCGGCCACGGGAAGTTCCACAACTTCCTTCAGGGCTACGCCGTCAAGGACGCGAGGAAAGCGCTCATAGACCTATTTAAGGTTTTGGATACCCCCCCGCGGCCCGTGATCCATATATGGACGATGAGCTGGCGGCCTTCCCTTATGTGAACGGCGGCCTGTTTTCTGACGAGAACATTATCATTCCCCGGTTGAACGAGCAGATCGTGGATCTCATTCTGCACCGGGCCAGCGAGGATTTTGATTGGAGCAGCATCAGCCCCACCATCTTCGGCGCCGTCTTTGAAAGCACCCTCAACCCGGAGACGCGCCGGAGCGGCGGGATGCACTATACCAGCATAGAGAACATCCACAAGGTCATTGATCCGCTGTTTCTGGACAGCCTGAAAACCGAGTTTGCGGAGATCGAAAGCATGCCCATAGAAAAGACCCGCGCTGCCCGGCTGGCGGCCTTTCAAAATAAACTGGCCAGCCTGACTTTTCTTGATCCGGCATGCGGCTCCGGGAACTTTCTGACAGAGACATATCTTTCCCTCCGGCGGCTGGAGAATGAGGCCATTGCCGCCCGGCAGCATGGACAGGCCGTGCTGGGCGAGTACGACAATCCCATCCTCGTTTCCATCGGCCAGTTTTACGGCATCGAGATCAACGACTTTGCCGTGACCGTGGCCAAGACCGCCCTCTGGATCGCGGAGAGTCAGATGATGCAGGAGACGGAGGCCATTGTCAGTCATGCTTTGGACTTCCTCCCCCTCAAGACCAACGCCCACATCGTCGAGGGCAACGCCCTCCGCCTGGATTGGGAGAGCGTGGTACCCAAGGCGCAGCTGTCCTACATCATGGGCAACCCGCCGTTTGTGGGTGCGCGAATGATGAGCGCGGCGCAAAAGGACGATCTGAACATGGTCTTTCCCGGATGGAAAAATGCCGGGAACCTTGACTATGTTTGCTGCTGGTACAAAAAAGCGGCAGAGATGATGGCGGACACAATGATCCATTCAGCTTTGGTATCCACTAACTCCGTAACACAAGGGGAAGCCGTAGCGAATCTTTGGAAACCCCTTTTTGAATCGGGCGTCCATATCGACTTTGCTCACCGTACTTTCCGCTGGGACAGCGAGGCCAAGATCAAAGCCCACGTTCACTGTGTTATCGTTGGATTTAGTATAGCGGCATATACCGCTCCAAAGGTGATCTATTCCTCAGATCGGCCCTTAGTCGTGAACAACATCAACGGTTATCTACTCGACGCGGACAATATTTTCGTGGAGAGCCGGAGCAAGCCGATCTGTGACGTGCCAGAGATAGGAATCGGAAATAAGCCGATAGATGGTGGAAACTATTTGTTTACGCGGGAAGAACGGGACGCCTTCATCCTGAAAGAGCCGGACTCCGAAAAATGGTTCCGCACATGGTATGGCTCTTGGGAATTTATAAACCGTCAGCCCCGGTACTGTTTATGGCTTGGCGAGTGTCCCCCCAATGAACTTCGGAAAATGCCGGCGTGCGTGAAGCGTGTGGAGGCAGTTCGCAGTTTCCGCCTTGCAAGCAAGAGTGCGGGAACGGTTAAGCTGGCAGACCGGCCCACCCGATTTCATGTTGAAAATATGCCATCAGGTACTTATGTTGTCATTCCTGAAGTTTCATCGGAAAGGCGTCGGTATGTTCCAATAGGATTTATGACGCCGGATATATTATGCAGTAACTTAGTGAAGCTGGTTCCCAATGCGACCTTATACCATTTTGGCATTTTGACCTCCAATGTCCATATGGCGTGGATGCGGGCAGTATGTGGACGATTAAAAAGTGATTATCGCTACTCTAAAGATATAGTCTATAATAATTTCCCCTGGCCGACACCTACAGCCGAACAGCGGGCAAAGATAGAGGAAACCGCCCAGGGTATTCTGGATGCCCGCGCAATGTACCCGGATGCGAGCCTGGCAGACCTATATGACGAGACTACTATGCCCCCGGAATTGCGAAAAGCCCACCAGGAGAACGACAAGGCCGTGATGCGGGCATACGGCTTTTCTGTAAAGGATATGACGGAATCAAAGTGTGTCGCAGAACTTATGAAGATGTATCAGGCGCTGATCGGCTGAGAACAATGAGATGTATCTCCCGAAGTTGACTATCACACAGGAGGGCCAAAAAAGAACCGGCGATCATATCCTGATCGCCGGTTCTTTATGGTACACGGGTTCTTACAGCATCATATTGGGGCCCCCACGGGGCTCGCCTGCCTGTGGGGAGAAGGAGAAAGGCTTCTGTCCGATGAGAGAGCCTTGCCTGCAAGGATCTCGAATCTTCAGAAGCCTTTCGACTTGGTACGGCTGACGGGATTCGAACCCACGACCTTTGGCTCCGGAGGCCAACGCTCTATCCAGCTGAGCTACAGCCGCATATGCACTTTTTCAGGGGAGATCCCCCTTTGAGCCCTGCTATTATATCGCATCCCGCTTGGAATAGCAAGGAAAATATGCTATAATGACCACATTATTATCAGATTTCAAACGTCTTTTTTCGAGGTGATCTCTATGCAGACCGTAAAGCTTGGCAAAACCGGACTGACCGTGACAAAACCCTCCTTCGGCGCGCTGCCCATCCAGCGGCGGGACAAAGAGGAGGGCGTGCGCATCCTCCGCCGGGCCTATGAGGGCGGCATCCGCTACTTCGACACCGCCAACTCCTACAGCGACTCGGAGGAGAAGATCGGTCTGGCCCTTTCGGACGTGCGCTCGGACGTGGTGATCTCCACCAAGAGCATGGGCCGGGACTACAACACCGTCCGGGATCACATCCAGCTGTCCCTGGAACGGATGCGCACCGACTACATCGACCTGTTCCAGTTCCACGCCGTCTACTCCTGGGACGATGTGGACAACGGCGCCTACCAGGCCGCGGAGGAGGCAAAGCAGAAGGGCTACATCCGCCACATCGGCGTGACCAGCCACGCCATCGGCTTCGCGGAGCAGGCGGTGGCCTCCGGCCGGTTCGAGACCCTCCAATTCCCCTTCAGCTACCTGTCCACCCACGAGGAGCGGGCTCTGGTGCGCCACTGTCTGGACGCGGGTCTCGGCTTTATCGCCATGAAGGGGCTGGCCGGCGGGCTTCTGTCCAACGCCCGGGCGGTGCACGCCTTCATGCGGGAGCAGGAGGGCGTGGTGCCCATATACGGCATACAGACCATGGAGGAGCTGAACCAGTGGCTGGCCCTGGCGGAGGAAGATCCCGCTCTGGATGACGGCCTGCAGGCGGTCATCGACGCCGACCGGCAGCAGCTGGGCGGCCAGTTCTGCCGCAGCTGCGGTTACTGTATGCCCTGCCCCCAGGGCATCGAGATCCGCAACTGCGCCCGGATGGATATGCTCTTCCGCCGCAACCCCTGGCGGCCCTGGTTCACCCCGGAGTGGCGGGAAAAGATGGAGAAGATCGAGACGTGTCTGGAGTGCGGCCGGTGCAAGGCCCGGTGCCCCTATCACCTGGACACCCCCAACATCCTCAAGTATATGCTGAAGGACTATCGGGAGTTTTATGAAGCGCACAAGGCGGAGTTGTAAGAGGCTTTTCTGTCTGGCGGCGGCTGTGCTCCTGCTGGCCGGCTGCGGCAGAGGCGCCCGCTCAGAGCCCCACGAAAAGCAGCTGTTCGCCATGGACACGGTGATGTTCCTCACTGCCTACGGCCCGGCGGGAGACGACGCTCTCTCCGCCGCCGCAGACGTGATAAACGCGCTGGCGGCGGATCTTGACCCGGAAAAGGCCGGCTCCTCCGTGAACGCGCTGAACGCCGCGCCGGCCGGGACGGCGGTGGAGGTATCCCAGGACTGCTGCGACATCCTGTCCATCTCCGCCCACGTCCGGGAGATGACGGACGGGGCTCTGGACGTGGGATTATACCCCGTCATCAAGGCGTGGGGCTTCACCACCGGGGATTACCGGGTGCCATCCCAGGACGAGCTGAACGGGCTTCTGGCCGCCAAGGACACGGAGGGCATCGTCTTGGACGGAGCCGGACACACCGTGACGCTGCCGGAGGATATGGCCATCTCCCTGGGAGCCGTGGCCAAGGGCTACGCCGCCCAGAAGGCCGTGGAGGCCATGGCCGGGGCCGGGGCGGAGCGCGCCATCTTGTCCCTGGGGGGCAACGTGCAGACCCTGGGCGACACGCGGCCGGACGGAAAGCCCTGGCAGGTGGCGGTGACCGATCCCAACGACACGGGAACCTATCTGGGCCTGCTGTCCGTGGGACAGACGGCGGTGGTCACCTCCGGGGGCTATCAGCGGTATTTTGAACAGGACGGCCAGACCTATATCCACATCCTCGACCCGGCCACGGGCCGGCCGGCGGACAGCGGTCTGACCTCCGTCACGGTGGTGACGGAAAACGGCGCGGTGGCGGACGGCCTGTCCACGGCGCTGTTCGTGCTGGGCGAAGAGGAAGCGCTGGATCTCTACGCCCGGGCCCACAGCGCCGTCGCCGGCGGCTTTGAGCTGGTGCTGGTGACGGAGGATCGCCGGGTCATCGTCACAGAGGGTCTGGCGGACTGCTTCACCGAGGCCGGGGAGGGCTACACCTATGTGTATCCTTGACATGCCGGCCCCGGAGGCGGCCCGGGCGCTGGTGGGCAAGATACTGGTTCGCCGCCTGCCGGACGGGCGGGTGATCCGGGCGCGGATCACGGAGACGGAGGCCTATTTCGGCGAATCGGACACCGCCTGTCACGCCTGCCACGGCCGCACCCCGCGCACGCAGGTGCTCTATCGTCCCGCCGGGACGATCTACGTATATCTGTGCTACGGCATCCACTGGATGCTCAACCTGGTGACCGGGCCGGAGGACGACCCCCAGGCGGTGCTCATCCGGGGCGTGGAGGGTGCCTCCGGCCCGGGACGGGTGACGAAGTACCTCTCCATCGACAAATCCCTCAACGATACGCCCCTAGGCGGCGGCCTGTCCCTGGAGGACGACGGCCGGGCGCCGGCGCAGATAGAGGCCTCCCCCCGGGTGGGTATCGGCTACGCCTCCCCTGAGGATCAGGCACGGCTCTGGCGGTTCACTGCGGCGGATGGGGATCTCCGGTAGACCGGGCGCTTTCTTCTTCCTCCCATGAAAACACGCTTTGCGAGGTAGGCTATGATCTGTTCCATTTGCCCCCGGCGGTGCGGCGCGCTCCGGGATGCGACCCACGCCGGCTTTTGCGGAGTGGGGGACGCGCCGGTGGTGGCCCGGGCTGCCCCTCACTTCTGGGAGGAGCCCTGCATCAGCGGCACCCGGGGCAGCGGAGCGGTGTTTTTTTCCGGCTGCAGCCTGCGGTGCGTATTCTGTCAAAACCACCTTATCAGCGCCGGCGGCCAGGGCAAGACCGTCACGGTGGAGCGACTGCGCGGGATCTTCCGGGAACTGGAGAATCAGGGGGTGCACAACCTGAACCTGGTCACCGGCTCCCATTTTCTGCCGGCTATATGCCAGGCCCTCGACCCACAGCCGGCCGTGCCCGTGGTGTGGAACAGCGGCGGGTACGAGTCGCCGCTGGCCCTGAAGGCGCTGGACGGCAAGGTGCAGGTATACCTGCCGGACATGAAATACATGGACGGCGCTCTGGCCGGGCGGCTGTCCGGGGCGGAGGACTACCCCCAGGTGGCCCGGGCCGCCATTTTGGAGATGTTCCGCCAGACCGGGCCCTATGTGCTGGACGGGGACGGGATGCTCACCCGGGGGGTGATGATCCGGCACCTGGTACTGCCGGGGCAGCTGGACAACACCTTCTCCGTGCTGGACTGGCTGGCGGAGACCTTCCGCCCCGGGGACGTGCTGGTGTCCCTCATGGGGCAGTACACCCCCAACGGCGTGGGCGGCCCCGACCGGCGGCTGACGCCGGAGGAATACCAGCGGGCGGCGGATTACATGGCCGCTCTGGGCCTGCTGGAGGGGTACACCCAAGAGCTCTCCAGCGGCTCGGCGGAATACACCCCGCCCTTTGACGGCACAGGGGTGTAAAATTCGCGGGACAGCGGCGCAGCCGTTGTCCCGCGATTTTATTCCGCCCTGTGTCCGGGCTTGTCCTGGGTGCGCCGCCGGCGCAAGAAGGAACCGGCGGGCGCCTGGACGGGCAGCCGGGTCAGGAGTTCCATCTTCGGGTGGCTGGCGGCCTCTACCGGCGCGCCGGCGCCGTCCCGCAGTTCCCCGGCAGCAAAGGCCAGGGGCGCCGCCCCCGGCATGAGCAGCTCCAGCTCCTCCCCGGGGAAAAAGCGGTTTCTCTGGGTGAGCCGGGCGTTCCCCTCCCCGTCGCAGGCCTCCACCGCCGCCACCACGTCGTAGCGGGAGAAGTAGCACGCGTCCGCCGTATACTGTCCCGGCGGGCCGAAATAGAACCCGGTGCAGTAGGGCCGGTGACTGACGGCGTATACCTCGTCCCGCCACACCCGGGCCAGGGGCTCCCCGGCCAGGGCCGCGTCTGCGGCGTGGCGGTAGGCGTTGGTGATCGCGGCGGCGTAGTAGGCGGATTTGGTGCGTCCCTCGATCTTGACGCTGGAGATCCCCGCCGCCAGCATGGCCGGAAGGTGCTCGATCATGCACATATCCCGGGAGTTGTAGAGATAGGTGCCCCCGTCCTCCTCGATGGGGAAGAACTCGCCGGGGCGTTTTTCCTCCACCAGGGCGTACTTCCACCGGCAGGGCTGGGCGCAGGCGCCCTGGTTGGCCGGCCGGCCGGTCATGTAATCGGACAGCACGCACCGTCCGGAGAAGGACACGCACATGGCCCCGTGGCAGAAGGCCTCCAGCTCCAACTCCTTCGGAATCCGGGCCCGCAGGCCGGCGATCGCCTCTAGGCTCATCTCCCGGGCCAGCACCACCCGGCTGGCCCCCAGATCATGGAACATCCGGGCCGCCGGGGCGTTCATCACCCCCGCCTGGGTGCTGATATGGATGGCGGCCCGGGGGGCGTATCTCTTCGCCAGCGCCAGCACCCCCAGGTCGGACAGGATCAGCCCGTCCGCCCCGGCGCTGTCCAGACTCTCCAGATAGGCGGGCAGGGCCTGCATCTGCTCGTCGGTGGGGATGGTGTTCACGGTCACATAGACCTTCACGCCCCGGCTGTGGCAGAAGGCTGCAGCCCAGGCCATGTCCGACGGGGCGAAGGCGCCCGCCCCGGCCCGCATGCCGTAGGAGGGCCCGGCCAGATACACCGCGTCCGCGCCAAAGTTCACGGCGGCGGTCAGCTTTTCCCGATCTCCCGCCGGAGAGAGCACCTCCAGGCGTCTTATATCGTTTACACTCATAACAGCCTCGCAGAGTTTGCGCCTGCAGGCGCAAATAGAGTGAAATGCCCGGCTGCAAAGCAACCGGGCATTTCTGCCAGTAAACTATCTCTGTCCCTTGTCGTAGGGGATGCCCTCGGCCTTGGGGGCACGGGAGCTCTTGGAGGTGAACGCCAGCACAATCAGCGTGATGAGATAGGGCAGCAGCCGGTAGAAGTTGGCGTTCAAGCCGATGTTGGCCAGCAAGAACACCCCGTCGCCGTTGATGTCGATGCTGGCGTAGGCCGCGGCAATGCACTTGAAAAGTCCGAACAGCAGCGCCGCCCCGGCGATGTTCAGCGGCTTCCAGTTACCGAAGATCATCACCGCCAAGGCCAGGAAGCCGAACCCGGCCACGTCGCCGGTGGAGGCGCAGTTGGCGGTGGTCAGGGCGTACACGAACCCGCCCATGCCAGCCAACGCGCCGGAGATGGTCACGCCGGCGTAGCGCATCTTCACCACGTTGATGCCCAGGGAGTCGGCCGCCTGGGGATTCTCGCCGCAGGAGCGCAGCCGCAGGCCGAACCGGGTCTTATACAGGATGATGGACAAAATGATGAACACAAGGATGCAGATATATGTGGTCAGATAAACCTTGTCCAAAAACGTGCTGCCGAAAAATCCCAGCTTGGCCTTTTTGTCGAAGCCGAACATGGTCTTTTTGATCATGAACCAGCTGGCGGAGTCGCCGGTGGCCATCTGCAGGGTGTTCTGGTTGGCGATCAGCCGGATCAAAAACAGCACCAGAGCCGGGGCCATCAGGTTCAGGGCCGTGCCGCCGATGGTCTGGTCGGCCTTCAGGTTGATGGCGGCGAAGGCCAGCAGCAGGGAGAACGCCGCGCCCAGTATGGCGGCCACGACCATGGTCAGCAGCAAAAAGCCCTGCAGCGCGACCCAGTTGTTCATCTCTTTGGCCGCGTCAAACCAGCCCCACTGCTGGACCAGCCGCACAAACAGCACGCCCACGAACGCGCCGAAGATCATGATGCCTTCCAGGGCCAGGTTGATGACGCCGCTGCGCTCGGCGAACACGCCGGCCAGAGCCACGATCATCAGGGGCACGGCGTAGATGAGGGTCTGTCGGATCAGAAATGACATTACTCTCCGGCCTCCTTTCCGTTGGCCGCCGTTTTTACGGCGGGAGCGGGATCCTCCGCGTTGGCGTCCGGGCCGGAACCGGCCTTTTTCTTCGCCTTTCCACCCAGCCACAGCTTGATGACCAGGGAGAAGGCGGACAGATACACGATCACGGAGATGATCACGTCGGTGATGTACTCATTGTAGGCCGTCAGCGCCGTGAGCTGCTGGCCAGCGATATCCAGCATGGACATGAACATGCCGGTAAAGATGACGGCGATGGGATTGCATACCGCCAGCAACGCCACCGGGATGCCGTTGAAGCCGGTGGCCGGCAGGGACTGGTAGGTGCTCCAGTAAAACTCCGTGTTGCCCGCCAGCCAGTACAGGGACGCGCCCGCGCCGGCCATAGCGCCGGCGATGGCCATGCTCAGCACGATGCTGCGCCGATCCTTGATGCCCGCGTACTTGGCCGCGTGGCGGTTGGCGCCGCAGGCCTTCAGCTCGTAGCCGAAGGTGGTCTTGGTGAACACGATGTACATAAGGATGGCCAGCAAAATGGCGATGATGATGCCGCCGTTGACCTGGGAGCCGGGGAAGATCTTGTCCAGGAGCATCTTGGGGGTCTGGACCCCGTTGAAGCTGGTCTTGTAGATGTAGGCGGTCTTGGTGTTCTCCACGGTGTTCTTCAGGTTGGACACGTCGAACATCCAGGTGACCAGGTTGGCGGAGATCCAGTTGGTCATGATGCAGGCCAGCACCTCGTTGATGTTGAGGAAAGCCTTCAGCATACCGGGGATCGCGCCCCAGAGGGCGCCGGCGGCCATGCCGCCCAGGAAGGCCAATATCCAGATCAGCCAGGCGGGGACGACGCTGGAGGGGATCTCCAGGGCGATGAACAGCGTGGCGGCGGTACCGGCCAGGTACTGGCCCGGCGCGCCGATATTGAACAGACCCGTCTTATAGGCCACGGCCACGGAAAGGCCGGTGAGGATCAAGGGCGTGGCCCGGAACAGCATGTTGCCGAAGGTGACGGGGTTGAAGCCGAAGGAAAGGCTGCCGGAGGCGCTGCGGCCCGTGCTGAACAGGCCCAGGAAAATGAGTCGGATGCCCTCCCAGGCGGATTTGACGGACATGCTCTTGTTGAACAGGCCCACCAGGAACACCACCACCGCGCCGGCCGCCAGGCCGATCAGGATGGAGATCAGCGACGCCAGCACCGAGCGGGTGCCGTCCCGCTGCAGCAGAGGGGTCTTTTCCTTCATGCGCTCTCACGCTCCTTTCCCTGGCGCTTGGCGCCGGCCATGTACAGGCCCAGTTCCTCTACGGTGGTCTTTTTCGGATCAAGCTCGCCAACGATCTCGCCCTCGTACATCACCAGGATCCGGTCGGACAGGTTCATCACCTCGTCCAGCTCCAGGCTCACCAGCAGCACCGCCTTGCCCGCGTCCCGCTGGGCCACCAGCTGGCTGTGGATATACTCGATGGCGCCCACGTCCAGGCCCCGGGTGGGCTGGACGGCCACGATCAGGGGCAGATCCCGGTCGATCTCCCGGGCCACGATGGCCTTCTGCTGGTTGCCGCCGGACATGCTCCGGGCCACGGTGACGGGCCCCTGGCCGGAGCGCACGTCGTACTGTTCGATCAGGCCCTCCGCGTAGGAGCGGACTTCGCCGAAGCGGATGAAGCCGTGGTTCTGGAACCGGGGCTCATAGTAGCGCTGGAGCACCATGTTCTGCTCCAGGGTGAAGTCCAGCACCAGGCCGTGCTTGTGCCGATCCTCGGGGATGTGGCTCATGCCGGTCTGGCTGCGGGCGCGGATGGACTGATGGGTGATGTCGTGGCCGCACAGCTCGATCCTTCCGGCGCTGGCCTTCTCCAGGCCGGTGAGGGCGTGGACGAACTCCGTCTGGCCGTTGCCGTCGATGCCGGCGATGCACACGATCTCCCCGGCATGAGCGGTGAAGGAGACGTTTTTCACCGCGTCGTTTTTATGTACCTTGGAGGGCACGGTCAGTCCCTCCACGGTGAGCACAGCCTCCTTGGGCTGGGCGGGGGCCTTATCTACCACCAGCTGCACCGGGCGGCCCACCATCATGCGGCTCAGCTCCTCCTTGGTGGTGCTGGCCGTGTCGATGGTGCCCACGTACTTGCCCTTGCGCAGCACCGTCACCCGGTCGGAGACTTCCATGATCTCGTTGAGCTTGTGGGAGATGAACAGGATGCTCTTGCCCTCGGCGGCAAGATTCTTCATGATCTGCATCAGCTCCTCGATCTCCTGGGGGGTGAGCACCGCGGTGGGCTCGTCGAAGATCAGGATCTCGTTGTCCCGGTAGAGCATCTTGAGGATCTCCGTGCGCTGCTGCATGCCCACGGTGATGTCCTCCACCTTGGCGTCCAGATCCACGTGCAGGCCGTACTGTTCAGACAGAGCCGCCACCTTGGCCCGGGCGTTCTTCTTCTGCAAAAAGCCCATCTTCGTGTCCTCGGCGCCCAGGATGATGTTGTCCAGGACGGTGAACACCTCGATCAGCTTGAAGTGCTGGTGCACCATGCCGATGTGCAGGGCGGTGGCGTCGTTGGGACTCTCTATTTTCACCGGCCGGCCATCCTTGCGGATCTCCCCCTGCTCCGGCTGATACAGGCCGAACAGCACGCTCATCAGCGTGCTCTTGCCAGCGCCGTTCTCGCCCAGCAGGGCGTGGATCTCGCCCTTGCGCAGCTGGAGGGTGATGTCGTCGTTGGCCTTGATGCCGGGGAATTCCTTGGTGATGTGGAGCATCTCAATGACATATTCCGGGGTCTGCTCCATGCTTCCCCCTCCTTTGTCTGGATTTTGCCGGAATTTTAACAAGTTTTTCTAATGGAAAGGGGAAGAGTGGCTCTCTTCCCCTTCCGGTTGTTGCTCGATCAAATCACTCGATGTAATTCACCGTGACATAGTCGGTGTTGGCCTGGGTGATATCGCCGCCCGTCAGGACGGTGTCGTCCACCACCAGGTCGCCAGCCTTCATGGCGGCCAGCAGATCCTCATACTCCTCGACGGAGAAGTTCTTCAAGCTCCAGGTAGCGGTGGGCAGGCCCACGGAGTCGTCGTCGACGCCCAGGCTGGTGCCGGTGCCGCCGATATCGGCCCACTCATCGTCGTAGAACTTGGCGATGGCCCAGGTGGTGGCGGAGGTCAGGCCCTTCAGGGCGGAGGTGACGACCGTGTCGGAGTCGCCGGACTGGTCCACGTCCACGCCGATGACGTCGCCGTCGTTCTCGGCGGCAGCGGCGGTGATGGACTGGAAGATGGAGCCGCCGCAGGCGAACACGATCTCGGTGCCGTTCTCATACCAGCCGTTGATCAAGGTCTGCAGCTCGGGGGAAGCGGCGAACTGGTTGCCATAGCTCCAGGTGTAGTTGATGTTGACCTTGGTCTCCATCTCCTCGGCAGCCGCAGCCGCACCCTGGACGTAACCGTAGCCGTAACGGCAGCAAGCCGGGTTGGTGCCGCCGCCGCCGCCGGAGAAGCCCAGCTCGGTGTAGCCTTCCTTCACCACGGCGTAGCCAGCCAGATAGCCGCTCTGCTCCTCCTTGAAGGAGATGCCAGCCACATTGGCCAGGACGTTGCCGTCGTCGTCAGACAGGGGATAGCCGTCGATGAACACGAAGTTCACGTCCGGGTTGGCGATGGCGGCGGCCTTCAGGGCGGCCTCCTGCAGGAAGCCGGCGCAGACAACGATCTCAGCGCCGCCGTCCACGGCCGCCTGCATGGCGTCGATGCGGTCGTCGTCAGTGGCTTGATCGGCGTTGGCGGGCTGATAGTACTTGTAGTCCAGGCCGTTGGCGTTGGCATACAGCTTCACGCCGTCGTAAGTGCCCTGGTTGAAGCTCTTGTCCTTGAGCTGGCCCACGTCGGTGACGAAGGCGACCTCATAGGTGTTGTCTTCACTGGTCATGTTGTCCTCGATGTCGTCCGGGTTGACAGCATCGTCAGCCGCAAACGCAACGGAAGACAGGGCGAAGACCATGGTCAGGGCAAGAAGAAGCGCAAGAAACTTTTTCATGGGGTTCCTCCTTAATAAAATAGTATGTTTCTTTTGTGCGTCTTTGCTTAATCGTACAGTATGATTATACCATGTCCCCCGGACGGACGCAACGGAAAAGCCTATAAAAAAACGGAAACGAGATGTTGCAAAATAGTTTCAAATTTCCCAAAATTTTCCTTTGTATCTTCCGCCTTGCCAGCGAAACCCATTTATGGTATCATTATTAAAGATAAACATAGGAAACGGGGAACGAGCCCATGGGAAAAACGCTCACCATCGGCATCGCCGGCGGCACCGGCAGCGGCAAGACCACCATCACCCGCCGGCTCCAGCGGCAGTTTGAAAACCGGGTCTGCACCCTGTACCACGACAACTACTACCGGGCCCACGACGGCCTGACCATGGAGGAGCGCTCCAAGCTCAACTATGACGAACCCGCCGCCTTCGAGACCGATCTGCTGGTAAGACACCTGGCCGCGCTGCGCCGGGGCGAGACGGTGAACGGGCCGGTATACGACTACACCGTCCACAACCGCTCCCCCCAGACCATGACACTGGCGCCGGCGCCGGTAGTCCTTGTGGAGGGCATCCTGATCCTGGCGGACGACGAGCTGTGCAAGAGCCTGGACATCAAGGTGTTCGTGGACGCGGACGCGGACGTGCGCATCCTGCGGCGGATCGTGCGGGATGTGCGGGATCGGGGCCGGAGTCTGGAGAGCGTGGTCAACCAGTACCTGACCACCGTCAAACCCATGCACGAGCTGTACGTGGAGCCCTCCCGCCGCCGGGCGGACATCATCATCCCCGAGGGCGGATACAACGAGGTGGCCACGGAGCTTCTCATCCGGCGCATCCAGGCCCATCTGGAGGAGGTCAACGAATAATGGCTAAGCTTTACTTCAAATACGGCGCCATGGGCTCGTCCAAGTCCGCCCAGGCCCTTATCGCCAAGTTCAACTACGAGGAGCAGGGCATGCGCTGCTGGCTGATCAAGCCCGCCACCGATACCCGGGACGGGGTGGCCACGGTGCGCTCCCGGATCGGCCTTTCCGCCGAGGGGGACGTGATCGCCCCGGAGGACAACATCGGCGACCTCTATCAGTCTGCGGGCTGGTGCGACGTGATCATCGCCGACGAGGCCCAGTTTTTCACCCCCGCCCAGATCGATCAGCTCCGGGACATCGTGGATCAGGCGGACGTGCCGGTGATGTGCTTCGGCCTGCGCACGGATTTTCTCACCCATCTGTTCCCCGGCGCCCGGCGGCTGATGGAGGTGGCCGACTCTATCACGGAGATCAAGACCATCTGCACCTGCGGCCGCAAGGCGGTGGTCAACGCCCGTCTGGACGAGCAGGGCAACATCGTCACCCATGGTCAGCAGGTGATGCTGGGCGGCAACGACACCTACACCGCCATGTGCCAC
>CANQDL010000048.1 GCA_947591105.1 uncultured Oscillospiraceae bacterium
GTGAGCGCCGTGTCGTTGGCGTCCCGCATCACCTCGTACTCGATCTCCCGGTAGCCCTTGATGCTCTTCTCCACCAGTACCTGGTGCACCGGGGAGAGCTTCAGGGCGTTTTTGAGCATCTCCCGGCACTCGGCCTCGTCGTCCGCGAAGCCGCCGCCGGTGCCCCCCAGGGTGAAGGCCGGCCGCAGCACCACCGGATAGCCGATCTCAGCCGCGATGGCAAGGCCCTGCTCCAGGGAGCTTGCCACGTCCGAGGGCAGGACGGGCTCGCCCAGCTGCTGGCAGAGCTCCTTAAATAGCTCCCGATCCTCCGCCCGCTCGATGCTCCTGCTGGGGGTACCCAGAAGCTCCACCCGGCACTCCCGCAGCACGCCCTTTTTCTCCAGCTGCACCGCCAGGTTCAGGCCCGTCTGGCCGCCGATGCCGGGCACGATGGCGTCCGGCCGCTCGTAGCGGACGATCTTGGCCACATACTCCAGCGTCAGCGGCTCCATGTACACCTTATCCGCCACGGAGGTGTCGGTCATGATGGTGGCCGGGTTGGAATTGCACAGCACCACCTGGTAGCCCTCTTCCTTCAGCGCCAGACACGCCTGGGTGCCGGCGTAGTCGAACTCCGCCGCCTGGCCGATCACGATGGGGCCGGAGCCGATGACCATGATCTTGTGCAGATCCGTTCTCTTAGGCATGGGCTTTCTCCTCCTCCATGCAGCAAATGATCCTAGGATCATTTGCGCGATACTCATTGCAATGAATATATGGCAAAACAGCATGCTGTTTTGCTGAGCCGCAAAACGGCTCGGCGCAGCGCCTTGCGGCGTTTCGCCATCATGTAGTCATTATCATGGCGATGAACCGGTCAAAAAGGCCGGTGCTGTCCTGGGGCCCGGGGGCGCTCTCCGGGTGGTACTGGACGCTGAACACCCGATCCCGGCCGCAGCTGACCCCCTCCACCGTGCCGTCCAGCAGATTGACGTGGGTCAGGGTCAGATCCGTTTTCGCCAGACTGTCCCCGTCCACGGCGTAGCTGTGGTTCTGGGAGGTGATCTCGATCCTCCCCGTGGCCAGCTCCCGCACCGGGTGGTTGCCGCCCCGGTGGCCGAATTTCAGCTTATATGTCTCCGCGCCG
This sequence comes from uncultured Oscillospiraceae bacterium, assembly GCA_947591105.1. GTDB lineage: Bacteria > Bacillota > Clostridia > Oscillospirales > Oscillospiraceae > CAJOIG01. The sequence goes on from CANQDL010000048.1 coordinate 1,130, forward strand.
TAGGCCAGGGAGATGATCTGGTGGCCCAGGCAGATGCCGAAGATGGGCACGCTCCCCCGCAGCGCCCGCACCAGCTCCATCACCTGGGGCACGTCCGCCGGGTCGCCGGGGCCGTTGGACAGAAACACCCCGTCCGGGCGCAGGGCGCGCACCTGATCCGCCGTCACGTCATAGGGCAGCACCGTCACGTCGCACCCCCGGTCGTTCAGGCACCGGATGATATTGTGCTTGATGCCGCAGTCCACCGCCGCCACATGACAGCGGGGCTCCGCCGCCGGGGAGAACCAGCGCTCCCGGCAGCTCACCCGGCGCACCACGTCCCGGGGCACGTCGGTGGCCGCCAGGATCTCCAGGGCCCTTTCCCGGGGCGTGCCGGCGTCGGTGAGCAGGGCCTTGCGGCTGCCGTGATCCCGGATGCTGCGGGTGAGCTTGCGGGTGTCGATGCCCTCAATGCCCGGGATGCCGTACTGCTCCATCACGTCCCCCAGCGTCCGGGTGCTGCGGAAGTTGGAGGGCTCCGGGTTATACCGGCGCACCGCCAGGCCGCCGATGGTGGGCGTGGCCGTCTCGTAATCCTCCGGCGCCATGCCGTAGTTGCCGATCAGCGGGTAGGTCATCACCACCAGCTGGCACGTATAGGATGGGTCGGAGAGGATCTCCTGATACCCCGCCATGGAGGTGTTGAACACGATCTCACACACCCGCTCCCGCCGGTCGCCAAAGCCCGTCCCCACATATTCGCTTCCGTCCTCCAGCACGATCTTCCGATCCGCCGCCTGCGTCATACGCCCGCGCCTCCCTTGAAAATACCCATAAGAAAAACCGGCCTGTGAAAATGCTCACGCATCACACAGACCGGAGAAAAACCGCCGATACGTCACCGCACGGCCCCAGGGCAAAAGGGAAAGGGACTCCCCTGCCGGCTCCCGCACACGGACAAAGCTCGTCAAGGCGCTCCCCTCTTTCCCAAATCCGGCGCCGTCGCCGGACGCCTTTTCGCGTATTCTAGCATACCCTCCCACCCCCTGTCAATGAATCACTTTTCACAGAAATCACGGCGGATTCGGGCCAAAAATAATGAGGTTTCTATTGACATCTCCTCTTATTCCTATGATAATATGAAATAATGTGTGGGGCGGCGCGTCCCCACAGGGGAGGGGCGTTTTCCGTGGCGGTGTTCATCTTTCTGTTCTGGGTCGTGCTCAACGGCCGATTCACGGCGGAGATCGCCGTGTTCGGACTTGTGATCAGCGCGGCCTTGTATCTTTTTGCCTGGAAGGCGCTGGACTACCGGCCCCGGTACGACCTGGTGCTGGTTCGGAGCCTGCCCCTGCTGGCGGCGTATATAGCCGTGCTCTGCTGGCAGATCCTGCTGGCCTGCCTGGCCATGGCGGGCTACATCCTCAGCCGCCGGAAGCGGGCCGAGCCGGTGCTGGTCAGCTTTCGTCCGCCCCTGCGCACCACCCTGGCCCGGACGCTGCTGGCAAACTCCATCACCATGACCCCCGGCACCATCACCGTCAGCCTGCGGGACGGGGACTTTCAGGTGCACTGTTTCGACCGGAGCATGGCCCGGGGGCTGGACAGCTCCCCCTTCGTCCGGCTGCTGACGCGATGGGAGGCGGGACTATGAGAGCGGATTTCGCGCCGTTTTTCCTGGGGGCGCTGCTGGTGCTGGCGGTGCTGACCGTGCTGTGCCTCATCCGGGCCATTCTGGGGCCGAAGCTGGCCGACCGGATCATGGCGGTGAACATGATCGGCACGCTGACCATCGCCATGATCGCCCTGCTGGCCGTGCTGCTGGACGAGCCCGGCCTGCTGGACGTGGCCCTCACGTACGCCGTCATCAGCTTTGTGGCTGTGATCGTGCTGACCAAGATCTATATCGGCGTATACCGGGAGAAAAAGCACCGGGCCCGGCGGGGACGCTCCCCCGCCGCCGGGGAAAAGGAGCGGGGCCTATGAACATTCCTCTCTGGCGCTTTATTCCGGCCGCGCTTTTCATCGCGGCGGGGGTGGCCGTCGCCGCCGTGGGCACGTTCGGGGTGTTCCGGGTGCGGTATGCGCTCAACCGGCTCCATGCGGCCGCCATGCCCGACTCCCTGGGGCTGCTGCTCATCGCGGCGGGACTGGCGGTGCTCTTCGGCTTTTCTCTCAGCACGGCAAAGCTGCTGCTCATCGTGCTGCTGTTCTGGCTGGCCTCGCCGGTGTGCAGTCACCTGCTGGCCTTTCTGGAGACGTCCACCAATGAGGATCTGCAGACCCAGTGCCCGTCCGTGCCCCTGGACAAGCTGGACGATCCCGGGAAGAAATGGGAAGGAAGGGACGCTTAAATGGTCACGCTGCGCATCATTCTGCTGCTGTTTTTGATCCTCTGCGCCGTCGCCGTCAGCTTTTCACGGCGGCTGCTCGTCTCGGTGTCCATCTATATGGCCTTCAGTCTGGCCCTGGCCCTCATCTGGCTCATTCTGGAGTCGCCGGATCTGGCCATCACGGAGGCCGCCGTGGGCGCGGGCATATCCAGTCTCTACTTCATCATGCTCAAGAAGATCCGCTCCATCCAGACCGCCGCCGACCGGCAGAACGACCGCCGGCGCGGCACGCCCACCGGCGGCGGGGACTGACGGGAGGCGTCGATGGAGAAGCACCGGCCGAAAACTGAATACAGCCGCCGGGAGCGCTTCACCCGCTGGTGCGTGGGGGAATATGACCCCTCCGCCGAGCGGCTGGAGACGCGCGCTCCCGCGGACGAGGCCGCCCGGCTGGAGCTGCAGCGGCTGCAGGAGTATGCCGCCAACGCGGACAGGGGCATACACCATGAGCTGTACGAGCTGGGGCTGCGCCGCCGGGTGGGTCTGTTCACCCGCTTTTACCGGGTGGCGGCGGTGCTGTTCGCCCTTTTTCTCGCCGGGGTGCTGCTGCTGACGGTGAGCTATCTGCCCCGCTTCGGGGACGTGTCCGCCCCGGAGAACAACGAGGTGGCCCGGCGGTACATCGAAAAGGGCCTGGAGGAGACCGGCGCGGTGAACATCGTGGCGGGCATGATCCTGGACTATCGCGCCTTTGACACCTTCGGGGAGAGCTGCGTGCTGTTCGTGGCCGCCTGCTGCGTGCTGTTTCTGCTGCGGGTGGACGGACAGGAAGACCCCCGCTCCCAGGCGCTGGAGGATATGAGCGACCGGTTTTTCGAGCCGCGCCACGACGCCATTTTGCAGATGTCCGCCCGGCTGCTGGTGCCGGTCATCACCGTCTTTGGCATATACGTGGTGCTCAACGGCCACCTGTCCCCCGGCGGAGGGTTCTCCGGCGGGGCCATCATCGGCTCGGGCCTTATCCTCTACCTGACCGCCTTCGGTTTTGCCCGCACCGGGCGCTTCATGACCGAAAAGCTGGTCAAGATCCTCACCGTCAGCGCCCTGAGCTTCTACTGCGCGGCCAAGAGCTACTCCTTCTATACCGGCGCAAACCACCTCTCCAGCTTCATCACCCCGGGCACCCCCGGGGCCATTCTCAGCGCGGGACTGATCGTGTATCTGAATATCTGCGTGGGCATCGTGGTGGCCTGCACCATATATTCCTTCTACGTCATGTTCCGGAAGGGGGGATTCTGATGGGCGCCAGCATACTGACGAACTACGAGGAGATCGGGGCGGTGCTGCTGTTCGTGATCGGCCTGGTGAACCTGCTGCTGCAGCCGAATCTGGTCAAGAAGATCATCGGTCTGGACATCATGGACAGCGCCGTATACCTCTTCCTGGCTGCCAAGGGCTACATCGCCGGCCGGGCCGCGCCCATCTACACCGGCGGCGTGACGGACGCCTCCCTCTACATCAACCCCATCCCCGCGGGACTTGTCCTCACCGGCATCGTGGTCTCTGTGTCGGTCAGCGCGCTGATGATGGCCCTCACCATATGCCTTTACCGGCAGTACCACACCCTGAATCTGGACGAGATCATGATGCTGCTGCGCCGCCAGGAGGCCGAGCAGCTCCAGCATCTGGCCGCGGAGGAAAGGCCGGGTGATCTGCCGTGACGCTGGTACAGAACTTCCCCTTCTTCTCCATCATCCTGTCCATGGCGGCGGCCATCGTCAGCTTTGTGCTCCGGGGCCGGGGCTCCCGGTGCGTCCACCTGGCCATGGTGACCGCCGTGCTGGCCATGTCCGCGGCCACCCTGGGCTGCACCGCCGCCACAGGCGAGAGCTATACCTTCATGATGGGCCACTACCCCGCCCCCTGGGGGAACGAGATCCGCGTCGGCCCCCTGGAGAGCGCCATGGCCCTGTGCTTTTCCCTGTTGATGCTCCTGTCCGTGCTGGGCGGACTGGCCCACATCGAGCGGGACATCCCTCCCTCCAAGGTCAATCTCTTCTATATCCAGCTGGATCTGATGCTCAGCTCCCTGCTGGCGCTGATCTATACCAACGACCTGTTCACCGCCTATGTGTTCATCGAGATATGCACCATCGCCGCCTGCGGGCTCATCATGGCCCGGCGGATCGGGCGGGTGTACGTGTCCGCCGTCCGGTATATGGTCATGAGTCTGGTGGGCTCGGGGCTCTTTCTGATCGGGCTGAGCCTTTTGTACGCCATCACCGGCCACCTGCTCATGAGCCCGGCAAAACAGGCCCTTGCCGCCCTGGTCGGCCAGAAGAGCTCCGCCGTCCCCCTGACGGTCATTTTCGTGCTGCTCACGGTCAGTCTGGGCATCAAGAGCGGCCTTTACCCCTTTCACACCTGGATACCCGACGCCTACGGCTACACCACGCCGGCCGCGGCGGCGGTGCTGTCCTCCCTGGTCTGCAAGGGGTACATCCTGCTGCTGGTCAAGCTGATGGTGCGGGTGCTCCCCGCCGCCAGCCCGGCGGCCGGGAGGATCACGGACGTGCTGTTCGTGCTGGGGGTGACCGGCATGATCTGGGGCTCCGTGGACGCCATACGGGAGCGGGACGTGCGCCGGATGACCGCCTACTCCTCGGTTGCCCAGATCGGGTATATCTACATGGGCCTGGGCCTGGGCACCCAGTGGGGCATGGTGGCGGCCATGTTCCACGTGATCTCCCACGGGGCCATGAAGGCGCTGCTGTTCATCTGCACTGCCGGCCTGACGGAGGTGTCCGGCGGCCGGGGGGATCGGATGGCCCTGCGGGGGGCGGGCTACCGCCACCGGATCGCCGGCATCGGCTTTGCCATTGGCTCCATGTCCATGATCGGCATCCCTCTTCTGACGGGCTTTGTGTCCAAATACACCTTCGCCGCCGCGGCCACCGGCGCCGCGCCCCGGCGTATGGTCGCCGCCTGGATCGCCCTGGCGGTGAGCACCACCCTCAACGCCGTGTATTTCATGCGCACCGTGCTGGTGCTTTACACCTCTGTGGAGCCGTCCCAGCGCCGGGCGAAGGACTACCGCCCCTCCCGGATCGAGAACGCCGCCACCATCGGCCTGATCCTGCTGAACATCGCCCTGGGCGTGGCGTCGCCTCCCGTGCTGGAGACCCTCTCCCGCGGCCTGGCCGTATTCGGATAAGGAGGACGATACCATGACTGGGATGCTTATGCTTCTTCCCCTGATCCTGGGCGTGACCGGGGGGCTTGCCGTGGGACTGATCCCGTGGAAGTCCCGGCGGCCCATGCAGCTTTTTGCGGCCGTGGTGCTGGCGGCGCAGCTGGCCTTCACCCTGTGGATCTGCCTCACCCCCCAGCAGAATCTCACCCTGCCCCTGGGCGCGGTGACCCAGGGCCTGGAGATCCTTCTCCGGGCGGATGCGGTGGGAAAGCTCTTCTCTCTGCTGTTCTCCTTCGTGTGGCTTCTGGTGGGCGTGGCCGGCTTTGAGTACATGGAGCACGAGGGCGGCGAGCGCCGGTTTTTCGGGCTGTATCTGGTGGTGGGAGGCGTGCTCAGCGCCGCCTGCTACGCGGGCAATTTCTTCTCCTACTACATCCTCTTTGAGATGATGACCCTCACCTCCATGCCTCTGGTGCTCCATAGTCTGACCCACGAGGCGGTGATGGCCGCGCTGAAATACCTCTTCTACTCCCTGGGCGGGGCGTTTCTCACCCTCTTCGGGTTTTTCCTCTTTGTCTCCCAGGGAGAGGATCTGACCTTCCTTCCCGGGGGAAGCCTGTCCGCCGCCCTCACCGGCGAGCAGCTGACGGCGGTGCTGCTGATGATCCTGGGCTTCTCCGCCAAGGCGGGCATGTTCCCCCTCCAGGGCTGGCTTCCCACCGCCCACCCGGTGGCCCCGGCCCCCGCCTCCGCGGTGCTCTCCGGCGTGATCACCAAGGCCGGGGTGCTGGGCGTGCTGCGCACGGTGTACTTTGTTGTGGGCCCGGACAAGCTCCGGGGCACCTGGGTGCAGACGGTGTGGATCGCCCTGACCCTCATCACCATCTTCATGGGCTCCATGCTGGCCTACAAGGAGGACGTGCTGAAAAAGCGCATGGCCTACTCCACCGTGAGCCAGGTGTCCTATGTGCTGTTCGGACTGTCCCTTCTCCACCCCCTGGCCTTCACCGGCGCCATTTTGCACGTGGTGTTCCACTCCCTGGTCAAAAACACCCTTTTCCTGTCCGCAGGGGCCATCGTCGCCGGGACGGGCCGCACCCGGGTCTCCCAGCTGTCCGGCGTGGGCCGGGTCATGCCCGTGACCATGTGGTGCGTGCTGCTTGTCTCCGTCACCCTGATCGGCATCCCGCCCACCAGCGCCTTCGTGAGCAAGTGGTATCTGGCCACCGGCTCGCTGGCCTCCGGCATCGGCGTGGTGCGCTGGCTGGGGCCGGTGATCCTGCTGGCCAGTGCCCTGCTCACGGCCGGGTATCTGCTGCCGCTGGTCATCCGGGCCTTCCTGCCGGAGAAGGGGGCCAAAAACCTGCCCGAGGGCGACCACGAGCCCGGCTGGCGGATGCTGCTGCCGCTGATCACCATGACGGCCCTGAGCGTGCTGCTGGGCATCTGGGCCGGGCCGCTGATGGACGCCGTCAACGCCCTGACGGGCCTGCTGTTTTGAGAAGGGCGCGGCCATGAGTGTGTATCTGCTTCTGGTGCCCATCGGGCTGCCGGTGCTGGCCGGACTGGGGATGCTGGTGTTCCCCTTCCACAAAAGCCGCGCCCGCAATATCTTCGTGGAATGCGCCGTGCTGCTCAACACGGCCATTACCCTGTGGCTGCTGTTTCGCGGCCCCCGTCAGACGCTCTATCTGTTCTCTCTGGGGGAGCGGCTGCCCCTGACCCTGCGCATCGACGGGCTGACATGCTTTTTTGCCTCGCTGGTATGCCTGCTGTGGCCTCTGTGCTCCCTGTACGCCTTTGAATACATGCGCCGGGACAAGCGGGTCAACACCTTTTTGGCCTTCTATACCATCTCCTACGGGGTGACGCTGGGGGTGGCCTTCGCGGGGAACATCGTGTCCATGTACCTGTTTTACGAGACGCTGACCCTGGTCACCCTCCCCCTAGTGATGCACACCATGACCCCCGCCGCCAAAAAGGCCGCCCGCAAGTACCTCTACAACATGATCGGCGGCACGGCCTTCGCCTTCATTGCCATGGTCTTTTTCGTGGTGTACGCCGACAGCATCGAGTTCACCTACGGGGGCACCCTGGATCTTGACCGGATCGCCCACCACGACAACATCGTCTATCTCATCTATCTGATGGGCTTTATGGGCTTTGGGGTGAAGGCGGCTGTGTTCCCCTTCCACAGCTGGCTGCCGGACGCCTCCGTGGCGCCCACGCCGGTGACGGCCCTGCTGCACGCGGTGGCCGTGGTCAAATCCGGCGTGTTCGCCGTCATGCGCTTCACCTATTACTGCGTAGGCCCGTCGCTGCTGGCCGGTACATGGGTGCAGGAGACGGCCCTGGCCTTTGTGATCTTCACCATCATCTACGGCTCCACCATGGGCGTGCGCGAGCCCCACTTCAAGCGCCGCCTGGCCTACTCCACCGTCATCAACCTGGCCTACATCCTGCTGGGGGTGATGACCCTCTCCCCCCTGGGACTGCTGGCGGCCATGGCCCACACGGTATTTCACGCGGTGATGAAGATCAGCGGCTTTTTCTGCGTGGGCGCGGTGATGCACCAGACCGGCAAGCAGTATATTTACGAGCTGGACGGCCTGGCAAAGCCCATGCCCTATACCTTCTGGGCGCTGCTGATCGCCAGCTTCTCCCTGACGGGCGTGCCGCTGTTCGCCGGGTTCGTGGGCAAGTATCTGATCGGCAAAAGCCTGTTCGTCCACGGCGGGCCCTTTGCCTACGCGGGGGTGCTGGCCCTGCTGTACGCCGCGCTGATGTCGGCGGTCTATCTGATCACCATTCTGGTGCGGGCGTTCTTCCCGGAGCGGGACATGGACACGTCCGCCCTGGCCCGCTACAGCGACCCCAACTGGCAGATGCTCCTGCCCCTGGCGGTGTTTTCCGTACTCACCCTGGTGTGGGGCGTGTACGCCCAGCCGCTGCTGGCGGCGCTGGAGCCGGTGGCCATGGGCCTTTTGTGAAGGAGGATGCCTATGAACGCGCTTATCATGACCGCATCCGTCCGGCTGCCCGCCCTGTGCGGGCTGGGCCTCTCCTTCCGGGTGGACGGCTTCCGGCTGCTGTTTGCCGCCGTCACCACCTATATGTGGGTCATGTCCTCCCTGTTCACCAGGGAATATCTGGCCCACTACGGCCACAAGGGCCGGTACTGGTTTTTCCTGTGGCTCACCTATCTGGCCACGATGGGGGTGTTTCTGTCCGACGACCTCTACACCGCCTTCGTGTTCTTCGAGGTGATGAGCCTGGCCAGCTATGTGTGCGTCATCCACGACGAGGCGCCCGCCACCATGCGGGCCGGCGGGGTGTATCTGGCGGTGGCGGTGATCGGCGGGATGGTGTCGCTGATGGGACTCTTCCTGCTGTGGCACATGACCGGCACCCTGTCCCTGGAGGGACTGCGCGGCGCCTGCGGATCTCTCCTGCACGGCACGGCCCAGCAGCGCCGGTGGCTCTATATCGCCGGCGGATGCGTGCTGTTCGGCTTCGGGGCCAAGGCGGGCATGTTCCCGCTGCACGTCTGGCTTCCCATGGCCCACCCGGTGGCCCCGGCCCCCGCCTCCGCCCTGCTCTCCGGCATCATCACCAAGAGCGGTATCTTCGGCCTGCTGGTGCTGGCGGCGGACGTCTTTCCCGGGGACGGCGCATGGGGCCTGCTGATCGTGCTGCTGGGCACGGTCACCATGCTGCTGGGCGGCGTGCTGGCCATGTTCTCCGTGGATATCAAGCGCACCCTGGCCTGCTCCTCCATGTCCCAGCTGGGCATGATCATCACCGGCATCGGTATGCAGGATCTGCTGGCAGAGCACAACGCCCTGGCCGTGCGCGGCACGGTGCTGCACATGGTCAACCACGCCAGCTTCAAGCTCACCCTTTTCCTGGCCGCGGGGGTGATCGTGATGAATCTGCACAAGCTGGAGCTGAACCAGATCCGGGGCTACGGCCGGAAAAAGCCCCTGCTGAAGCTGGTCTTTCTCTCCGGCGCCCTGGGCATCGGGGGCATCCCCCTGTTCAGCGGCTACGTGAGCAAGACGCTGCTGCATGAGAGCATCGTAGAGTACGTCGAGCTGCTCCGCCAGGGCCACGGCTGGACGCTGGGCGTCCTCTCCGCCGGCCAGGCGGCGATCCTTTTCCGGGGGATCGAGTGGCTCTTCCTGCTCACCGGCGGCATGACGGTGGCATATATGACCAAGCTTTTCGTGTGTGTATTCGTGGAGAAAAACGCCGACCCGGCGGTGCAGGCCCAATACGACCGGCCCGGCCGGTACTGCTCTCCCCTGACGGCGGCGGTGCTGGCGCTGTCGGCCATGGTCATGCCCCTGTTCGGTCTGACGCCCCACGCCACGCTGGACAGGCTGGCCGACCTGGCCCAGGGCTTTCTCCACGGGCACAGCCCCGCCCACCCGGTGGCCTATTTCTCTTTTGCCAACCTCAAAGGCGGCCTGACAAGCGTCGCCATCGGCGCGGCGCTCTACCTGCTGTTCATCCGTCCGGCGCTCACCGTCCGCCAGACCGGCGGCGGCCGGGCCTACGCCGACCGCTGGCCGAAAAAGCTGGATCTTATCACCCTGCTCTACGAGCCGCTGACGTTCCGGCTCCTGCCGAACGCCCTGGGCTGGCTCTGCAAGGGGCTGGAGATCATCTCCGACGGCGCGCTGGTCTGTCTGTTCAGCCGGGTGATCCCGGCGGCGCTGGGGCTTGTGTGCCGGGTGCTGGACTTTCTCACAGACAGCGTGGTGCTGCTGCTGCGCCATACCACCCACCGGCAGCTGCCCCATCCCCAGACCGTGCCAGAGGGCTACCATATGGCCTACCGGGCGGGGCTGGCCCTCAACGCCGCCGCCGGCTTTCTCAACCGCACCATGCGGCGGGACAGACCCATCACCAAGGACTACGTGCTGGCCCTGGCCTACCGGCAGACCGTCTCTCAGCGGGCCCGGCGCATGATCGGCGCCAGCGCCGCCTTCTCCCTGCTGATGCTGGGGCTGGGCCTGGCCGCCGTGACGGTGTATCTGCTCTGGGCGGTCTGACCGGGCCCAAAGATCCATGCTATTATCCATCACCGGCGAAAGGGGGAGAACGGCATGAAAGGGAAAAAGGGCGCCATGGCCCGGGCGCTGACCAACTGGAAGTCCCTGGCCGGGTTTGAAGCGCTGTACAAAATGGCCTCCGTGATCCTCTTCGCGCCGCTGCTGCTGGGGGCGCTGGCCCTGGCCATGGGGATCAGCGGCTTTTCCTACCTGACCCATGAGAACATCGGCGCCTTTCTGTCCCACCCGTTGACCGTTCTGGCCCTCCTGCTGATCCTGCTGCTGGGGGCGTTTTACGAGATGGTGGACGTGAGCGCCGTTTTGTTCGCCCTTGACCAGTCCCTGCAGGATCAGCGCGTCACCCCGGGCCAGATCTTTCGCTTCGCGCTGAAAAACACGGCCCGAGCCTGGCGGGCGGAGAATCTGCCCCTCATCCCGGTCACCCTGGGACTGCTGCCGCTGGTGAACACCGGCCTGGCGGCGGGGGTGCTGGCCACGGTCTCCATCCCCTCGTTCGTCTTCCGGTACCTGCGGGCCCACCCGGCGCTGCCGGCCCTGTGCGCCGCCGTGCTGGTGCTGGCCACGGTGGTGGGTCTGCGCTGGATGTACGCCGTCTGCTGCTTTACGCTGGAGGGCCGCCGGTTCGCCGACGCCCGCCGGCAGGGCGCGGCCCTGGGCCGGGGCGGCCGGCTGGGCGACCTTGCGATGCTCATCGCGGTACAGGCGGCCTCCTCCGCGGTGTATATGGTCTTTCTGCTGCTGGTCATGGCCCTGGCGAGTCTGCTGGGCCGCTCCCTGTCGGAGATATTCCTTCTCAAATGGCTGGGCGCGTCCGCGGTGTGGCTGGCCATCGTGCTGGCGCTGTCGGCCATCGCCGCCCTGGCCGTGCCGGTGGGCTATGGCTGCGTGGGCCTGCTCTACTTCCGGCGAAAGGCGCTCTCCGGCGCTCTGCCCGGCCACACCGCCGCCCCCGCGCTTGCCGGCGGCCAGCCCTCCCGGGGCCGCCGGCGGCTCTTGCGGATCGGGGCCGTCTGCGCCCTCACCGCCGGAAGCCTGACCATCGGCTTTCTGCTCAGCACCGGCGGCATCAACCCCCACATCGAGTATCTGCGCACCACGGAGATCACCGCCCACCGGGGCGCCTGCGCCCTCTATCCGGAGAACACCATGGCCGCCTTCGTCGGCGCCCAGGATCTGGGGGCCGACTGGATCGAGCTGGACGTGCAGCAGAGCCGGGACGGCCAGCTTGTGGTGACCCACGACACAAATCTGAAGCGGGTCACCGGCGTGAACGCCAACACATGGGATCTGACATATGAGCAGATCGCGGCCCTGGACGCCGGCAGCTTCTTCAGCCCTGAATTCGCCGGGGAGCGGATACCCCTGCTGACGGACGTGCTGGACTTCGCCGAACAGAACGGCGTGAAGCTGAACATCGAGCTGAAGCCCTCGGGCCATGAGACGGATCTGGAAAAGGCGGTAGTCGACGCCATCCGGGACGCCGGACTGGAGGACGCCTGCGTGGTCACCTCCCAGGCATACCGGGTGCTGGAGGCGCTGAAGGCCTACGACGAGTCCATCACCACGGTGTACGTGATGCGCTTTGCCTACGGCAGCATCGACAAGCTTTCCGCCGCGGACGCCTTCAGCGTGGAGGCCCGCAGCGTCACCCCGTCCCTTGTCTCCCGGGTGCACAACGCCGGCAAGGGGCTTTACGTGTGGACGGTCAACACAGAGAGAAGCATCGGGCGCATGATCGAGCTGAGCGTGGACAACATCATCACCGACAACGTGGATCTGGCCAAGCAGTGCATTTACGAGAGCCGGTACAGCGACCTGCTGGAGGACTACGTGGATCTGCTGCAATAACAAAGCGGGGGCGCCGGCCAAAGTCCGGCGCCCCCGCTATTTTTCTGTCCGTCACATGGTGAGTACGATTTTGTTCTCCTGGGCCAGGGCGCTCTCCGGCACATAGCTGTCCGGCATAGCCACGCCGTTGACCGTGAGACTGGTAAAGCCGGTCTGCTTCCCCTGGGGATTGCGCACCAGGATGTGCAGCCGTCTGCCCCGGAAGTCCCGGTGGATCTCAAACTCCCGCCAGTCCCCGGGCACGGCGGGTTCGATGCGCAGACCGTCCAGGTCGGGCCGCATACCCAAAATGCCCTCCACGCATCCCACCATCACCGTGGAGGCCGTGCCGGTGAGCCAGTGAACGTGGGAGCGGCCGGCGTGGGGACTGGCCTTGCCCTCGGTGAACTGGCCGTAGCAATAGGGCTCCAGCACCCGTATCTCGGCCCGGTCGTTCTGCATAGAGGGGGCGTTCTCGCAGAAGTACGCAAACGCCCGCTCTCCGTGGCCCAGCAGGGCCTCCGCCAGGATGAGCCAGCCCTGGGACTGGGAGAACACCCCCGCGTTCTCCTTCACCCCCGCGTTATAGATCACCGCCAGGGCCCCGTCGAAGGCGTGGGCGTGGTAGGGCCGATCCATGAGGATGGCGCCGTACTCGGTGTTCAGGCGGCGGTATACGTTCTCCATCGCCAGGCGGGCCTGCTCCCCGTCCGCCAGGCCGCTGATCACCGCCCAGCTCTGGGGATTGAGCCACAGATCCGCCTCCGGCGCGTCCCGGCTGCCGATGATCTGGCCCGCCTCGGTAAAGCCCCGGATGAACCGGTCGCCGTCCCAGCAGAGGCCGCCCAGCTTCTCCCCCAGGGCCGCCTGCTCCCGTTCCAGCCAGGCCAGATAGGCCCGGTCGTCCCGGCGGGCGGCAAAAACGCGCAGCACGGTGAACGCGTGGAAAAACTGGAAGGCCACGAAGCTGGACTCCCCGTTTGCCCCCAGGCGCAGGCAGTCGTTCCAGTCGGCGTACAGCCCCGCGGGCATGCCGTGGGGGCCCAGGTGGTCCATGGAGAAGGCCAGCGCCCGGCGCAAATGCT
>CANQDL010000049.1 GCA_947591105.1 uncultured Oscillospiraceae bacterium
CAGATCGGCGTCCGGGACGAGGCCCGGATGCTGGGCGGCCTGGGCATCTGCGGCCGGCCCTTCTGCTGCGGCAGCTTTATGGACGAGTTCAAGCCCGTGTCCACCAAGATGGCCAAGGTGCAGAATTTGAGTCTGAATCCCGCCAAGATCTCCGGCTGCTGCGGCCGGCTCATGTGCTGCCTGCGGTATGAGCAGCCGGCCTACGAGGAGCTGGTGAAGGGCGTGCCGAAAAACGGCGCCTTCGTGGAGACGCCGGACGGCTATGGCAACGTGACCCAGGTGAACATCCTGCGCCAGACAGTGCGGGTGAAGCTGGACGGAGACGGGGACGACGCCTTCCGCCAGTACAGCACGGACGAGGTGGCCGCCATCCCCGGCGGCCGGCCCCGGGACGGCAGCCAGCCGCCCCATGTGCTGGTGCTCAAGCCTAAGAAGGCCCCCCAGCCGGAGGAAGAGGATCCCTGGCAGATGCCGGAGCGGCTCATTTCCTCCGTCAGCACGGAGAGCGCCGCCCAGCCGACCCGCCAGGAGCAGCCAGCGCCCGCCGAGGGCGGCGCCCGGCAGGGACGTGCCGGCGGCCGTCGCAGAGGCGACCACCGGCAGAAGCGGGAAGGCCAGGGCCAGCAGGCCCAGGCGCCCGCCCAGCAGGATAAGGCCCGTCAGGGCGGCAAGGAGCGCCCCCGGAACCAGCGCCGGCCCAAGGGCGACGCGCCCACCCCCCAGGAACAGAGCCAGAAGGCCCGCAGCAAGAACTATTACAGCCGCCGCCGGCCCCACAACCGCCGGCCCAAGAACGAGGGCGGCGGCAAACAGGAAGGCTGACGCCGGAAAAAGACAGCAAAACGCCCCGGACATCCGAGAGGATATCCGGGGCGGTTGTTATGCTTTTTTCAGTGGCTCTTGCCGGCCATCTTCAGGTGGGAGGTGACGGGCTCGTAGTCGGTCATGTGCTCATCCATCCAGGACTGGTAGGCCTCGCCGCGCAGGGCGTTGTCGGCCTGCAGGCGGGCGTAGGTCAGATCGTCCTCGCCGGTGAAGTACAGCACGTGGGTGCCGGTGTAGTTGGGCCCTTCGTAGGACACCACCGTGGTGTCGCCCTGCTTGCGGCCGTCCTCGAACAGCCAGTCGTTGATGGGCTCCACCATGCTGCCCTTGACCACGTCCTCGTAAAGGCCTCCGTTGGTGTTGGAGCCGGTGTCGTCGGAGTTGGCGTTGGCCAGCTCGGCGAAGCTGTCCTCGGTGGCGTCGCCGTCCTGCCACTGCTTGTAGAGCTCGCGGGCCTCGTCCTCTGCGGCCTGGATCTCCTCGTCGGAGAACTCGCCGTCGCTGTCGCCGTCCTCGGCCTGGACAAGGATGTGCCGGAAGCCCACCGGGTGGTAGTCGTTGGTGTCGCGGCCCAGGAACATCACCACATAGGACTCGGTGTCTGTCTCCACGGCGGTGGCGTCGCCGGGCTGACGGGCGGGATCGAGCAGCCACTCGCTGTAGCTCTCGTCCAGCTCGCTGCCGGTCATGGACTCCTCAAAGGGGGACTCCTCCTCGCCCACGTTCTCCGCCAGGTAGGAGATGAAGGTGTCCTCGTCGGTGCCGTCAATGGCGTCCGCGATGGCCTGCACGTCCACCTCCGGCGCCGCGTCCTCGGTCTGCTCGGCGTCCGCGTCCTCGGTGTCCTCGGTCTCTTCGGCGTCCGCGTCCTCCGCGTCCTCCGTGTCCGCAACGGTCTCGGCGTCCGCGACGTCCTCGGTCTGCTCGGCGCTGCCGGCGTCCTCGGGCTCTTCCGCGTCCTCGGCGCCCTCGGCGTTGTCGGCGTCCTTGGCCACAAAGTAGTAGGCAAAGTCGATCACGTCCAGCTCGTCGGCGTGCTCGGCGTAGTAATCGTCCAGCTCGCTCTCGTCGTACTCATAGCCCTCATAGATGCTCTGGGAATAGGCGCTGGCCACATAGGTGCGGTAGAGCTCCTGCTTCACCAGCTGCTCGTCCACGCCCTTGCCGTAGTTCATGTTCAGGTACTGCTTGAGGTTGGTGTACCCCAGATCCTTCCAGGAGGTCTCCAGGGCCTCCACCTCCTCGTCGTAGGCGGCCTGCTGCTCCTCGGAAAGGGTGAAGCCGTCGGCCTCGGCCTGGTCGTTGAGCATCTGGATCTGGGCCATATCCTGGGTGGCGCTGTCCAGGAAGTACTGCCGCCAGGTCATGCCGTCGGCGTATTCCTGCTCGGCCAGGCTGGTGTCCGGGTCAAAAAACATGCCGTAGTCGATATAGGTGGAGTAGTTGCTGTAGAAGTTCATATAGTTGGCGGCATAGTAGTAGTTCAGCTGCGCCACGGTGTAGTCCTGGCCGTCGATGGTGACGGCGGTGGTATGCCGGCTGGGCCAGGAGGAGTTGTAGATGAAGATGAAGGCGAAAAACACCACCAGCAGCACCGCCACCAGGGAATAGGTGATGGTGGTCTTGCGATGCTGGGCCTTTTCCTTTGCCGCGGCGGCGGTACGCTTGTCGGTACCGGCGGCGATCTGCTGTTTACGCTGGAGCTTGTCCTTGGATGCACTCATATGTCCACACCTCTTCGGAAGTTTTCAAAGCCTTATTATTATAGTACAAGCCCCGGCCCGTTTCAAGTTTTTTCTGCGAGGGGCGGGATTTGTTTACAGTTTGTTCCCACGGTGGCGATCTTTATTGCAAAATGGACAGGTTTCCTGTATACTGTAAGGGAAACGGAGGGATGCGTGATGCCCATGACCGACAACGACAAAAACCTGCGTCTGGCGGTGCTGATCGACGCGGACAACGCCCCCAGGGACTGCCTGCAGGGGATCATGGAAGAGGTGGCCATATACGGCACCCCCAACCTGAAGCGCGCCTACGGGGACTGGTCCAGCCGGAACCTGTCGGGGTGGAAGCAGACCCTGCTGGACAACTCCGTCACCGCCGTGCAGCAGTTTGCCTATACCAAGGGCAAAAACTCCACCGACTCGGCCATGATCATCGACGCCATGGACATCCTCTATTCCGGCAACACGGACGGATTCGTGCTGGTCAGCTCGGACAGCGACTTTACCGGCCTGGCCCGCCGTCTGCGGGAGGCGGGGCAGTTCGTCATCGGCATCGGGGAGCAAAAGACGCCCGGCCCGCTGATCGTCGCCTGCAATAAGTTCATCTATATCGAGGTCATCCGGGAGCGGGCGGAAAAGACGGTCAAGGCCGCCCAGAAGGCCAAGACCAAGCGCACGGAGCCAGCCAAGAAGGCGGAACCGGCCAAAAAGGCGGAGCCGGTGAAAAAAGTGGAGCCGGAGCGGCCCCAGACCCCGCCGGCGGAGTCCCGGCAGATACCGGACAGCATCGTCTGGCTCATCGCCGACTCTATTCTGGATCTGTCCGGGGCGGGGGACGACGACTATGTGTCCCTGGGCGCCGTGGGGCAGCTCATCCAGAAAAAACGGCCGGATTTTGACGCCCGCAGCTACGGCTATTCCAAGCTGTCCAATATGGTCAAGGCCATCGACCGGTTCGAGGTGGAGGAGCGCCAGCAGGACAAGTCCGACCCCCGCTCCAAGATCGTCTATATCCGGGATCGGGAGATGTGAGCCCAAAGAGGACCCAAGCGTACAATTGGATTGCCCCGGGAAAAAAGCCCGGGGCGTTTTGTATATTTTTCTGAATTTTTCGTCAAAGTGTTTCATTTTGCGTCGGAAAATTCAGTGCTAATCATGACAGAAACTGACAGAAAAAGGGATTGTAATTATTTGGGATTTGGGTTAAAATAAATATACAGATCCTATTCATTTTCGCGCGTGACAAGAGAGACACAAAGCCCCGGCGGCGGCGGGGAACGGGCGTTGTATCCGAGAGAACGGCGCTCCCATGCGGCGCGGGGCTTTTGGCGTGTAGTCCTGCCTCCGGTGGGGGACGCGCCGCCGTTAAGGGACTGCCGGCCCGCCGGTTCTGCTGCCGGCCGACAGGGGCCCCGGCGCTGCGGCGCACGGTCATCATATCTCAAACACGCCGGAGCGGTGAACGGTTATGACAGAGGTATTCATTCTCAAATGCGGGGACGCTCTTCCGGAGGAGAGAGCGGTACTCCTGCCCCGGTGGCGGCGCCGCCGTCTGGAGCGGCTGCGCTATGCTCCCGCCCGAGAGGCCAGTCTGGGCGCGGGCCTTCTGTGGCGGTATGTGATGGAGCGCCACGGCGTCCATCCGGAGGAGCCTGTCCGCTTTTTACAGGCGGGCAAGCCCGTGTTTGCCCAGCGTGACGATCTGCACTTCAGCCTGTCCCACTCGGGAGATTACGCCATGTGCGCCATCAGCGACCGGCGGGTAGGGGTGGACGTGCAGAAGATCAAGCCAGTGCATATGTCCGTGGCCCGGCGGTTCCACTTCCGGGAGCGGGACTGGCTGGCGGAACAGCCCCATGACCAGCAGCAGACGGCCTTTTTCCAGATCTGGGCGCGGAAGGAGGCGTGGGTCAAGGCGGTGAGTCAGGATCAGCTTTTGAGTCTGGATCAGGAGGATGTGATCCACGGCGCGGAGGGCTGGCAGTTCGGGGAATACAGCCTGGACGACGGCTATGTGGCCGCAGTGTGCGCCTGGCACGGGGAGCCCCTGCCGGAGCCCATCCTGGTGCAGCCGGAGGAGCTGGTGAGCGCTCTGTCCAAAGAGGAAGTCCGACAGTAAGAGATCGGCTCATGTTCGCAAAACCATAGAGCGCGGTGGGTGTTCCACCGCGCTCATTTTATGCGCTTGCAGCAGCCGCTCATGCCGGCAGAAAGACGCCCTCCCGCCAGACGTATACGGTGTCGGCCAGGGCGCGGGCCACGCTGATGTCATGGGTGGTGACCAGCAGGGTCTTGCCCTGGGTGCAGCGGGCCAGCAGGGCCAGGATGTCCTCCCGGCGGGCCTCGTCCAGCTCCTTGAGGGGCTCGTCCAGCAGCAGCGCGTCCCCGTCCAGGGACAGCGCCCGGGCCAGATTCACCCGCTGGGCCATGCCGCCGGACAGCTGGTGGGGAAGCTTTTCCGCCGCCTCCGCCAGACCCACCGCCTCCAGCCAGCCCATGGCCTGGGCCGCGGTGTCCGGCCCGTCGGACAGCACCGCGTTCACGTTTTGCAGCGCGGTCAGCCGGGGCAGGAGCCGGGGCTCCTGAAAGGCGTACGCCAGGCGCTTGGCGGCGCAGGTGACCGTGCCGGCGGTGGGCTGGCGCAGCTGGGCGGCCATATGCAGCATGGAGGTCTTGCCGCAGCCGGAGGGGCCCATCAGCGCCGCGTGGGAGCCGGCGGGCACGTGCAGATCCACCCCGGCCAGAACGGTGCGTCCGCCGTAGCGCAGGCAGGCGTTTTCAAAACGTATCATTGCTCCGCACCTCCCCGGACGTAGTTGCGGTGCAGCCGCGATATGGCGGCGGTGAGCAGCCGCTCGATGCACAGGGAGCAGAGCACCACCACCACCGTCCAGGCGAACAGATCCACCGTCTCCAGATAGAGCTTGGACTCATACAGCATCCGGCCGATGGAGCGGACGGGCACGGTCAGCACCTCCGCCGCCACCCCGGACTTCCAGGCTACGCCGAAGCTGGTGCGACAGGCGGCCAGGAAATAGGGGGCCACCTCCGGCACGTATACCCGCCGGATGGTGCGCCAGGGGGGAAAGCGGTATACCTTGGCCAGCTCCAGCAGCTGCCGGTCGGTCTGGGCGATGCCCGCGGCCACGTTGCCCCACACCAGCGGCAGCACCATCAAAAACACGATCACGCTGGGCAATATGTCCCGCCCCACCCAGATCAGCGCCAGCAGGATGAAGCTGGCCACCGGTACGGACTTGATGGCCGTGAGCAGGGGGGAGAGCACCGCCTGGAGAAACCGAAACCGGCATGTGGCGGCGGCCAGCAGCACCCCAGCCGCGATGGCCGCCAGTGTGCCGCACAGGATGCGAGCCAGGCTTATCCCGGTGATGCGCCAGAAGGAGCCCTGCCCCATCAAATACAAAAGGCGCCGCAGCACCCGCCAGGGGCCGGGGAGCAGAAGCTCGCTGGCCACCAGGCGCGCCGACAGCGCCCATACCCCCAGCCAGAAAGCCAGGATGAGCATTTGCTTCAGGAAGGTTTTCCAGCTGTTCATATGATGTTAACCTACGTAGTAAAAATCCTCGTCCGGCAGTTTTCCGCCGATGGACTCCGGCGCGGCGGTGAAGAGGATGTCCAGAAACTGCTCCATGTCGGCGCGCATATCGTCGCCGGTGATGAAGCACACGTTACAGCGGCCGATGGCCTTTTCGGCCACCGCGGCGTTGGTGAACACGCCGGTCTGCTCGATGAGGGCGGCGGCGTCCGCCGGGTCTTCAGTCAGGTACTGGATGGACTGGCCGTATTCCTCCAGGAAGGCGTCCACGTCCTCCGGCCGGCCCTGGACGAAATCCGTCCGGGCCACCACGCAGCCCTGCACCAGGCTGTCGGCGGGGAACACGCTGTCCCACTGCTCTGTCAGATCCAGCGCCACGGCAAGCTTGTCGTTGGCGGCGCAGGCGATGGTGACCATGGGCTCGGGCAGCACGGCCAGATCCACCTCTCCGGCGGCCAGGGCGGTGCGCAGATCGGCCGGCTGGGCGTAGGTGTCGTCCACCGTCACGTCCTCCACCCCGGCCTGCTGGCACAGGGCCCGGAAGAGGAAGCTGGGATTCTGGGCGGGGACATACACGGTCATGCCCGCCAGATCGGCCAGACTGTCCACCGTGACGGCCTGGCTGTTCGCCACCAGATACAGCACCCCCAAGGTGTTCAGGGCCAGCAGCCGCACGCCGCCTTCCGTCTTGTTGTAGACGGCGGCGGCGGCATTGGTGGGCAGCGCCGCGATGTCACAGTCCCCGCTGATGAGCGCGGCGGTGACGACGCTGGCGTCCGTCTCCACGGAAAAGGTATAGTCGATGGAACTCTCGCCCGCCCCGGCGTCGGAGATGAGCTTGGCCATGCCGAAGCCGGTGGTGCCGTTGAGCACCATCACGTTTACAGGCTCCGCCGCGCACGCGGCCGGAACAGATATCCCCAGACCCAGACAGAGGGCCAGGGCCAGCAAAAGAGATGCTATGCGTTTCATAAGGGGTTCACTCCATATTTCTGAGGCCCGCCGGCCCCTGATAGAGCACACCCCGCCGCGGCAACTCTATCGGAGGCGGTACTAAGACCTGGTGATGACGTGGGAATAGGCTGTTTTGACGTTGACCCCGGGCAGAGCGCCGATCTCGCCGGACATGGTGTTGGTCACGTCCTGGGGCGCGTCCACGGCGATGCTGATGATATTGATGTCCCGCTGCCGGTAGGGAATGCCCATGCGACCCAGTATATAGCCGGAATAGCGGTGCAGAATGGCGTTGAGTTTTTCAGTGCTCTCGAGATTTTCCACGATAATGCCGAGTACGGCGACGCGCGTGACCATCATAGCTGCTCTCTCCCCTATAAGATTATTGCCGCGTCGAAAGGCGCGGCTCTACTTGCGGCAAAAATCCCCGCAAAACCGTGCCTTTCGCTGTAACTCCCCGTTTTGGCGTCAGCCACATCTATATTATAAGGCCCCTTGGGGCGGCTTGCAATATTTTTTCGCATAGAAAAGTAAAAAAACTGTTGACACTTTGCATTTTTTGCATTATTATAATTAATGCAAACGATACAAAGGAGGCGGCCATATGCTTCTGAAACTGGATTTCAGCTCGGATCAGCCCATTTACATGCAGATCCGAAACCAGATGGTGCTGGCGGTGGCCCGGGGGGAGCTCCGGCCCGGGGAACGGCTGCCCACCATCCGGGCCCTGGCGGAGGAGTGCGGCATCAATATGATGACCGCCAACCGGGCCTACCAGCAGCTGCGTCAGGAGGGATACATCGTCACCGACCGGCGGCTGGGCACGGTGGTGGCCTCGGTGAAGGACACCGCCGGCCCCCGGCCGGAGACCGTGGAGGCCCTGCGCCTGCATCTGGGGGAGCTGCGCCTGTCGGGGGTGGGCCTGGACGAGGCGCTGGCACTGTGCAGAAAACTGTATGAGGAGGGAACAAAATGACGGCTCTGATCTCTTGGGGCATGTGCCTGGTGCTCCTGCCCGTGATGTACGCATTGAACGCCAACGAGGCGAAATTCAAGAAAAACATCGTCGTGGGGGTCACGTTCCCCCGCGCCGGACGGGAGGACGGGGAGGTACTGCGCCTTTTGAAGGGTTTCAAGCGGGCACAGCTTATCGTGTGCTTGGGCTTGGCGGCCCTGGCGATCCTGTTCGCGGCCCTTTTCTGGCCGGGGATCAACTTCTGCCTGCTGTTTCTCTGGATAGACCTGCTGATCCTGGGGGAATTTGTGTGTACCGCCCGCTGGAACGGCAAGCTCAAGGCGGTGAAAAAGGCCCGGGGCTGGGCGGTGCCCGCCGTCCGGACGGCCAGTGTCACCGCGGCGGCGGAGCCGGCAAAGCGGGTCAGCGTGTGGTGGTTCGTGGCGGCGGCGGTGGTCGCGGTGATCCCGGCGGTGTTTGACCGGGAGCTGTGGATGCTGTACGTCCTGGATGGGGCGATGGCCCTGGCCTGTTGGCCGGGGGCGAAGTACCTGTACAGGAACCGGGCGGAGGCGGTGGACGAAAACGACGCGGTGACGGCGGCCCTGACCCGGGTGCGCCGCCGGGCATGGGATCGGGTATGGGTGTTGTGCGCCTGGGCAATGGCGGCGGTCAGCGTCGGCGTGTGGGTGAGCGAGGCGCTTCCTCCCGCCGGCGGCGGAGCGGTGATCCTGCTTGCCGAGGCCCTGGCCCTGGGCCTGTGCGCCGCGGCCGTGGCGATGGAGTTCCGAGTCCGTCACATCCAGGAAAAACTCACCGCCGCCAGCGGCCAGGGCTTTTACGTGGACGAGGACGACAAGTGGCTCTGGGGCCAGCTCTACTTTGACCCCAACGACAGCCAGACTATCATCAACGCCCGCACCGGCGTCAACTCCACCGTGAACCTGGCCCGGCCGGCCGGCAAGGCGCTCATGGTCTTTGCGCTGGCGCTGCTGCTGGCTATGCCGGTCATGGGCCTTTTTATCGACGCCATGTGCCAGGCGCCTCTGCCCCTGCGGGTGGCCGACGGAGTTCTGCTTGCCGAGAGCTGGGGCAAGGACTATGCCCTGCCGATGGATGAGATCGCGGACGCGGAGCTCATCGACGAACTGCCAAAGGGGATGACCCGGGTCATAGGTACCGGAGCGGACAGCATCCTCAAGGGAAAGTTCAGCACCCCGTGGGGCAGCGCCACCCTGTGCCTTGACCCCCGGGAAGGGCCCTGGCTGAAGCTGACCATGGCCGACGGCGCGCTGTATCTTCTGGGCGGCGGCCAAACCGGCAGCGCCCGGCAGATATACCAGCAGATCCAATAAGGTTCGGGGCCTGCCCAAAGCAGGCCCCGATTGGCGCTGTCCCTGCGGCGGTCAGTCCTCCGCCGTCTCGATATACTTTTCTTCCGCCTCGTCCAGGGCGTTTTGCAGTATGTCCATTGCCGCTTGCGCATCCCCGTGCAGGGAGGGCGGCGCTTGTGATATGGTTTTTACAGCACGAAGCGCTCGATGGCCAGGGCTACGCCGCACTGGTCGTTGGAGGCGGTCACCCAGTCCGCCGCGGCCAGCGTGACCGGGTCGGCGTTGGCCATGGCCACGCCCAGGCCGGCGGCCCGCAGCATGGCCGCGTCGTTGCTGCCGTCCCCCAGGGCCATGGCGTCCGCCGGGTCGATGCCCAGGTGGCGGCACAGCGCCAGCAGGCCGTTTCCCTTGGTGGCGGCGGCGATGTTCATCTCGATGTTGTTGGGGATGGCGCTGGTCACGGCCAGCTCCGGAAACTCCTCCGGCAGGGTCTGCAGCGCCCGGGCCCGGGCTTGCATATCGGCAAAGAACATGACGATCTTTTGCAGACTCTGTCCCCGCTGGGTGAGATATCCCCGAAAGTCGTCCACCTGGGTGCGCATGCCGCGGATCATCCGGTTGATGATGGGATCTGCGATATACCGGTCGATCTGGGCGTAAAAGTCCTTGGATATATAGCCCGCCCCGTCCAGATAGCAGTCATAAATGACCGGCAGCTGATCCAGCCGGTCGAACACCCGCATGGCCAGAGGCAGGGGGATCTCCTCCCGGTGGAGGGTCGTATCGGTCTGGGCGTCGTAAAGCTGCGCGCCGTTGACGCACAGGGCGTAGCGCACGAAGGGCAGCTCCCGGATGATCTGGGGGATGCCCATATAAAACCGGCCTGTGGCCGGCACGACGAGCACGCCCTTGTCCGCGGCCCGGATAAGGGCCTGGCGGTTTTCCTCGGGCAGGGTCTTTTCGCTGTTGAGAAGGGTGCCGTCCAGATCCAGCAGGATGATCTTCACGCTCATGGGTCAAACGCCTTTCCGCCCGTCTTCACGGGCCGTATTACTTTATCACACCGGAGCGGGTTTGTAAATCCAAAAGCCCCGCCGATTGACAGGGGCGCGGGCCGGGGGCTATAATCGGAGAAAAAAGGAGGAATTTTCATGGCGGAACCTTTTACCGTGGCGATATGCGGATGCGGCAGCCGGGGACTGGACGCCTACGCGCCCTTTCAGACGGCCCATCCGGAGCGGATGAAGATCGTGGCCGGCGCCGATCCCCGGCCGGAGCGGCTGGAGAAGCTGCGGGCGCTGTACGGGGTGGCGCCGGAGATGTGCTTTGCCTCGGACGAGCAGATGCTGTCCCAGCCCCGGCTGGCGGACGCGGTGATCATAGCCACCATGGATCGCACCCATGTGAAAAATGCCCTGGCGGCGCTGGAGCGGGGATATGACGTGCTGCTGGAAAAGCCCATCTCCCCGGATCTGGCCGAGTGCCTGGCTCTGCGGGAGAAGGCCCGGCAGACGGGCCGGCGGGTGCTGGTGTGCCACGTGCTGCGGTATACCCGGTTTTACGCGGCGCTGCACCAGCTGGTCAGCCGGGGCGAGATCGGCCGGCCGGTGACCATCGAGGCGTCGGAGAACGTGGCCTGGTGGCACTTTGCCCACAGCTTTGTCCGAGGCAACTGGCGGCGGCAGGACGAGGCCAGCCCCATGCTGCTGCAAAAGTGCTGCCATGATATGGACATCCTGCGCTGGCTGGCCGGCCGCCGGTGTCTGCAGGTGCAGAGCTTCGGCAGCCTGGACTTCTTCCGGCCGGAGAACGCCCCGGCCGGGGCGGCGGAGCGGTGCTGCGACTGCCCGGCCCGGGAGGGGTGCCTTTACGACGCGGGCAGGCTCTACTTCACCGATCCCCACTGCGGCCTGGAAGCCATCGGCCCCCAGTGGCCGGTGGACGTGGTGGTCACCGATCCCACGCCGGAGAAGCTCCGGGCGGCGCTCAAGACCGGGCCCTATGGCCGGTGCGTGTTCCGCTGCGACAACGATGTGGCCGACCACCAGACGGTGAATCTGCTGTTCGAGGGGGGACTGACTGCGTCGTTTACCGTCAGCGCCTTCACGGAGACCTGCCACCGGACGATAAAGCTCACCGGCACCCAGGGGGAGATCCGGGGGGACATGGAGGAAAACACCCTGGTGCTCCGGCCCTTTGGCCGGAAGGAGCAGGTGTTCGACCTGAAGGAGCAGGCGGGGGAGTTTTCCGGCCACGGCGGCGGGGACTTCGGCCTGCTGCACAGCTTCTTTGACCTTCTCGCCTCCGGGGATACTCAGGGGCTGACAGGGATAGAGGCCTCCGTGGAGAGCCATGTGATGGCCCTGGCGGCGGAGCGCTCCCGGATTCAGGGCGGCCGGACGGTCACCCTGGAGGAGCTGGAAAAAGAGGCGCTGGCCCAAATGAGTTAGCAGCGCCCTAATAAAATTAGCGTTGACGAAGACGCCCCCTTTCGCATATGATGGTCTGACCAGGCGGAAGGGGGCGGCGTTTTGAAAAAGCAGGCGGCACATGCGGACGGCTCTGACAGGGCGGCCCGGCTGGCCCGCGGGCGGCGGGACAGCCTGCTGGGCATGGGTTGCAACGTGATCCTCTTCGGGGGCAAGGTGCTGCTGGGGCTGGCGTCGGGCTCGGTGGCGGTGGTGGCGGACGGGGTGAACAACCTGACGGACGCGGCCTCCAATATCATCGCCCTTCTGGGCTTCAAGCTGTCCGCCAAGCCAGCGGACGCGGAGCACCCCTATGGCCACGGCCGGTACGAGTACCTGGCGGGACTGACCGTGTCGGTGCTGGTGCTGGTGGCGGGGGTGGAGCTTTTCAAGAGCGGCGTGGAGGAGATGGTGCGCCCTACGGCTCTGCGCTTTTCCTGGCCCATGGCCCTGGCGCTGGCCCTGACCGTGGCCGTCAAGCTGGGGATGATGTTCTTTTACCGGCGGGAGGGGGCCCGGATCGGCTCCGAGACGCTGCAGGTGGCCAGCGTGGACAGCCGCAACGACGCCGCCGCCACCGGCGCGGTGCTGGCGGGAATGCTCATCAGCCAGCGCTGGGGCGTGGCCCTGGACGGCTGGCTGGCCCTGGCGGTGGCGGTATTCGTGCTCTGGAGCGGGTTTTCCACCCTGCGGGACACCCTGGATCTGCTGCTGGGAAAAAAGCCCTCCCCCGGGGAGGTGGAGCATATCCGGGAGAAGATCCTGGCCTGCCCCGGTGTGCTGGGCACCCACGATCTGCTGCTGCACGACTACGGCCCCGGGCGGCGGTTCGCCTCCGTGCATGTGGAGATGGCGGCGGACGGCGATCCCATGGTTCGGCGGGAGGCTCTGGAGGCGCTGGAGAGGGATTTTCTAGAGAACGACGGACTGAGTATGCTGTTCCAGTACGATCCCGTCACCTGGGACGACACGGCGGAAAACCGTCTGCGGGCCCATTTGGAGGAGCGCATAAGCGCCATAGACCCCCGGCTGGCGGTGCACGATCTGCGGCTGCGCCGGGAGGAGGGCGCCCTGCGGGCGGAGTTCGACTGCTTTGTGCCGGCGGACGTGGCCATACCGGAGGAACAGCTGCGCCGGATGCTGACCAATATCGTCCGGGAGCAGTGCCCGGACTGCGCCTGCCGCATCACCCTCGACCGGGACTATATCGGGGCGATGTGAGATTTTCGCGGCCCGGTTATCACATATCTTCTTCAATATAAAGCGCCGGCAGACGTGAAAAACGTCTGCCGGCGTCATATCTTTTCGTCAGCTCTTGGGCTTGGCCCCGTCCTTGAGGGCCACGGCCCGGTTGAACACCAGGCGGCCGGGGGCGGAGTCCTTGTTGTCCACGGCAAAGTAGCCGGTGCGCAAAAACTGGAAGCTCTCCGGGGCGCGGGCGTTTTCCAGCGCCCGCTCCACTTTGCAGCCGGTCAGAATCTCCAGGGAGCTGGGGTTGAGGCAGGTGAGGAAATCCTCCGCCGCGTCGGGCTCCGGATCGGAGAACAGATCGTCATAGAGCCGGATCTCCGCGTCCACGCAGTCGGCGGCGTTCACCCAGTGGATGGTGCCGCCCTTGACCTTCCGGCCGTCGGCGGGGTCGCCGCCCCGGGAGTCCGGGTCATACTGGGCGAACACGGTGACATTGCCCTGCGCGTCGGTCTCATAACCGGTGCACTTGATGAGATACGCACCCTTCAGCCGGCACTCGGGGCCGTCGGGGTAGAGGCGCTTATACTTGGGCACCGGCTCCGGCAGGAAGTCCTCCGACTCGATCCACAGCTCCCGGCCAAAGCTCACGGGCCGGGTGCCGGCGCTCTCGTCCAGGTTATTGTTCTCGATCTGGAAGGTCTCGGTCTGGCCCTCCGGGTAGTTGGTGATGATGAGCTTTACCGGGCGCAACACCGCCATCCGCCGGGGGGCGGAGAGATTCAGTTCCTCCCGCAGGCAGTGCTCCAGGAAGGAGTATTCCACCGTGCTGGTGACCTTGCTCACGCCGATGCGGCTGATGAACGAGCGCACGGCGGTGGGGGTGTAGCCCCGCCGGCGCAGGCCGCACAGGGTGGGCATACGGGGGTCGTCCCACCCGGAGACGTAGTGCTCCTCCACCAGCTTGCGCAGCTTGCGCTTGCTCATGACGGTGTGGTTGATGCCCAGGCGGGAAAACTCGATCTGCCGGGGCTTGGAGGGCACGTCCGTGTTCTGGATGACCCAGTCGTACAGGGGCCGGTGATCCTCATATTCCAGGGAGCACAGGGAGTGGGTGATGCCCTCCAGGGCGT
>CANQDL010000050.1 GCA_947591105.1 uncultured Oscillospiraceae bacterium
TCATGGGGCAGCTCACACTGGCCGCCCGTCGTCGTGGTCAGCTCAAAATCCGCCTTGGCAAGGGAGCCCGCGCCGGTGATGGTGAGGGTACCGTTGGTCAGCGTCCAGGAGAAGGTGGAGTAGAGTGTCCCGCTGCCGTCGTCCTTGGTCTGGGCCTCTTCCCCGGCAGTCAGGTCTTCCTCCGCCGCGGGCGCTTCCGGCTCCGGGATGGGCTCTTCAACGGGCTCCGCGGGTTCTTCCGGCTCCGCCGGAACTTCTGCGGCAGCCGGTTCCTCCGCCACAACAGGTTCCTCCGTCGCAACGGGCTCTTCCGTCACAACCGGTTCTTCCGTTGCAGCGGGTTCCTCGGTCGCAACTGGTTCCTCCGTCGCAGTCGGTTCTTCCGTCGCAGTCGGTTCTTCCGTCGCAGTCGGTTCTTCCGTCGCAGCCGGTTCTTCCGTCGCAGCGGGTTCCTCTGTTGCAACAGGTTCCTCCGTCGCAACGGGTTCCTCCGGCTCGTCCTCGGCGTAGGCCATGGGCAGCGCCCCCAGCAGCATCAGCGCCGCCAGGAGCAGACTCAACGCGCGCTTTGCCATGAGTTGATCCTCCTGTTTTCATCTTTGTTTTCTTCCCTGGGTTCGTTATCTCCATCATACCCCCCCCCGTAGCATTTTTGTCAATATAAACCCCCTGCGAAAAGCCGGCGGTTCGGCCGCCACAGGCAGGATCAATATGTTATGTAAACCACACAGTAACAAAGAGGCGGGGCCCTCCGGCCCCGCCCGCTGGTCTTGTCTTTTATTCGTCCTGCTCGTATCCGCGGCTGTATATCCGCACAATGTGCAGCAGCATCTCCACCACCGCCTCCATGTCCTGGGCGCAGACGCACTCCATCGGGCCGTGGAAGTTATACCCGCCGGTGCCCAGGTTGGGGCACGGAAGGCCCATATAGGAAAGCCGCGCGCCGTCTGTGCCGCCCCGGATGGGCTCCACCGCTGGGGTAAGGCCCGCCCGGCGGGCGGCCTCTTTGGCATTCTCCACCAGGTGCATGCACCCGGCCAGCTGCTCTTTCATGTTGTAATAGCTGTCCTGCATAAAGAGCTTTACGGACGCGGTGGGGTGCGCCGCGGCCGCCTTTTCGCAGGCGTCGGACAGCTGCTTTTTCCGCTTCTCGAACCGGGCCCGGTCATGATCCCGGATGATGTACTCCATCCGGGCGCTGGCGGCGGTGCCCTCCAGGCCGTCCAGGTGGAAAAATCCCTCATAGCCCTCCGTCCGGGCGGGGATCTCCCCGGCGGGCAGCAGGGCGTTTATTTCCTGGGCAATGAGAAGGGCGTTTTCCATGATACCCTTGGCGGAGCCGGGGTGTACGGACACCCCCTCGATGGCGATCCGCGCCCCGGCGGCATTGAAGTTCTCATACTCAATGGAGCCGGCCGCGCCGCCGTCCACCGTGTAGGCGTACTTTGCCCCAAAGGCGGCCACGTCGAAGTGATCCGGCCCCTGGCCGATCTCCTCGTCCGGGGTAAAGGCCACCCGCACCGGCCCGTGGGGGACGTCCCCGGTCATCAGCCGGGCACACATCTCCACGATCTCCGCCGCGCCGGCCTTGTCGTCCGCGCCCAGGAGGGTGGAGCCGTCGGCGGTGATCAGCGTCTTGCCGGCAAGCTCCCCCAGAAAGGGAAACTCCGCCCGGCGGATGACGCGCCCCTGTTGGGGCAGCGCCACGTCGCTGCCGTCATAGTCCGGATGCAGCAGCGCCGTCACGTCCCGGCCGGAGAAGGCCGGGGAGGTGTCCATATGGGCCAGAAAGCCGATGACCGGCGCCCGCTCATATCCGGCGCTGGCCGGGATGCGGGCGGTGACGACGCAGTATTCGTCCACCCGGGGCTCCTCCAGCCCCAGCGCCTCCAGCTCCCGGCACAGCAGCCGGGCAAGCTCCCACTGGCCCTGGGAAGAGGGCGTCTGGCCCGTGCGCTCATCGGACTGGGTGTCGATCTTCACATAGCGCAGAAAACGCTCTGTCGCGCCCATGGCCGTCCCCTCCCCTCAAATGGGCAGCTTGGAGAAGAAATAGGGCAGCTGCTTGCGCCACCAGGGCCAGTCGTGGCACACGTCGTGGCCCCAGTAGTCCGCCCATACCGGCACGCCCTTCACGTGCAGGATGGACTCCAGCCGCCGTTCATGGGCCATCATCTCCTCGTCCCAGGCGCCCTGCCCGGAGCAGAGGATGATGTCGCTCTGGCGATACAGCTCCATCCAGGGGTGATCCTCCGGCATGTTGGGCAGAAACTGCAGGGGCGAGTTGGCGTATGTCAGCTCGTCGTGGTAATTGCCGAAGAAAAAGTTGGCGTCGAACAATCCGCTCAGGGACACCACCGTGTCAAACAGATCCGGCCGCCGGAAGAAGAAGTTTGCCGCGTGCAGCCCGCCCATGCTGCACCCGGTGGTCATGGCCTTGCGCCCGTCGCAGCCCAGCTCGTAGAGCCGGGGCAGCAGTTCATCCGTCACATAGGCAAACCACCGCTCCTGCAGCTCCAGCCGCTGGTGGGGATCGCCCTGCTGATTCGACCAGGTCTCCCCGTCGATGGCGTCCACTCCCACCACCATCACCCGGCCCTGCTCGACCCAGGGGGCGACGGTGTCCACCATGCCGTAGTTCTCAAAGTCGAAAAAGCGGCCGTTCTGGGGTGGGAAGGCCAGGCACAGCTTGCCGCCGTGGCCGTAGACCTTGAACTCCATCTCCCGATCCAGCTTGCCGCTGTATTCCTTAAAATACCGAATGTCCATACTGTCTCCTCTCACTGCCGCTCCAGCACGAAGCGGATAAATTCCCGGGCCGCCTGCTCGTCCGCGGCGTGGACGGTGTACATCTGGTTGCCCATGGCGTCGGCGATGGCGTCCGGCATCCGCTCGCACATGGCCATCTGCCGGCCGTACCGCTCCATGATCTGCTCATGGGTGCGGCTATACTGCCGGCCGTCCCGGCGGCTGGCGTAGGCGCAGAAGTGGTCGTCCCCGCCGGCGGGCAGACGGCGCTGGTCAAAGGCGGCCATATCCGCCCAGATCTGGTATACGTCCGTGCTGTGGGCAAAGTTCATCATGTCCGTGGTATATCCCCCCGCCGGGCGCATATTGACCTCCAGGCCCACGAAGTCCCCCACGTCCCCCAGGCCGGGCTTGGGCCGGGTCAGCTGGAAAAACTCCAGGTGCACGAACCGGCTGGCGGCCCCGAAGGCCTTGGCCGTCCGGCGGCCCATCTTCGCCAGGGCGGGCGGGACTTTGTCCGCCACGTAATAGGCCAGATCCCCCTGGTCGTTGACGATGTCGGCGATGGAGGGCGGAAATACGGCCGAGGACTCGAAAAGCGGCTCGCACCGGGAATCCATGATGGCGTCGTAGGAGCGGATCGTCCCCTCCACGAATTCCTCCATCACATAGGGCTCCTGGGGCAGCGCGTCAAAAAACCGGGCCAGCTCCTCCTCCCCGGACAGCTTCCAGGTGTGGGACGCGCCCACCCCTACGTCCGGCTTGACGATCACCGGGTAGCCCACCTGGGCGATGAACGCCTTCGCGGCGGCCATGTCCGTCACCTGATGGCAGCGGGCGGTGGGCACCTGGGCGGCGGCATAATAGAGCTTCATGCCGGACTTGCTCTTGAAGGCCGCCACGGCCTGGCTGTCCACGCCGGTGGTGATGTGGAAATCCGTGCGCAGCCGGGCGTCCTGCTCCAGCCAGTACTCGTTGTTGGACTCCAGCCAGTCGATCTTTCCGTACCGGAAGGAGAAAAAGGCCACCGCCCGGTATACCTGGTCATAGTTTTCCAGACTGTCCACCCGGTAGTACTCGGTCAGAGCGTCCTTCAGCCCCTGCTCCAGTCCCTCGTAGGGGCAGTCCCCGATCCCCAGCACGTTCACCCCGTTGCGGCGCAGCCGGTCACAGAAATTCCAATATGTATGGGGAAAGTTGGGGGAGATAAACACAAAATTCATTCCGCGTCCTCCCTTTCCGGCTCACTTGCGCACCGGGATGATCTCGATCCAGTACCCGTCCGGATCCTCGATGAAGTAGACGCCCATGGCGGTGTTCTCAAAGCAGATGCAGCCCATGGCCTTATGGTGCTCGTGCAGCGCCCCGAAGTCCTCCGCCTGGAAGGCCAGGTGATACTCCCCCTCCCCCAGATCATAGGGCTTTTTCCGCTCCGGCAGCCAGGTCAACTCCAGCTGGAAGGGGCTGCCCGCCTCGTCCTGCAAAAACACCAGCTTATAGGAGCCGTCCGCCGCCACCTTCTCCCGGGCGGGGGTCAGATTCAGCGCCTGCTTATAAAAAGCCAAGCTCCGCTCCAGATCCAGAACGTTGAAATTGAAATGGTTGAACCGCGTCATGTTTTTTCCTCCCTTTCTTCGGCCGTTCAGGTGGCCTTTCGGTTGATCCACTCTGTACGGAATTTGGAATAGACGATCTTTTGTTCGCTGTACAGGCCGTAGTAGCCGGACAGCATATAGCTCACCGCGCACCCCAGGGAAAACAGCACCATCCCCTGGCCGCCGAACAGCTCATAGCTGAGCAGTATGGAGCTGATGGGACAGTTGGTCGCCCCGCAGAACACCGCCGTCATGCCCAGCGCCCCGGAAAATCCGTGGGGCAGCCCCAGCAGCGGCCCCATCCACGTGCCGAAAGCGCAGCCCACGCACAGGGCCGGGACGATCTCGCCGCCCCGGAAGCCCGCGCCCAGCGTCAGGGCGGTGAAGAGCATCTTGACCAAAAACGCGTACCAGACGGTCTGCCCGCCCAGCAGCTTTCGGATCAGCTCATCCCCCGAGCCGTTGTATATCTGGGTGCCGGCCAGAAGGGTCAGCGCCAGCACCAGCACGCCGCCCACCGCCGCCCGCAGGGCCGGATCTTTTATCGCCCGGTCATAGAGCTTGTGGGAGATGTGCATCCCCTCGCAAAAGACCACCGACACCCCCGCGCACATGGCCCCCAGCACCACGCTCTGGAGCATGGACGCGCCGGTCAGGGGCGGGGGCGAACCGGCGGCGTAGCCCACCACCCCGTGCAGTCCCAGGGCCTGGGCCAGCAGAAACCCGCTCACCGACGCCACCATACATGGCACGAACGCGGCGTAGTACATGACCCCCACGCTCACCACCTCCATGGCGAACACGGCGGCGGTGATGGGCGTGCCAAAGATGGAGGAAAAGGCCCCGGCCATGCCGCACATCACCATGATCCGCAGATCCTTTTCGTCCAGACCCAGCTGCCGGCCCGTCCAGGCGCCGATGGAGCCGCCGATCTGCAGGGCGGCGCCCTCCCGTCCGGCGGAGCCGCCCACCAGGTGGGTGGCCACAGTGGAGACGAATATCAGCGGCGCCGTGCGCAGCCGCACCGCCGCGCCGTCGCGCACCGCCACCAGCACCAGATTGGTGCCCCGGTCGTTGCCCAGACCGCATATCTTATACAGCCACACGATGGCGCAGCCGCACACCGGCAGAAACCAGATGAGCCAGGGGTGCATGATCCGCAGGGCCGTCGCCGTGCCGATGCACCAGTGAAAGGCCACGGCCACCGCTCCCACGATCAGGCCCATGGCGCCCGCCATGACCACCCACTTTAGAAAGGACAGGCACCCTATGCCCACATTCCTGATCCCTTTTACTATCCGCTCCACGTCTTGACTCTCTTTTCAACAGGGATTTGATTTAATGAGTATAGCATATTCTCATGGATTTTGCACCCATGGGGCGGAAATTTTATCCCCGTCCCCAGGAAAAACGGCTCCACGCACGATCCCGGCGGCCGGAAGACCGGCCGCCGGGATCGGCGTATCGCGTTTTCTGTTCAAAGACTGGCCGCCATAGCCCTTGCCTGGGCCTCGGCAGCGGCCACCAGCGGCTCCGGATCGACGCCCATGTCCAGGCCCTCCGCCGCTACGCAGGCATAGTCGCCGAAGCCGTAAAACTCCTGGAGCGCTTGGATGTACCGGCTCCCCTGCTCCAGAGGCGTGTCCCCGTAGTACCCGCCCCGGGTGGTGAGCAGGATGAGGTGCCGGCCCCGGCACAGCCCGTGCAGCCCGTCCTCCGCCGTGCGGAAGGTGATGCCCTCCACGCTGATGTTCTCTATGTACACCTTCAAAATGGCGGGAAAACTCAGATCCCAGAACGGCGCCGCCATCACCACCGTATCCGCCGCCGCGAACTGGCGGGCGTAATCAAACCGGGGCCGATCCAGCGCCCCCTCCGCCAGCAGGCGATCCCGCTCCCGCAGAGACTCCCCCGTCAGGGGCCTCATACGCTCCTCGTCGGGCCGGATCACGCTCACAGAAAACCGCGTCTCATCCAGTCCGCCCACAAATGCCCGGGCCAGCCGGGCCGTCCGGGATTGCTCCCGCCGCACACAGCAGTCTACCAACAATACCTCTTTCACGCGAGCCCCTCCTTTCGTCTCATATTGTTATTATACTATCCTATGGTGCATAACGCAAGAATTTTTCGTAACAAACTGGGTATTTTACACAAATTTTTTCGCCATCTTTTCCACCAATTCATCATAAACCCTTGATTCGTCCGCCAGGACTTGCTATAATTGGCTTACACACGCCGGGATACCGGCGCCTGCTATTCCAGAAAGATCATTTGGGAGGTACATACACATGAAAAAACGCATCATTTCCCTTCTGCTGGCTCTGGTGCTGGTGGCCGGACTGGCCTCTGTCGCCGCCCTGGCTGACGACGAACCCCTGACCGTGGCCCTGGTGGTGGCGGACAAGTTCGGCGACCGCTCCTTCTACGACTCCTCCAAGGCCGGCTGCGACAAGCTGGCGGAGGATCTGGGCATCGAGCTGAAGACTATCGAGTGCGGCGGCGAGAACCACACCGCCCAGATCCGCAACGCCGCCGACATGGCGGACGTGGTGGTCTGCGTGGGCTGGGAGTTTTACGACGTGGAGACCGTGGGCCCCGAGTATCCTGACGTGAAGTTCATCTGGATCGACAACGCCACCTCTGCCCCTGTGGAGAACGTGCTGAACATCACCTACGCCCAGAACGAGGGCTCCTTCCTGGCCGGCTATATCGCCGCGGCCATGAGCGAGAGCGGCGTGGTGGGCGCCGTGGGCGGCGAGGACGCCGACACCATCAATGACTTCATCGTGGGCTATGAGCAGGGCGCCCAGTACTACGCCGACAGCAAGGACACCGAGATCGAGGTCGTACACAACTACGCCAACACCTACACCGACCCCGCCGTGGGCAAGGAGTGCGCCATCGCCCTGAACGACGAGGGGGCCGACGTGATCTTCCAGATCGCCTCCGCCACTGGCGACGGCGTGTTTGAGGCCGCCGCGGAGAAGGGCTTCTACGCCATCGGCGTGGACTCCGACCAGAAGTACATCAACGAGGACGTGATCATCTGCTCCATGAAGAAGGAAGTGGGCGACTCCATCTACGCCGCCATTTCCGCCCTGGCAGAGGGTGACGACTCCCTGTGGGGCACCACCTGGGTGGCCGACATGTCCACCGGCTACATCGGCATCGGCTACGGCGAAGAGGACGCCGTGCAGCAGGTGCCCGACGAGCTGAAGGAAGAGGTGGCCGACATCGCCGAGTCCATCATCTCCGGGGACATCGTGGTGGAGACCACCCGCAGCTGAACCCAAGCTTATAAAAGCGGGGGCGCGTTTTTCGACGCGCCCCTTTTCTGAATCATGGAAGAGAGGTGATCCCAGTTTGGACGAGATCGCTGTGAGATTTTCGCATGTCAGCATGGCCTTTCCCGGGGTGCTGGCCAACGACGACGTGACCCTGGACATCAAAAAGGGCGAGGTGTTCGCCCTGGTGGGGGAAAACGGCGCGGGCAAGAGCACCCTTATGAACGTGCTGTACGGCATCAACACCCCCACCGACGGGAAGGTCTATATCAGCGGCCGCGAGGTGACGGATTTCAATCCCAAGACGGCCATATCCATGGGCGTAGGCATGGTGCATCAGCACTTCATGCTGGTGCCCTCCTTCACCGTGGCCCAGAACATCGTGCTCAGCCGGGAGCCCCGGCGGGGCCGTGTCTTCTTTGACAACGCCGCCGCCGAGCGCATGACCCGGCAGCTGGTGGAGGAATACGGCCTGGAGGTTGATCCCTCCGTCCCCGTGGAGGAGCTGAGCGTGGGCCTGCAGCAGCGGGTGGAGATACTCAAGACCCTTTTCCGGGGCGCGGAGACCCTCATTCTGGACGAGCCCACCGCCGTACTCACCCCCCAGGAGACAGACGAGCTGTTCGCCGTCATCCGCCGGGTGGTGCGGGAGCGGAACATGACCGTCATCATCATCACCCACAAGCTGTACGAGGTGCTGGCCATCTCCGACCGGGTGGGCGTGATGCGCAAGGGCCAGCTGGTGGGCGTGCGCAATACCGCCGATGTGGACGAGCAGACCCTGGCCTCCATGATGGTGGGCCGGCCGGTGCTCTATGACCAGCTGGAAAAGACCGGCACGCCGGGCGAGGAGATGATCCGGGTGGAGGATCTCACCGTCCGGGACAACCGGGGCCTGGTGGCCGTGGACGGACTGAACCTCGGCGTGCGGGCCGGGGAGGTGCTGGGCATCGCGGCCATCGAGGGCAACGGCCAGAGCGAGCTCATAGAGGCCATCACCGGTATGCGCAGGCCGGAGTCCGGCCGCATCACCATCTGCGGCCGGGACGCCACGGGCCTCTCCCCCGGGGACATCCGGGCGCTGGGCCTGGCCCACGTGCCGGAGGATCGGCTGGCCACCGGCGTGAGCCGGGACGCCACCGTGACGGAGAATCTGCTCACCGGCAAGCAGCGGCAGAAGCAGTTCAACCGCTTTGGCTTCCACCAGCGCACCTCCACCATTGAGCGCTACGCCCGGGAGCTTTACGAGAAATTTGACATCCGGGGCGCGGGCACGGACGTGACGGCGGGCGACCTGTCCGGCGGCAATATGCAAAAGGTGGTCATCGCCCGGGAGTTCTCCTTTGACTGCCCGGTCCTCATCATCGCCCAGCCCACCCGCGGCGTGGACGTGGGGGCCATCGAGTTCATCCACAGCCAGATCATCGACCGGCGAAATCACGGCTGCGCCATTCTGCTGTGCTCGGCCGACCTGGACGAGGTGTTCCGCCTGTCCGACCGGATCATCACCCTCTACGAGGGCCGCATTACCGGCGAGTTCTCCGGCGGGTTCTCCAAGGACGAGATCGGCCTGTGCATGACCGGCAGCCGGCGGGAAAAGGAGGCGGTCTCATGAGGAAAAGGATCAATTGGGGATATCTGGGCAGCCTTGCCATCAGCGTGCTGCTGGCCTTTGCCATCGGCGCGGTCATCCTGCTGGCGGCCGGCTTCAATCCCCTTGAGGCCTATGCCGCCATGATAAACGGCGCCTTCTCCAACGCCCGGCACATCGGGGATTTCCTGGAATACGCCATGGTGCTGTGCCTGACGGGTCTGGCGTGCGTGCTGGGCTCCCGGGTGGGCATCTTCAACGTGGGCGGCGAGGGCCAGCTGCTGCTGGGCGCCGTGGTGGGCTGCCAGGTGGGCGTGTGGCTCGCCGGCCAGTCCTCCTGGATCGTGATCCCCGCCGCGGCTCTGGCCGCCATGGCCGTGGGCGGGCTTTACGCCCTGATCCCCGGCTGGCTCAAGGTGAAGGTGAAGGTCAACGAGGTCATCACCACCATCATGCTCAACACCATCGCCGCCAGCCTCTGCCAGTACCTGGCCAAGGGCCCCTGGAAAAATCCCAACAAGAACATGGTGGCCGCCACCGCCCAGCTCGATCCCCGGTACTGGTTCAAGACCCTGATCCCCGGCTCCGGCCTGTCCACTGCCATCATCGCCGCCGTGGTCATCACCCTTCTCACCTGGTACGTGATGCAAAAGACCTCCACCGGCTACGAGATGAAGCTCACCGGCCAGAATCCCCGCTTTGCCTTCTTCTCCGGCATCAAGACGGACAAGATCGTGATCGTGTGCATGGTGCTCTCCGGCGCCATGTGCGGCCTGGTGGGCATGTTCCGGGTCTACGGCGTGGAGCATCTGTACCGCAGCAGCATCAGCAACCAATACTATTTCGAGGGCCTGACGGTGGCCATGATCGCCCAGTACAACCCGGTGACGGTCATCTTCCTCAGCTTCTTCTTTGCCGTGCTGAAGATCGGCGCCCAGGGCATGGAGCTGTCCGCCGGGGTGCCCAACCAGATCTATCTCATCATCCAGACGGTCATCATCTTCTTTATGGCGGCGGAGAGCGGCATCTTCTCCTCCATCCGCGCCGGGGCCCAGCGGAAAAAGGCCCGGGCGGACATCCGGCGAAAGGAGAGTGAGAGCCATGTTTGAGGACATCCTGAAGAGCATCTTCTCCGCCGGCACCTTCAACCAGATGCTCCGCTCCGCCACGCCGGTGGCCCTGGCCGCTCTGGGCGGGGCCATGACCGAGCACGCGGGCATTATGAACATCGGCATGGACGGCATGATCCTGATGGGCGCCTTCTTCGGCGTGCTGGGCAGCTACCTCTTTGGCTCCGCCGCCGCGGGGGTGGCGCTGGTGCTGGCCATGGGCATAGTGGTGGGCCTGTTCTTTGCCCTGTTCGTGGTAAAATTCAAATCGGACGAGTTCATCATCGGCACGGCCCTGAACACCTTCGCCCTGGGCCTGACCAGCTTTCTGTCCCGCTCCATCTTCGGCGCCTCCGGCACCAAGGGCAACCCCGCCCTTCCCACGGTACACATCCCGGGGCTGGACGCCATCCCCTTCCTGGGTCAGGTGCTCAACGACAACTCCCTGTTCATCTACCTGACCTGGCTTCTGGTGCTGGTAATGTGGCTGTTCGTCTACAAGACCCCCTACGGCTTCTGGCTCCGCGCCTCCGGCGAAAAGCCCGAGACCCTGCGCACCGCGGGTATCGCGCCGGAAAAGATGAAGTGGCTGGCCAGCATCCTGTGCGGGCTTCTGTGCGGTCTGGCCGGGGCGCACCTGTCCCTGGGCCAGTTGCAGGGCACCTTCGCCGAGGACATGGCCAACTCCCGGGGCTATATCGCCTTTGCCTGCGTCATCTTCAGCAAGGCCAACCCCGCCGTGGCCTACGGCGCGGCGCTGATGTTCGGCTTCTTCGACGCCATCGGCCTGCGCCTGCAGGACTACATCAGCTCCGACCTGACAAACACCATCCCCTATATCATCACCATCATTATGATGGTCTACGTGGTCGTCCGCTCCCAGCGCCGCAAGCGCCACGCGGGCAAGAGACTGCCGGCAAGACAGACATAAAAGTGTATAGCAACAGCGCCTGTACCAGACGGTACAGGCGCTGTTGCTATGCGTTCAATTTTCCAATTGTTCCTCGCAGAAGGCTTTCAAAACGGGTATATCCGTCACAGCGGTTTCCCAAATGATGTCCCTGCTCATACTGCCGTAGCTGTGTGCCACCAAGTTGCGCATGCTTTTGATCGGCCCCCACTGGATGCGGTCAGCGGTGGACTCACGAAACTCGGGGGAAAGTCTGCCTCCCAACTCACCTATTTGCAGAATGCAAAAGGATATGGAGCGTTGATAATCCGGGTCACTGTCAAAAACATCAAACGACTTTCCATATCGGGCGATGGTCTTTTGTATCTCGTCGCAGTAATCCCGGATGTGTTCCAATCTCTGCAAATCAGGCGACAACATACAGTTCCTTCCTTTCCCGCATCACGTTCTCACGGAACCGGGCCTCGCTGGGCATCTGCTGCTTTTGCGTCAGGGCGCTCACGGTGAGCAGATCCACGCTCTTGCGCAGCGTCCGCTCCAGCTCTTCATGGATACCGGCGACCTGGAGCAGGGAACGGATGGCCGTGTCCGTCGTGTCGATGATCAGATCGACGTCGCTGTCCTCCGAGGCGGTGCCCCGGGCATAGGAGCCAAAAAGGGACACGCCTTTCAGCCCATACTTCACCGCGATAGGCGTCACAATGTCCCGCAGCTCATGAACTGTGTATACCAAGGCGCTCCCTCCTTTCGTTTTCATCTTACTATCATTATGGGCAAATTGCAAGGGATAAAAGCGTATTCAGGACAGCGGCGCTATCCTGAGAATCATATTTTACCATTTATCCGGATCGCCCGGAAGTTTTTTGTTCCATGTCTCGTGCATAAATCGCTTGAAGTCGTATTTTACATCTTCTTCATGGCGAATCAGAATCGGTGCCAGAATATGTGCGTTGGCCGGGGTGATCTTCACTCGGCTCAGTTCCTCCCGTACAGTCTGCGGCTCTGTAATGCCGTGGGGATGGTATGTAGGCAACTCCTCATCCCACACATCGCGGGTGAAGTGCATCTTCATATACTCTGCACGGCGCTGCATCATAAAGTCTGTGCGGTAATCCCGTCCTTCCAGCTCGCTACGCTTCAGGACATTGCCGTATTTTTTGATTTGCTCATAGTGCATCGTGGCGAGAGTGTCCCGCAAAAGCTCCATGGCCTCATCCAGTTCCATACCGGTGAAGTCCATAGGCTCGCCGTAGTTGCCATAGATCGTATCCAGTTCCGGCAGACTGTAGACCGCAATGGGTACAACTTTCGCGCCGGTGATCTGATTGAGCATATAAGGACTGGCAAACAAGGGCAGACACAGGAGATTTTCCGTGTTGTTGTAAGCGCCCTCAGGGAACAAGAGAACACTGATCCCGCTTTTCAGCAAGCGCATCATCTTGTTCATAGCGTCCTGCCTTTTTCCTTTATCCGATCTGTCCACATACACCATACCAGGCAGCCACGTCAAAAACGATATGACAGGGTGGCTTTCGATTTGATTCGTGGAGCCAAACAATGTAAACACATCCCTGTCCAGCTTGGCCAAAGAAACCATGAAGTCTTCCAGAAACCAGTGATTAGACGCAAAGATATACGGTGTGTCCTTTTCCAGTTCCGGGTAGTGCTCCACAACGATCTTTTTCCCGATGGACGGTGTCAGCAGCTTTTGAATGCCCTTGAACGCTTTTCGCCGGAACCGGATGCCGAAATCCGTGACAAATGTCTCGCTGGTAGAATCCAGCACGCGCTTCATACCTATCAGGGCCACTTTCCTATACCTCCACAGCAAAATCTGCGCCGGCGGGTGTTGGCGCTTGTCTCCCGACAGTCGGGCCCGGAGCGGGTTTGCCCCGCTCCACGGCCTTTCTGCCGGGATAACAAAAGGCGGCGCAGGGAGATTTATCCCTACACCGTCATACGACAACACAGCCCATCTCGCCATTCGTTCTTGTAAAACCAGGAACGAACGGTTATAATGGTGCTGGCGCAGATTTCTGCTGTGTGGGAGGTGCTGCTCCTGCATAGGGGCATGGGGTGCTGCAACGCCTCATGTCCCGCCTTTGTTATCCCGTTTTGTTTATTATAAAGCCAGTTTCGTTCAATTGCAAGAGGTTTTTACACAGGGACGCGGCGCTGAAAGCGCTGCGTCCCTGTCCGTTTTTTCTCAAATGATCCTGATCTGACACATTTTCATTGTCTGAAGGGCGGCGGCGTGGCTCTCCGGGGTCACCCCGGCGCAGGCGTCCGCGATCACCGACACAGGCGTCTCCGGCAGAAACGCCTTCACCAGCAGGGCGTTGGACACCACGCAGATGTCCGTGCACAGGCCCACCAGCGTCACGTCCAGCGGCTCCTTTTCCGCCATGGCCGCCAGCGTGCGGGCCAACTCCACAGAGCCAAAGGTGGGCTTGTCAATGATCCGGGCTCCCCCCAGGGCGGCGGCCACCTTCTCATTGAGCTGCCAGCCCTCGGTGCCCTTCACGCAGTGCACCACCGGCAGGTTACGCCCCTCCTGGGTGTCCAGGTAGTTATCCGGGTGGGTGTCTCTGGTGGCGATCACGTTCTCCGTGGGGTATTTTTTGATCTCCGCCGCCACCCTGTCCACGATGGCCTGGGCCTCAGGCGTGCCCAGGGCCCCGTCCACAAAGTCCCTCTGCATATCAATGACGAGCAGTATCTTTCGCATGTGCCAGATCCCCCTGTCTCAGTCTTTGATGCCCGCGATGGTCTTGGCGAGCTGTTTCTTGCCCTGGATGTTGCCCTGCCGGGCGATCATGATCCGCTGCGCCTGGGGTGACCCTGCGCCGTG
>CANQDL010000051.1 GCA_947591105.1 uncultured Oscillospiraceae bacterium
CACAGATAGTGGCCGAAGGTCACCGGCTGGGCCCGCTGCAGGTGGGTGTAGCCGGGCATGACCGCGTCCGCGTATGCCGCCGCCTTGACCCGGATGGCGCCCACAGCCTGGCGGATCAGTGCCAAAAGCCGGTCGATCTGCCCCCGGGCGTAGAGCCGCAGGTCGGTGGCCACCTGGTCGTTGCGGCTGCGGGCGGTGTGCAGACGCTTGCCCGCGTCCCCGATCCGGGCAGTGAGCTCCATCTCCACAAAGGTGTGGATGTCCTCGGCGGTCATGTCGATGGACAGCGCCCCGCTCTCCAGATCCGCCAGGATACCGGTGAGGCCCTCTTTTATGGCCTCGCCGTCAGCCGGGGAGATGATGCCCTGCTTTGCCAGCATGGCCCCGTGGGCCAGGGAGCCGGTTATGTCCTCCCGCCACATGCGGCAGTCCACCTCGATGGAGGAATTGAGCGCCCTTGCCGCGTCGGCGACGGAGCCGCCCCACAGATTATTCATGGTTCTGCCCGTCCACCATGGCCTGCACCTGGATGGGCAGGCCGTACAGATTGATAAAGCCCGCCGCGTCGGCCTGGTTGTAGTCGCTCTCGCCGAAGGTGGCGATCTTCTCGGAATAGAGGCTGCAGGGGCTCCACACCCCGGCGTTTATCATGTTGCCCTTATAGAGCTTCAGCTTCACCTTGCCGGTGACCCGCTCCTGGGTCTTGTCCACGAAGGCGGAGAGGGCCTCCCGCAGGGGGGTGAACCACTGGCCGTTGTACACCAGCTCCGCGAAGGTGATGGAAAGCCGCTGCTTTTCGTGGGCGGTCATCTTGTCCAGACACACGCTCTCCAGCACGGAGTGGGCCTTGTAGAGGATGGCTCCGCCCGGCGTCTCGTACACGCCCCGGCACTTCATGCCCACCAGGCGGTTCTCCACGATGTCCAGAAGGCCGATGCCGTTGGCCCCGCCGATCTGGTTGAGCTTGAGGATGATCTCCTTAGCGCTCATCTTCTCCCCGTCCAGCGCCACGGGCACGCCCTTTTCAAAGTCCAGGGTTATGTAAGTGGGCTTATCCGGGGCCTGGAGGGGGCTGACGCCCATCTCCAGAAAGCCGGGCTTTTCATACTGGGGCTCGTTGCCGGTGTCCTCCAGATCCAGGCCCTCATGGCTCAGGTGCCACAGGTTCTTGTCCTTGGAGTAGTTGGTCTGCCGGTTGATGCGCAGGGGCACGTTGTGGGCCTGGGCGTAGTCGATCTCCTCGTCCCGGCTCTTGATGCTCCACTCCCGCCAGGGGGCGATGATCTTCATGTGGGGGGCGAAGTGCTTGATGGCCAGCTCAAAGCGCACCTGGTCGTTGCCCTTGCCGGTGCAACCGTGGACGATGGCGTCCGCGCCCTCCTTGAGGGCCACCTCCACCAGGCCCTTGGCGATGCAGGGCCGGGCGTGGCTGGTGCCCAGCAGATATTCCTCATACACCGCCCCGGCCTTCATGGTGGGGATGATGTAGTCGTTGACGTATTCCTCGGTCAGATCCAGCACGTACAGCTTGGACGCACCGGTGGCCAGGGCCTTCTCCTCCAGCCCCTCCAGCTCGTCCGCCTGGCCCACGTTCCCGGCCACGGCGATCACTTCACAGTTATCGTAGTTCTCCTTCAGCCAGGGGATGATGACGGACGTATCCAGTCCCCCGGAATAGGCCAGCACTACCTTTTTGATGTCAGACATGGTATTTCCTCCTGTTTTCGCAGTAAGCGTATCATACCGCGGACAGCAGTGAATATCAATAGCTTTATTCATTATATTAATGAATATTTTCAATTTTATCGGCCAGCGGATAAAACGAAGGCGGGGACAGCGTCCCCGCCTTCTCGGTCATATTGTTATGTTAATCAAATTATGTTAACTTCTCGCCAGGGCGGCCCTTCCCTCACACGGTGATGAGGTGGGGGTGCTCCAAAAGCCGCTGCATGTCCTCAAAGACCCGGCCCACCGCCTGGCCGTCCACCACCTGGTGGTCAAAGGTCAGGTACATATTCATCATGTCCCGGGGCGCCAGGGCGCCGTCGGGCATATACCGGGGCTCCTTGACCGTCCGTCCGAAGCCGAAGATCAGCACCTCCGGGGCGTTCAGGATGGGAGTGGACATATCGATGGGGAACATACCCACGTTGGACACGGTGACGGTGCCGCAGCCCTGCTCCCCGTTTTGCAGGCGCTTCTCCCGCGCCCGCAGGCCCAGATCCTTTGCCGCCCGGCTCAGCTCCGTCAGGGACAGGGTATCGGCATTTTTGATCACCGGCACCATCAGGCCCCCCTCGGTGGCCACGGCCAGGGACAGATGCACGTGCTTGTGGGAGTGGAAGTTCTTTCCGTCAAAGGTTCCGTTGAGCAGGGGGTATTTTTTCATCACCCGGCACACCGCCGCGCACAGCAGGTCGTTGACCGTGATGCGTACGCCCAGATACTCCTGCTCCGCCACCAGCTTCTGCCGCAGGGCCAGCAGCTCCGTCACGTCCACCTTGCACATGGCGGTGCACTGGGCGGTGTTCTGCAGGCTGTTGTACATGTTCTTTGCGATGGTCTTGCGCACGCCCGTCCAGGGGACGACGGTGACCTCGTCCTCGTCCCCGGCGGAGACGGGCGCGGCGGCCGGCTGAGTCTTCCGGCCGTCCAGATAGGCGGTCACATCCTTGGCGGTGATGCGCCGGCCGTCCGGGCCGCCGGTGGCAGTCACGTCCGCCAGATCGACCCCCGCCTGCCGGGCCATCTTCCGGGCCA
The DNA here is from genome assembly GCA_947591105.1 of uncultured Oscillospiraceae bacterium. Classification (GTDB taxonomy): domain Bacteria; phylum Bacillota; class Clostridia; order Oscillospirales; family Oscillospiraceae; genus CAJOIG01. The sequence continues at coordinate 2,761 of CANQDL010000051.1, forward strand.
GGCCCGTGGCGCGAAAGTGCCGTCCGCCCTTTCGGCCGGGCGTCTCCCCCGCCGGGGCGGCGGCCGGGGCCGCCGGCACTGCCGGGGCAGCCTCGGGAACCGGAGCGGATGGCGCGCCGCCTGTCAGCGCGTCGTATTCCTCCTTCGTGTCGGTGACCACGGCGATGGGCTCGCCCACCGCCACCGTGTCCCCCTCCGCGGCCAGGATGTGCAGATAGCCCCCGTGGACGGTCTCATACTCGATGGTGTTCTTCTCGTTTTCGTACTCCATAATGACCTCGCCCTTCTGGACGAGGGCCCCCTCGGCGGCCTTCCACTGGCTGATGGTGCCCTCGATCATGGTAAGGCCGGCCTTGGGCATGACGATATCGGTTCTCATTCGCCGTTCTTCCTCCCCTCTGGCTCAAAACATGGAGCGGATGCTCTGGCAGATCCTCTCCACGGAGGGCACGACGGCCTTCTCCATGGGGATGTTGTAGGGCATGGGCACGTCCAGCGCCGCGATGCGCATCACCGGGCCGTCCAGCTCGTCGTACTGCTCCTCCTGGAACCGGGCGGCCAACTCCGCGCCCACGCCGGAGGTCTTGTTGCCCTCCTCCACCACGGCGGCCCGGTGGGTCTTGGCCAGGGACGCGTAGATGGTCTCGGTGTCCAAGGGGGCGATGGTGCGGGGGTCGATGATCTCCATCTCGATGCCCTCCTTGGCCAGGATCTCCGCCGCCTCCAGGGCCCGGGGCACCATCAGGCCGATGGCCACCACCGTCACGTCCCGGCCGGGGCGCTTCACGTCCGCCTTGCCGATGGGGATGGTGTAGTCGCTCTCGTACAGCTCGTCGTCGATCTCCTGCTTGACCTGGTAAAGCTGCTTGGGCTCGCAGAACAGCACCGGGTTATCGGAGCGGATGGCGCTCTTGAGAAGACCCTTGGCGTCGTAGGCGCAGCTGGGGGTGACGATGGTCAGACCGGGGGCGTGCATGAAAAGGCTCTCGGTCACGTTGGAGTGCTCCGCGCCCGCGCCGTTGGCGCATCCCTCGGCGCAGCGGATGACCAGAGGCAGCTTATACTCCGGCCCGTGCATATACCGCCACTTGCTGACCACGTGGAAGATCTCCGTGAACGCCACCATGGTGAAGTCGGCGTACATCAGCTCCACGCAGGGGCGCAGGCCGGTCATGGCCGCGCCGGCGGCGGTGGCCACGATGGCCGTCTCCGCGATGGGGGTGTTGCGCACCCGCTTGGGGCCGAATTCCTCCAGCATCCCCCGGGTGATCCCAAAGATGTTGCCGAACTGGGCCACATCCTCTCCGTAAATGAGCACCTTCTCGTCCCGGCGCATCTCCTCCTTGAGGGCGTCGCCGATGGCCTTGGCGTATGTAACTTTCATCGTTGTGCCTCCCTTCCTCTCACGCGTACAGCCCGTCGAAGATCTCCTCCGCCGTGATGGCGGGGGCGGCCTCCGCGTGGGCAATGGCGGTCTCCATCTGCGCGTCGAAGTCCGCGCGCATCCGGGCCAGTTCGTCCTCCGTGACCACGCCGTCCTTCAAAAGGGCGGCCTCCAGGTTCTTCACGCAGTCGTGCTCCTGCACCCACTGTTTGGTGACCTCGGCGTCCCGGTAGGCGCACTGGTCGCCCTCGAAGTGGCCCCGCCAGCGGTAGTCCCTGCACTCCAGCACCGCCGGGCCCTTGCCGGCGCGCACGTACTCCACCATCTCGCTGGCCGCCTCGTACACCGCCAGCACGTCGGTGCCGTCCGCCACCTTGGCGGGCATGCCGTAGCCCGCGGCCCGGTCGGCCAGGGCGTTGGGCACGGGGATGGTGGTGGAGGCGGGGGTGGAGATGGCAAAGCCGTTGTTCTCGCAGATGAACAGCACCGGCAGCTTCCAGGCCGCCGCCAGGTTCATGGCCTCGTATACCGGCCCCCGGCTGGAGGTGCCGTCGCCCATGAACATATAGGACACGTTGGGCCGCTGCTCATAGTCGATGGTCAGCGCCGCGCCCACGGCCACGCCCGTGTCGCATCCCAGGGTGCCGGACATGCCCAGCACGCCGGTGCGCAGCTCGCCGATGTGCAGGCTGCCGCCACGGCCGCCGGAGTTGCCCGTCTTTTTCGCCAGCAGCTCCCCGAAGAACATGTCCAGATCCGTCCCCAGCATCCAGGGCATGGAGATGGGCCGGTGGGTCAGCTTGAAGTAATCCCCCGGCTTGCGGGTGGACAGCACCCCCACATAGGTGGCCTCCTGGCCCACGCCGCTGTGCACGTGGCCGGGCACCCGGCCCTGGGCGTACAGGTCGCACAGCTTTTCCTCCAAAAGCCGGGTCTCCAGCAGATCCTTGTGTATCTGCTTCAAAAACGCGCTCTCATATTGCATATTCGTTTCCTCCCTCGTCCTTTCTGTATTCAGGGCACCAGGATCATCTTGCCCGGCGCGCCGGCGTTTATGGCGTCGATGGCCTTTTGGAAATCCTCCAGCGGGTACGTCCCCCCGATCACCGGCTCCAGGGAGAAGCCGGGACTGCGCAGGATATTCATGCAGTCGTCCCAGGTCTCGAACATCAGCCGGCCGGAGATGCCCGTATAGACGATCTCCCGGTAGATGATGTCCTCCGTCAGGTTGATGGGGATCTCCCCGTCCGGCAGGCCCACGGACACCAGTGTGCCGCCCTTGCGCAGGCTGCGAAGACCCGCCACGATGGCCCGGCCGCTGCCGCTGATGTCCACGGCCGCGTCCGCGCCGTGGCCCTGGGTGGCATCCAGCACGGCCTTTATGACGTCCTCTTTCCCGCTGTTGACGGTGATGTCCGCGCCCATGGTCTTGGCCAGGGCCAGCTTCTCGTCAAAGAGGTCGCAGGCAACTATTTTGGCCGCGCCGTGGACACGGCAGGCGCCGATGGCCATCAGTCCGATGGGGCCGCAGCCGCTGACGAGAACGGTCTTGCCCTGCACGTCGGCCCGCTCTACCCCGTGCACGCCCGCGCCCATGGCCTCCAGCATGGAGCCCATTTCATAGGATATTCCCTCCGCCAGTGGCACCGCGCAGCTGGCCGGCACCGGGGCGTACTCGGCAAAGGCCCCCGGCACGCTGACGCCGAACACCTGCATATTCTCGCAGATGTGGGGATTGCCCGTCCGGCACTGGAAGCAGCGGCCGCAGGGGATGTGGGTCTCCACGCTGATCCGGTCGCCCACCTTCAGGTTTTTCACGGCGGCGCCCACCTGCACCACCTCGCCGGCGGTCTCGTGGCCGAACACGATGGGCAGGTCTTTCATCCGCTTGGCCGCCCACTCGTTCCAGGCGATGATGTGCATATCCGTGCCGCACACGGCGGTGGCATGGACTTTCATGAGCACCTGGCCGTCCCCGATCTGGGGAATGGGCAGGTCAGTGCGGTACTCCCAGCCGGGCCCGGCGGACATCTTGCAGATGCCGCGCATGGTTGTTTCCATGGGTCTTTCCTCCTTATCTATATCGTCTCGGCCTGACGGCCGGTATGGTCGAATTTAGAAGAAGGGCCCGAAGGTGTTGCGCTTCGGGCCCTTCCGAATGGGTGTTTACTTGTTGGGGGTGTGGATGGCGCGCTTTTCCGCGTGCAGCGCCGCCTCCCGCAGCGTCTCGGTGACAGTGGGGTGGCTGTGGATGGTGGCGATGATCTCGTCCAGGGTCATCTCCTCGCCGATGGCCAGAGCGCCCTCGGCGATCAGATCCGTGGCCCGGGGCCCGATAATGTGCATACCCAGGATCTCGCCGTACTCCTTGCCGGCGATGATCTTCACCAGACCCTCGCCGCCGTTGAGGATCAGCGCCTTGCCGTTGGCGCTCATGGGGAACTTGCCCACCTTGTACTCGATGCCCTGGGCCTTGCACTGCTCCTCGGTCAGGCCGACGGAGGCCGCCTCCGGCTCGATGTACACGCAGGTGGGGTTGGTCTTTTCATCGTACAGCGCGTCGATGCCCATGATGTTCTCGGCCGCCACCTCGCCCATGGCGGAGGCGGTGTGGGCCAGCTGGGCATGGCCCAGCACGCAGTCGCCGATGGCGTACACGCCCGGCACGCTGGTCTGCATCCGGTCGTTGACCACGATCCGGCCCCGGTCGTTCTCGATGCCGCCCGCCGCCAGATCCAGGCTGGCGGTGTTGGCCCGGCGGCCGATGGCCACCAGAACCTTCTCCGCCTCAAAGCTCACCGTCTCGCCGGCCTTGTTCCTGCACACGACCTTGGCGCCCACGGGGGTGCTCTCCACGGACTGCACCGGGCACTCCAGATTGAACTGCATGCCCATCTTCTCCATGTGCTTGACGCCGATCTTGGTCAGATCCCCGTCCAGCATGGGAAGCATGTGATCCAGCGCCTCCACCACCGTGATCTTGGTGCCGAAGGCCGCGTAGGCGCAGGCCAGCTCCAGGCCGATGACGCCGCCGCCGATGACCACCATGGACTTAGGCAGCTTCTCCAGGCTCAGGGCCCCGGTGGAGTCGATGCAGGCCGGGCCGTCCAGGCCGGGGATGGGAGGCGTGGAGTTGACGGAGCCGGTGGCCAGGATGATGCCGTCGGCGGTCATGGTCTCCACGGCGCCGTCCGCCTTCTTCACGGACAGCTTGCCCTTGCCCACGAACTTGGCCTCGCCGTCGATGACCTTGACCTTGTTCATCTTCAGCAGGCCGGACACGCCGCCGGTGAGCTTTTTGGAGATGTCGTTTTTGTGCTTGATGATCTGGGGGAAGTTGATGCTGACGCCGGATACCTCCACGCCGATCTCCTTGCCCTGGTTTTTGATGTCCTCCAGCAGTTCCGCCGAGTGCAGCAGGCACTTGGTGGGGATGCAGCCGATGTTCAGGCAGGTGCCGCCCAGGTGCTCGCGCTCAACGAGGGTCACCTTGGCACCCAGCTGGGCCGCCCGGATGGCCGCCACGTAGCCGCCGGGGCCACCGCCCACCACGATCACGCTCACGTCGCCCGCGGGCTTTGCCGGGGCGGGAGGCACGGGGGCCGCCGCCTTGGGGGCGGGGGCGGGGGCGGGGGCAGGAGCCGGAGCCTTGGGGGCGGGCGCAGGCGCGGCGGCGGGGGCGGCGGGGCCGCCCACCTTCTCGCCGGGCTGGCCGATGTAGGCCAGCAGGCCCTTCACGGGGATATCCTCCTCCTCATGGGCCACGATCTTCAAAAGCACGCCGTCGGCCTCGCTGGCCACCTCGTTGGTCAGCTTGTCGGTGGTGATCTCCACCAGGGGGTCGCCCACCTTGACGGTGTCGCCCTCCTGTTTGAGCCACTTGGTGACGGTGCCCTCCTCCATGGTCAGGCCCAGCTGGGGCATCAGTACTTCAACAGCCATTGGTATACGCCTCCTGTCACAGCACGATGCTCATGGGGCTCTGGAGCAGATCCCGCAGGGCCATCTGGAACTTGGCCACCACAGCGCCGTCCAGCAGCCGGTGATCCAGCGTCACGCTCAGGCGCATGACCTTGCGCACGGTGACGGCGCCGGCGTCGTCCAGGGCCAGCTCGTCCTGAATGGCGCACACGCCCAGGATGGCTGCGTCAGGCTGGTTGATGATGGGGGTAAAGGTCTCGATGCCGAACATGCCCAGGTTGGACACGGTGAAGGTGGAGCCCTTGTACTCCTCCGGCAGCAGCTTATTGTTCTTGGCCCGGTCGGCCAGATCCTTGGCGGCCGCGCTCAGCGCGTCCAGCCCCAGCTTATCCGCGTCCCGGATGACGGGCACGATGAGCCCGGCGTCCAGCGCCACGGCCACGCCCAGGTTGACGTGGGCCCGCTGGATGATCTGGTCGCCGTCGAAGGCCACCAGCATCTCGGGATGCTCGCTCAGGCACTTGGCCGTGGCCTTGAGCACCAGGTCGTTGACGGAATACTTCTTGCCGGTGGTCTCCAGCAGCATCTTGCGGAACTTCATCAGCTCCGTGACGTCCACCTTGATGTTCTGGGTCACAGGGGGGATCTCGGTGTGGGACTGGAGCATACGCTCGGCAACCACCTTGCGCATACCGGTCAGCTTCACCACCGTGTCGCCCTCCATCAGCTCCAGCCTGCCGGCGGGCGCCTTGGGCGGTACGGGCGGCTTGGGGCCGGGAGCGGGGGCGGGCGCGGGCGCGGCGGCAGCGGCCAGGATGTCCTTCAGCACGATACGGCCGGAGGGGCCGGTGCCGGCGATGCCGGTATAGTCCACGCCCATCTTCGCCGCGGTCTTGCGGGCCAGCGGGGAGATGCGGATGCGCTTGCCGCCCACAGCGGCGGGAGCAGGCGCGGGAGCGGCAGGCGCCTCGGCCGCGGGGGCCGGGGCCGCCTCGGGAGCCGGAGCGGGAGCGGCGGGCGCGTCGCCCACGGCCTCGCCGGGCTGGCCGATGTAAGCCAGCAGGCCCTTCACGGGGATGTCCTCCCCCTCCTGGGCCACGATCTTCAAAAGCACGCCGTCGAACTCGCTCTCGATCTCGTTGGTGAGCTTGTCGGTGGTGATCTCGGCGATGGGATCGCCCGCCTTCACGGCGTCTCCCTCATGCTTGAGCCATGCGGAGACAGTGCCCTCCTCCATGGTCAGCCCCAGCTGGGGCATCACTACTTCATGTGCCATGTGTCAGCCCTCCCTTACTTGTTCAGGACGTGCTTGACGGCCTTGGCGATGGTCTCGGGGTGGGGGAAGTTCTCGTCCTCCAGCACCGGGCTGAAGGGGGAGACGATGTTCAGTCCGCACAGACGCTCCACCGGGGCGTCCAGCTCGTCGAACAGCTCCTCGGCGATCTGGGCGGAGAGCTCGCCGGCGTAGCTGCCGCGCTTGACCTCTTCGGACACGATCAGCACGTTGTGGGTCTTGCTGACAGAGGCGGCGATGGCCTCCCAATCCAGGGGAACCAGAGAGCGCAGATCCAGCACCTCCACGTCGATGCCCTCGGCGGCCAGGGTCTCGGCGGCCTCCATGGCAAAGTTGACCTGGCGGCTCCAGGTGATCAGGGTGATGTCCTTGCCCTCGCGCTTGACCTTGGCCTTGCCCAGGGGGATGAGATACTCCTCCTCGGGGATCTCCTCCTTCTTGGCGTACAGCAGCTTGTTCTCCAGGCTGACCACCGGGTCGTCGTCACGGATGGCGCTCTTGATGAGGCCCTTGGCGTCCTCGGCGCAGCTGGGGGCGATCACTTTCAGGCCGGGGAAGTGGCAGAACAGCGCCTCCAGGGACTGGGAGTGATGGCCGGCGTTGCGGCGGCCGGCGCCCATGGGGCAGCGCAGCACCATGGGAACGGTGGCCTGACCGCCGGTCATGTAACGGGTCTTGGCGGCCTGGTTGAAGATGGGGTCGGCGGCAACGGTGATAAAGTCGTTGTACATCAGCTCCACCACGGGGCGCAGTCCGCGCATCGCCGCACCAACGGCCATGCCGCAGAAGCCCTCCTCGGAGATGGGGGTGTCGATCACCCGGTTGGGGCCGAACTCATCCAGAAAGCCGGTGGTAACGCCGAAGACGTTGCCCATCACGGCCATGTCCTCACCGATGATGAAGACGTTCTCATCACGGATCATTTCCTCATGCAGACCCTCGCGGAGGGCTTTGCTGAACGTGATCTTCTTGCTCATCTCGCCACACACCTTTCGTTATCAATGCTGTACACATCGGTCGTGACCTCGGACAGATCGGGATAGGGGGACTCGTCGGCAAACTTGACGGCGGCGTCCATCTCGGCCTTGGCCTCGTCCTTGATCTTCTGCAGCTCCTGCTCGGTAGCGCCGGCCTTGAGAAGCTTCTTGCCCAGCTTTTCGATGGGGTCGTTGGCCAGGGCCTTCTCCATGTACTCCGCCGGACGGTACACCGCCGGGTCGCCGCAGTAGTGGCCCTGATAGCGGTAGACCTTCGCCTCCACCACGTAGGGGCCCTTGCCGGAGCGGGCGTGATCCATGGCCTTGAGCATGGCCTCATACACCGCCAGAACGTCGGTGCCGTCTACCACGGCGTAATCCACGCCGTAGGCGGCCGCGCGGCTGGCCAGGTCGGGGGTGTTGGTGACACGGTGGATCTCGGTGGACACGCCGTAGCAGTTGTTCTCGATGAACCACACCAGCGGCAGCTTCCAGGTGGCGGCCATGTTCAGGTTCTCATGGAAGGTGCCCTCGTTGGTGGAGCCGTCGCCGAAGCAGCCCACGGTGACGGAGTTGTCGCCCTTGATCTTGGAGGCCAGCGCGGAGCCGGCGGAGATGCCCTGTCCGGCGCCCACGATGCCGTTGGCGCCCAGGTGGTTGGCCTTGGACATATCGGTGATATGCATGGAGCCGCCCTTGCCCTGGCAGTAGCCGGTCTTTTTGCCGAACAGCTCGGCCATGGCCATATTGGGATCCATGCCCCGGGCGATGGCATGGCCGTGGCCCCGGTGGGTGGAGGTGAAGTAGTCCTGGGGCTGGATGGCGGCGAACGCGCCGGCGGCCGCAGCCTCCTGGCCGATGCTCAGGTGGATGTTGCCGGCCAGCATGCCCTTGGTGAAGCACTCCGCCGCGTGCTCTTCAAACTCACGGACGCGGCACATCGTGCGATAGAAGCCAAGCAGCTGCTCTTTGGAATACTTCTCGGTAGTCTTTTTCTTCGTAGCCAAAGTCTATCACGCCTTTCTATAATAATTGATGCTATCTATCTTGTGGTCTCACTCCTGCCGGGGGGCAAAGAGGGGAACCTCCAATTCCGAGTCAAATTTGCGGCCCATTACCAGGCCCTCCAGCTCCGCGATCACCACATCCACGGTGAGCAGCACCTTGGTGCCCTCCACCAGGTGGCCGCCGTGGGCGTTGCCGTGGCGGTCGCTGAGGCTGATATGTACGTGCAGATTGGTGTTGCCCTCATCGTCGTGGCAGATGATGCCCGCCGCGCTGGTCAGCTCGATGGGGCCGGTCAGATGCAGGGTCTCGCCATAGCCGTAGCCGGCCTTCTTTTCAGGCAGCTCCACGGGATTGCAGAACTGCACCCCGTCCAGACTGCCGATGGCGCTCAGGATCACGCCGTTGTTGATGCCGTAGCGGCGGCAGGCCTCCTCCAGGCCCAGGAGAACGTCCGTCCCCGGGCGGAGCCGGATGGCGACCACACGCTTGAGTTTGCCCTCAGCGGTTTCCATAATATCGCTCATAATACTATCTCCATTTCGTTTTTTGGCGGCTGCGCCGCTAAATTGGGCGCAAAAGAGAACACGTGGCGACTTTGCGCCGCCACGTGCCTTCTCTTCAACGCAACCTAAAGTTGGGTGTCAGGGAAATGTAACTCGTGATTGCGGCTATTGTGTTCTGGGAGCCGAATTATTCGGCGGCTTCCTCAGCGCCCTCCACGGGAGCGGTGAAGGCGTCGATCAGATCCTGGCCGATGGTATCAGCGAACTCCTCGTAGCAGGGAGAAGCGACCTCGCGGAACTCCTCGGCGGCCTCTTCGGTCAGCTCGGTGACCTCGACGCCGGCGGCCTTCCACTTCTCCAGCACTTCCTGGTCGCCCTCACGCTCCAGCTTACGCTGATTCTGGGCAGCCTTCAGGCCGCACTCGTCAACGATCTGCTGCAGCTCGGGGGACAGGGAGTCGTACAGAGCCTTGTTCATGGTGAAGAAGATGCAGTCATAAACGCCGGTCCAGTAGGTGACGTACTTCTGCACCTCGGCGATGGAGGCGCCGTCAGCGGTGGGCAGGGGGTTCTCCTGGCCGTCGTAGGTGCCGGTCTGCAGGCCGGTGTAGACCTCGGACCAGTTGGCGTTGGTGTAGTTGGCGCCCCACAGCTCATACTCACGGTTGAGCAGGTCGGAGCCGGCCACACGGATCTTCAGGCCAGCCATGTCGGCCACGGACTCGATGGGCTTAACGCTGTTGGTGACATGACGGAAGCCGTTCTCGGCGATGCCCAGCAGATGCAGGCCCATGTCCTCCACGACCTTGCCGATGGCCTCGCCGGCCTCGCCGTCCAGCTTGGCGTCCACTTCGTCATAGTTGGAGAACAGGAAGGGCAGGGAGACAACGTTCAGGCGCTGGTCAAAGCTGGAGTAGATGATGTTGGAGTGGGCGGACAGGTCGATGGTGCCATCGATAACGCCCTGGATGCCCTCGGTCTGCACGCCAGCGGTCAGCTGGTCGGCGGGGTAAATGGTGACGGTGACAGCGCCGCCGGTGGCGTCGCTGACCATCTGGCCAAAGTCATTGCCCATCTGCGCCCAGCAGGTGTTCTCGGTAGCGGAGCAGGTGTAGGACCAGTTCATCTCCTCGAAATCGCCGTCGGCGAAGGCAGGGGCGCTCAGGCTGAGGATCATGACCAGAGCCAGAGCAAGGGTGAGAAGCTTCTTCATTTGGTGTTTCCTCCTTAAAAATTTTGGTTGCGTTTTTATCTGAAGTCACTTGTGTGACGCCAGAACGGATTTACGGACTCACTTGAACAGCAGCACGGTGGAGAAGAAGGGTACGTAGGTGACGATGAGCAGGGTGATGACGCAGGCCACGATCATGGGCCAGACCGCCTTGGAGATGCTCATGATGTTCACCACCGTCTTGTCCTTGATGTTCTGGAGCTTCTCCGCCAGGCCGATGGCCACGAACAGGTTCACACCCACGGGCGGGGTCACCTGACCAATGGCCAGGTTCACGGTGGACAGCACGCCGAAGTGGATGGGATTGATGCCCAGCTGGGTGGCCACCGGGAACATGATGGGGATGAAGATGTACATGGCGGAGTTGGCGTCCACAAAGCAGCCGGCGATCAGGAAGATCACGTTCACGACCACCAGGAAGATGTACTTGTTGCCGGAGATGTTCAGCAGCAGGGTCTGGGCGGCCTTGGAGATGCCGAACACGGTGCAGCTATAGGAGAACAGGGTGGCCGCGCCGATGATCAGCATGATGCTGGCCGTGCTCTTGCCGGAGTCCACCAGGATGGCGTACATATCCTTGAGCTTGACTTCCTTGTAGATGAAGACGCCCACGAACAGGCCGTACACCACGGACACGGCCGCGGCCTCGGTCGGGGTGAAGAAGCCGCCGTAGATGCCGCCCAGGATGATGACGGGCATGAGGAAGCCCCAGAAGGCGGTGCGGAAGCTCTTCCACCGCTCGCCCCAGCTGGCCTTCTCGCGGGACTTCTGCAGGCCCTTGCGCCGCACCTCGATCATGATGATGACCACCAGGGCCAGGCCCATCATGATGCCGGGCAGGATGCCGCCCATGAACATATCGCCCACGGACACGCCGGTGATGGAGGCGTAGACCACGAACGCGATGGA
>CANQDL010000052.1 GCA_947591105.1 uncultured Oscillospiraceae bacterium
AGGTACTCCGCCGCCGTCAGGGCCATACGGGGGGTGGAGATGCGCTCCACGGCGGGGTCGTTGGCCAGGTTGGAGAAGACCACGGTCCGGTCGATGGCGCCGGTGCGGCGGAAGTCGTTGATGAAGTACTCAGACTCCTCGAAGGTGATGCCGATGGCGGCGAACACCACGGCGAAGCTCTCGTCGGTGCCAAGCACCCGCGCCTGCCGGGCGATCTGGGCGGCCAGGGCCGCGTGGGGCAGGCCGGAGCAGGAAAAGATGGGCAGCTTCTGGCCCCGGACCAGGGTGTTCAGTCCGTCGATGGTGGACACGCCGGTCTGGATGAACTCGGCGGGGTAGGCCCGGGCGGAAGGGTTCATGGGCAGGCCGTTGATGTCCTCATACTTCTCCGGCAAAATGGCGGGGCCCCCGTCGATGGGCTCGCCCATGCCGTTGAAGACCCGGCCCAGCATATCCTCGGAAACGCCCAGTTGCAGGGGGTGGCCCAAAAAACGGACCTTGGAGCCGGCCAGGTTGATGCCCTGGGCGCTCTCGAACAGCTGGACCACGGCCACGTCGCCGTCTACCTCCAGGACCTTGCAGCGGCGCTTCTCCCCGTGGGGCAGCTCGATCTCCGCCAGCTCGTCGTAGGTGACGCCCTCCACGTCCTTGACCATCATCAGAGGGCTCGCGATCTCACTGATCGTCTGATATTCGCGGATCATTGGTCCTCACCTCCCGCTGTCAGCTTCTGGATATCGTCTTTCATGGCCTTCTCGATCTTGGCGTACTCGTCCGCGTACTTGTCCGGGGCCGCCATCTTGGCGCGGCCCACCAGCTCCCTGGAGGGGATGGTGAACAGGGCGTTCAGCTCCGCGCCCTTGGCCATGGCGTCCCGGCACAGCTCGTCGTAGCGGATGATCATGCCCAGCAGCCGGAACTGCTTGTCGTAGGATGAGTAAGCGTCCTCGTCCACGAAGGCGTTCTGCTGCAAAAAGTCCTCCCGGAGCATCTTGGCCGTCTCCAGGGTCATCTGGTCGGCGTCGGACAGGGAATCCCGGCCCACCAGCTTGACGATCTCGTTCAGGCTCTCCTCCTCCTGGAGGATGGCCATGGCCTTGTCACGCAAGGCCATGAAGCCGGGGAACTGGCTGTCGTACCAGTCCTTGAGGGTGTCCACATACAGGCTGTAGGAGGTCAGCCAGTTGATGGCGGGGAAGTGACGGGCGTAGGCCAGGGAACTGTCCAGGCCCCAGAACACCTTGACGATGCGCATGGTGGACTGGCTGACGGGCTCGGAGGTATCGCCGCCCGGAGGGGACACGGCGCCGATGGCGGTGATGGAGCCCTGGCGGCTGTCGGTGCCCAGGCATTCCACCACGCCGGCCCGCTCGTAATACTGGGCCAGACGGCTGGCAAGGTAGGCGGGGTAGCCCTCTTCGCCGGGCATCTCCTCCAGACGGCCGCTCATCTCACGCAGGGCCTCGGCCCAGCGGGAGGTGGAGTCGGCCAGGACGGCCACGTCGTAGCCCATGTCCCGGAAGTACTCGGCGATGGTGATGCCGGTGTAGATGCTGGCCTCACGGGCCGCCACGGGCATATCGGAGGTGTTGGCGATCAGCACGGTCCGCTGCATCAGGCTCTCCCCGGAGCGGGGGTCCTTCAGCTCGGGGAACTCCATCAGCACGTCGGTCATCTCGTTGCCGCGCTCGCCGCAGCCGATGTAGACCACGATGTCCACGTCGGACCACTTGGCCAGCTGGTGCTGGACCACGGTCTTGCCGCTGCCGAAGGGGCCGGGCACGGCGGCCGTGCCGCCCTTGGCGATGGGGAACAGGGTGTCGATGACCCGCTGGCCGCTGTTCATGGGCCGGCTGGGCATATACTTATGCTTGTAGGGGCGGGACACGCGCACCGGCCACTTCTGCATCATGGACACGTTGTGCTCGTTGCCCTTGTCGTCCTTCACCACGGCCACCGTCTCGTCCACGGTGTATTTTCCGCTGCGCAGGGACTGCACCACGCCGGCCACCCCGGGGGGCACCATGATCTTGTGGAGGATGGCGGTGGTCTCCTGTACCGTGCCCAGCACGTCGCCGCCCTTCACCACATCGCCGGGCTTGGCGGTGGCCACAAAGTCCCACTGCTTTTTCCGGTTCAGACTGGCAACCTCCACGCCGCGGGCAATGGTGTCGCCGGTGGCGTCGCGGATCTCCGTCAGAGGCCGCTGGATGCCGTCGTATATATTGGTCAGAAGCCCCGGCCCCAGCTCCACGCTCAAGGGCGTGCCGGTGGTCTCCACCTGGGCGCCCGGCCCCAGGCCCGAGGTCTCCTCATAGACCTGGATGGAGGCGCTGTCCCCCTTCATCTGGAGGATCTCGCCGATCAGGCGCTGGCCGCCCACACGCACCACGTCCGAGACGTTCGCGTCGGCAAGGCCGGTGGCCACCACCAGCGGGCCGGAAACTTTTGTGATCGTTCCGCTCATGCTTCAACCTTCTTTCGGTAAATTTAGCTTTCCCAAGAAGGGGAAAATCAGAACCTGTTTTCACAGGCGGGATATGCTGGATGAACGAGGATTCAAAGGATATTCGCTCCCACGGCCCGCTCCACCGCAGCCTGCAGGGCCGACTGGCCCAGGCCCAGGGAACCGTCCTTGCCGGGGATGAGGATGACCGCCGGGCTGGGGCTGTCCTTGAAGCGGTCGATGTCCGCCTTCAGGGGCTCCGCCAGGTTCTCCTCCAGATAGATGATGGCGTATTCGTCCGGCTGGTCGGCCTTGGTGATGCGCTTGAATATCTCATGGGCCTCGTCCGCCTGCCGCACCGGGAAGGTGTCCAGACCCAGGGCCTTGAAGCCGATGACCGTATCCGGCCCGCCGATGACCGCGATCTTATACATAGCTCACACGCAACCTTTCCCGCAGCGCCTCCGGGGCCAGGCCGCCGCGCTTCGCCTGCAGGATCATCCTGGCGGCGGTGATCTCCGCCTCCAGGCTGGCCACATAGGCCACCGCCACCTCCGGGCCAAAGGACACCCGCTTGGCCGCCGTGAGATAGGCGGTCAGGGCGTTGTCGCAGGCCAGCTCGAAGTCCGCCAGAGGGGCTCCCTTCACCGCCTGGGCGCCCAGCTGGGCGCAGCGGGTCAGGGCGCTGTCGTCAAAGACCTCCTCCACCCCGTCCGTATACGCCCGGTACACGCTCTCCCGGGACACGTTGCCCCCGGCAATGGCCGCGGTGCGCAGAAGGCCCTCGTCCATGTGCCCCCGGATGCAGCGCACCGCGCTGCGCAGGTTGGCGATGTCGATGGAAAGGCGCACATAGCCGGTGTAGAAATCCGTGGACAGGGAGCCGGCGATGTCCAGCAGCTCCGCGAAATAGGCCTGATCCAGTTCCATATCCGCCAGCTGGGGATTGGACGTGCGCGTCATGATGCCGCGGGCCCGGACGATGGCCTCGCCCAGCGCCTGGGGCACGCTGCGCCAGCTGTCCTCCCGCCAGGCCTCTTCCAACGCCTGGGGCGGCACCCGTCCACAGGACGAGAGCAGCCGCTCCCGGGCCTCCGCGGCCCGCTCGGATTTCACCAGCACCTTGGCGTTGTGGTAGTCGTATTTCAGGCGGAAGGCGGTCACGATCTGCTTCTCCGGGCAGAGCTTTTCAAACTCGTCCAGAAACGCTTTGCGCCGGGCGGAGAAGGCCTCCTCCAGCTGGGCGTCGGACATCCCGGACAGATCCACAAAGCCGCACTCGGTCAGCACCTTGGCCGCTTCGTCAAAATCCGCCGCCTCCACCATCTGCTCCAGGCGCTTCTCCCCCAGAAGGGAGTTCTCCCGCGCCCGGATATAGGTGGACAGGAACAGATACTCTGTACTCTTCACTTTTGACAAGGTATTTCCCCCTCTCCCATGGAATCAAGACGCCATGGGGATTACTTTGTCATCCCTCACGAAAACAGCTCCGCCGCCACGTCCGTGGCCATATTCTCCCGCGCCTGGGCCATCAGGGCCTCCACGGTGCAGTTGACGGACACGCTGCCCTGCCGGCAGATGAGCCCCCGGGCAAAGCTCCCCTCCTGGGCGGAGAGGGTCAGGTTCCCGGTCTTTCCGGCGGCCTTGAGGGCGGCGTTGGCCTGGGCGACCACCTTCTCGCCGCAGGCCTTCCGGTCGGCGGCGGACAGGACGATCTGCTCCTGGCCGGTGACGGCGGCCTTGGCGGCCAGCGCGGCCAGGAAGGACACATACTCCTCCCCCTCCAAGGCGTTCAGCTTCGCCTCGGCCCGGTCAAAGGCCTCCGCCACCAGAGACTGCTTGAAGCTCAGCACGCTCTTGCGGGCCTCCATATCGGCGGTCTTTGCCAGACGCTGCACACGGTCTTCCGCCGCGGCCACGCCCTGGCGCACCTTCTCCCAGTAGCCCTCCTGGGCCTTCTTCTCGCCCTCGGTACGAATGGCGTCGCACTGATCCTTCGTCTGCTGGGCGATGCGGGCGGCGTCCGCCACGGCGTCCGTCTCGATGCGGGCCGTGATCTTGTCGATGCCGTTCATGCTCTTTCCCTCTCCGGTGTCAGGCGCTGATATTGATGATCATCAGCATGGAGGCCAGCAGGGACAGAATGGCGTAGAACTCAACGGTGATGCACAGCACCATGCCCTTGGACCAGTCATCGGGCTTCTTGGCCAGAATGTTGATGGAACCGGCGGCCACGCGGCCCTGGGCGATGGCGGAGAACAGGCCGCCCAGCGCCATGGGCAGGCACGCGGCAAAGTACTGCAGGCCCTGGGCGATGCTCAGTTCAGGCAGAGAGCCGCTGAGCAAACCCATGCGGAACACGGCGAAGAACCACACCACCAGACCGTACAGACCCTGGGTGCCGGGGATGACCTGCAGGATCAGAACCTTACCGAACTTGCCGGGGTCCTCGCACAGCAGACCGGTACCGGCCTCACCGGCGATGCCGGTGCCCTTGGCGGAGCCAATGCCGCTCAAAACCGCCGCCAGACCTGCGCCCAGAAGCGCCAGCGCCAAGCCATAGTTGATCATTTTCAATGTCCTCCTTATTCTTTGACTATGTCTACGAATTTGGTCTTTATATCTAAGGGACGGAAGGGCTTGCCGCCGTCCTCATAGAATTTATTGAAGAACTCCAGGCACTGCAGACGCAGATCGTGCACGTAGCAGCCCAGCAGGTTCAGCGCGAAGTTCAGGGCGTTGCCCACCATGGAGATGACCACGAAGATCACGATGTTGCCCGGAATGGCGCCCAGGGTGTTGAATACCTGGGCGATGACGCTGCCGGCCAGCATCAGGGCCATCAGACGGGAATAGGACAAAATGTCGCCGAAAAAGCCCGTCACGTGGTTGTACACCGAGCCGAAGATGCCGGTGATCTTTCCCATGCCCTTGCCGGTGATCACGGGGCCGATCACCACCATGGCCAGTCCCGCGTACAGGACGATGTTGGTGTGCAGCAGGAACATGCAGCCAAGCCCCAGGAATACCACCCACCAGGTGACCTCCTCAAAGACCGCGTCCAGCACCTGGCCGGCCTTGATCTTCCGCACGAAGCTCACCGCCATGCCGGTGACGATGTGCACAAAGCCCAGCGCCATGGAGCCGATGAGAATGGACAGCGTATCGTCCAGGGGGGTGAACAGGCTGGGCAGGGCAAAGTCCTTTCCGCTGGTCAGCTTGACCACCTGGGTCAGGAAATCACCGAAGAAGCCGCCGGTGATCGCGCCGAAGAAAAAGGTGCTCACGCCGCCCATCAGCAGCAGTCCGGCCATATAGCCCATCATGCCCCGGGCCCGGGATCTCTTCAGCAGCAGTCCGCCGATGATCATCAGGATGCCGTAGCCCATATCCGCCATCATCATGCCATAGAACAGGATGAAGAACGGGAACATCAGCGGGTTGGGGTCTACGCCGGAATAGGCCGGCAGAGAATACATCTCCGTGACCATGTTCAGGGGCTTGGTGATCGCGTTGTTTTTCAGCTTCACCGGCACGTCGGGGTATTCCTCCGGCGCGGGGTCGGAAAACTCCCAGGCACAGTCGAAGTCCTCAAAGCACGCGGCCAGCTCTCCCTCCGTCTCGGCGGGGCACCAGCCCTCCAGGGCCACCACGCTGTCGGTGCCCTGCAGCAGCTCCGCGGCCTCCGCCTGGGCTGTCTCGGTGGCCAGCCGGTCGGCGCTCACGCGCAGCGACGCCGTGCGCTCCTTCTCCTGGGCGATGTTGGCCACGATGGTGCGGCGCTGCACGTCTATGCTGGTCAGCTCCCGCTTCCGGGCCTGGATGTTCTCCTTTGCCGTGCCGGTAAGGCCTGCAAAGCTCACGGGGGTGCACCCCACCGTGCGCATGGCGTCCAGCACGGCGGCCAGCTCCTCCCGCAGGGCGATGGCCACAAAGCACTTCTGCTGCTCGTCCTGATAGACCAGTAAAAGCTGCACAAGCTCCGTGGCGCTCTCGGCCGCGTCGGCCACCGATTCCATATCCACTGCGGCGGGCACGTTGCACAGCGCCAGGGCGCACGTCTTGGTGCCGGCGCTCTCCAGGGGCAGATCCAGCCCCTCCCAGGGGCGCAGAGCCTCGATCTCCTCCCGGATGCGCAGCTCGTCCGCGCTCATCCGGCGCAGCTTTCCGTCCCAGGCGTTGATCTGCCGGGCCAGAGCCACGTCCTCCTCCAGGGAGGACTCATCCAAAAAGGTCTCCTCCCCGATCTGCGGCCGGGGGGCCAGGAGCTTTTTCTTCTCCGGGGCGTAATGGGCCATGACCTTGAGAGCGGACTCCATCTCCGCCTGGCGGGCGCGGGCCTCGGTCAGGCCCGCCCGCTCCGGGTGCAGCAGCGCCGCCGCCTCCGGATCGGAGAGCATCCCCTCCGGCTCATGGACTTCCACACAGCCCAGACGCAGAAGCTGGCGCATCAGCTCGTCCCGCTGCTGACGCAGGACGATGACGCGGAGCTTTTTCATCTTGACGATGGCCATCAGCCGTTCACGATCCTTTCCACGATCTTGTCCACAACAACGTCCATCTTCCGCTCGGCCCGGGCCTTCATGGCCGCCTGCCGGTTGCGGGTGTTGGACGCCAGCACGCCCGCGTCCTCCTTCGCCTTCTCGTCGGCCTTACGGATCAGGTCGCGGATCTCCGTCTCCGCCTTGCCGTCCGCGGCGGCTACCGCCTCTTGCACCGCCTGCTCAGCCTGCTCAAGGGCCTTTTTTGCCTCCGACTGGGCGGCAGCGCGGATCTGGCGGGCCTTTTCCTCCGCCAGGGCAATGGTATCCAGCGCCTCCAACGACATACGCAAAACACCTCCAAACCTGTCATGGTCACAATAAGCACTATATACAAGATATAGTATTTTTACCTTCCTAATAATACACGGACTTTTGTCCCGTTGCAATAGTTATTTCCCATATTTTATCTTTTTTCCGCTGAAAATTTAATGTCCCGTCCCCATCCCGGACAAATCCCGGAAACTCTTTCGCTCCCTTTCGGAAATCCTTCCGGGAATTTCCATTTCAAAACACCCACTGCACCAGGATCATGTAAAACACCGTGCCCCCCGCCACGGACAGGAGCATCTGCCGCTTCCAAAGATGGATCGCCGCCGTGGCCGCAATGGCCAGCAGCTCCGGCAGTCCGTGGCTGCCGGTGAACAGGGACACGTTTTTCAGGCAGTAGATCACCAGCATGCCGAATATGGCCGCCGGCAGGGCCTTGCCCAGATACTGGATGTATTTCGGCGTGGGCCGCTGGGGACTGAACACCAGGAAAGGCAGAAACCGGGTGATGAGCGTGGCCAGGGCGCACAGGGCGATGGTGACGATCCTCTGTGTCAGCGTCATTGTCCGTCCAGCCCCCTCTCGATGGGCCCCCGCAGCAGGGTCAGAAGGGCCAGGATGCAGACCATGGTGGGGATGAGAAAGTCATCCGGGCCGAAGGCCGTCAGGCACGCCAGGGCGCTGCCCAGGCCGATCAGAGCCGTCCAGTGCCGACTCTCCTTCTGCCACTGATCCAGGAAGATGACCACAAAAAGGGCCGTCATGGCAAAGTCCAGTCCCTCGGTGCTGAAGGGAATCACCCCGCCCAGCGCGGCCCCCAGGGCCGTGCCGGCGAGCCAGTAGCTCTGATCCAGCAGGGACACGAAGAACATGAACCACCCCTCGTCCACACCCTCCGGGGCCCGGACGGCATAGTTGATGGAAAAGGTCTCGTCGCACAGAGCGTAGATGAGATAGAGCTTCTTCCACCCCATGCCCTTATACCGCTCCAGCATGGATATGCCGTAAAACAGATGCCGCGCCTGGATCATCAGCGCCGCCAGAAAGGTCTGCACCGGCGCGAAGGGGGCCAGCAGCATGGACACCGCCACGAACTCCAGCGACCCGCCGAAAATGGCCACCGCCATGGTCATGGGCACCCAGAAGCTGAAGCCCGACGTCCGGGCGTACACGCCGTAGCTCATGCCCAGCACAAGAAATCCGGCCAGGATAGGTATCGTATGGGGAAACGCCGCCGTCAGCGCCCGTCTGATCTTTCCCTTCTGCCCGCTCAAGTTCCCGTCCTCCGATCCTTCCCCGTTCTCATGCGCCCGTGAGGGCCTCCACGGCCTCCCGTCCGGCGCTGCGGGCCAACAGCTTCAGCGCCTCCAATGCCGCGGCGCGCACCGTCTCGTCCATGCCGGCGATGGAGCGGACAAAGCTCACCCCCGTGGCGAACCAGTTCTCCCGCATCTGGTGCATGGTCTGCATATTGGTGTCGTCCAGCACCGAGAACACGGCGTCCACAAAGCTCTCGAACTGCTCCGGGGTCATGTCCGCCGTCCAGTCCTTGATGGTGCCGTTCACGAAAAGGCTCCCGCCCGTCACCGCGTCCAGGGCCACGAACCGGGGCCCCAGCACCTCCCAGGAGTACACGTCGTGCTGCTGCAGGCCCGACTGGGTGCTGTGCACCACCGTGTGCTCCTCCGGGTGGCCCAGGAGCATCCCGACCACAGAAAACTGGGGCACGAAGGTATGTATCCTGCCGCAGATGGCCTTGTAGCCGTCCATCTGCAGAATGTTGTCGTAAAAGCCCGGGCCGTCGTAGTTATACACCGCGTCGATGCGCTTTTGCACATCCTCCCTGCAGAAGGCCGAGGCGTACACCGCCAGGTTGCCCCCCTTGGAGTGGCCGCACACGATCAGCCGACCGCCGATCTTATCCGCCACCCGGTTGATATATTCCACCGCCATCTTCTGCCCCGGCACCGGGCACAGATAGGACATATTCATGTCCTCCCGCCAGCCGATGACCGTGTTGTCCGTGCCCCGGTAGAGCACGGCGTACAGATCCTCGTCCAGGCGCACGGTGACGGCGGAAAACTGGGTCTGGAGCACCTCGTCCAGCACGCTTCTCTGAAAGCCCACCTCCAGCGGGCCGAACCGCCGGCTCTCCGCCAGGGCCGGCAAAAGCCGCTCGTCCTGGAGCTTCCAGCGCTCCTCGGCGCGCAGGGCCTCGTCCGCCATGGCCGGCCCCGCCAGCTCCCGGATGGGGATAAACCGCTTGGGCAGCGGCTGGGCAAAATACTCAAAGGGCACATAGGCAAACCGGGCCAGGATCATCCCGTCGATCTCCCCCAGAGGGCACTGGCCAAGGGTCAGATCCCCCCGCCACGTCAGATAATCAAATATGTCCGCCACAGCGCATTCCTCCTTCTGTGTCAAAGACACCGCGCGCAGTATTCCGCCGCGTCAAACGGTTCCAAAATGCTGTCCTTGCGCAGGTACAGCGGGTGGTGGGGGTGGCCCTTCACAGAGCGGGCCCCGGCCGTATACCACGCCGCGCCGTACCGCCGGCCCAGCTCGATCATGTCCTGCAGGCAAAGCTTCAGATACTCCCGCCGCTCGATCACGCTGCCCCAGGCCGCCCACACCGCCGGCGCGGGCCCGCCGTGGGCCAGCACCCATGCGAAAGCCTCCATGTTCTGCCGGTGCAGCGCCGGATTCATCTGCCGCTCCATATCCCCCGGACGGGTGGCCCGCTGGGCGTAGACGTTGAACATGATGAAGCTGTCAAAGCCGTTTCCCAGGGCGATGCGCTCCACGCTCTTGAGGGTGGGGTCCAGATTGTCCGGCTCGGCCGTGGAGGGGTTCACCCCGATGCAGATGAGGGGCGAGGCGCCCCGGGTGCCCAATATGTATCGGTAATCGGCGTAAAAATCCGGCACATAGATCCACCTTTCCGGATCATAGGTGCCCGACTGGCCGGAACGGGCCAGAGCCTGGGCAAAGTCCAGCAGCTCCAGTTCCGACGTGGGCGCGGACGGGATGTGCACAGCCTCGCCCCCTTTCGACCATCTATTATAATTTAGGTTCGCGAAAAACGCAATAATATTGCGCACGGCAAAGGTCGGTCAGCCCCCCGCGAAAATCCGGCGTCCGATTGACATATATCCAAAAGGGAAGTAAAATCAACAAAAACCACTTCCCCGGCAAAGGAGGCGACGGACATGGGCACACCGGAGATACTGGCCCCGGCGGGGGGCATGGAGCAGCTGACCGCCGCCGTCCGCTGCGGCGCGGAGCGGGTATATCTGGGCACCGCCGCCTTCAACGCCCGGCGCAACGCCGCCAACTTCGGCCCGGATCAGCTGCCCCAGGCCGCCCGCTACTGCCGCACCCACGGGGTGAAGCTCTATGTGACCGTGAACACCCTGGTCACCGACGGGGAGCTGGACGCGCTGGAGCAGACGGCGGACAGCATCGCCCGGGCCGGAGCCGACGGGGTCATATTGCAGGACATGGCCGCCCTGCGGCTCTTCCGGGACAAGTACCCCGCCCTGCACCGGGTGGCCTCCACCCAGACCGCCGTACACAACGCCGACGGGGTGAAATTCCTCCAGGACGCTGGGTTTGACAGCTTCGTGCTGGCCCGGGAGCTGTCTTTGAAGGAGATCGAGACCATCTGCGCCGGCGCGTCCATCCCGGCGGAGGCCTTCGTCCACGGGGCCCACTGCATGAGCCTGTCCGGGGCCTGTTATTTGTCCGCCATGCTGGGGGGCCGCAGCGGCAACCGGGGCCTGTGCGCCCAGCCCTGCCGCCTGGACTGGAAGTGCGGCGGGTGCGGCCATGTGCTGAGCCTCAAGGACATGAGCCTTATCGGCCACATCCGCGCCCTGGCTGACGCCGGGGTGTCCGCCCTGAAGATCGAGGGGCGGATGAAGCGGCCGGAGTACGTGGCGGCCGCCGTCACCGCCTGCAAAAACGCCCGGGAGGGCCGGCCCTACGACAGCCAAACCCTGGCCGCGGTGTTCTCCCGCAGCGGCTTTACCGACGGCTACCTCACCGGCCGGCGGGACAAGTCCATGTTCGGCTACCGCACGCGCGAGGACGTGACGGGCGCGGAAAAGGTGCTGGGCGACCTGGCGGCGCTGTACCGGAAGGAAAACCCCACCGTG
Source organism: uncultured Oscillospiraceae bacterium (assembly GCA_947591105.1). Classification (GTDB taxonomy): domain Bacteria; phylum Bacillota; class Clostridia; order Oscillospirales; family Oscillospiraceae; genus CAJOIG01. The sequence continues at coordinate 11,415 of CANQDL010000052.1, forward strand.
CCCGTGGACATGGCCTTTTCCATGGATGCAGGCGCCGCCCGGCTCACCGTCTCCGACGGGGTTCGTACCGCGACGTCGGAGGGGCCCGCCCCGGAGCAGGCCCGCACCCGCCCCCTGGACGGGGAGCAGGCGGCCCGCAGCCTGGGAAAGACCGGCGGGACGCAATATTATGTTAACTCTATCCGCACCGACATCGCCCCGGGCCTGACCTTGCCCGTCTCGGCGCTCAACGGCCTTCGCCGCCAGGCGCTGGACAAGCTGGAAACCCTCCGGGGCCAGGCGCCGGACATCCCCTGCCGGCCCTTTGCCCCCGCCCCACTCATCCGGCGGGAACACCCTTCCCCCTCCCCCCTGTGGGCCCGGTTCGTCTCCCCGGCGCAGGCGCCCGACCGCCTGGACGTGGAACGGATCATCCTGCCGGTGGAGAGTCTCGACGCCAAAGAGGTGGCCCGATACGGCCAGCGGCTTACCGGCCAGCTGCCGGCGGTGCTGTTCCCGGAGGACGCCCCGGATCTGGAGCGGCGTCTGGCCCGGCTGAAGGCCGCCGGGCTCCGGGAGATATGGACGGAGAACATCTACGGCGCGGCCCTGGGAAGGCGGCTGGGCCTGACCGTCCGGGGCGGCTTTGGACTGAACATCCTCAACGCCCAGGTGTTGGACTTTTATGTAAACCAAGGGCTGGCCAGCCTGACCATCTCCTTTGAGCTGCCCATGGGGAAGATAAAAGCCCTGGACTGCCCCGTCCCCTGGGGGATCGCCGCGTACGGATATTTGCCGCTGATGCGCTTTCGGAACTGCCCGGTACGGGCCCAGAGCGGCTGCGCGGCCTGCGGCGGCCGGGGGACGCTCACCGACCGGCGGGGGGTGACGTTTCCCGTGGAGTGCGGCGGTCGGCGGTATGCCACCCTTCTCAACAGCGTGCCTCTGCACATCGCCGGGCGGGACGATCCCGGGGACTTCCGGCTTCTCTGGTTCACCCGGGAGAGCCGGGAACAGTGCGGCCGGATCATAGACGAGTTCGCGGCCGGCCGGCCGACGGAGAGCCCCCACACCGGCGGACTATACTACCGCGAGCTGATGTAGCGCCCGGCCGACGGCCCTTGCATAACAGACCGGCCAGGGCTTATATATTGTGATACGACGATAAGGAGGCTGCCGATGGGTCTCGGAGAGCTGTTCATACTGGCGCTGGGTCTTTCCATGGACGCCTTTGCGGTGAGCATCTGCAAGGGCCTGGGTCTGGGGAAGATCCGGCCGCGGCATATGGCCATTGCCGGGGCCTGGTTCGGCGGGTTTCAGGCGCTGATGCCCCTGATCGGCTACTATCTGGGCCGGTTTTTCGCGGAGATCATCACCGCTTACGACCACTGGGTGGCCTTCGCGCTGCTGCTGGTCATCGGCGGAAAGATGATCTGGGAGGCGCTGGAAAAGGAGCAGGAGGACGTGGACGGGGCCATGGACCCAAAGACCATGCTCCTGCTGGCCATCGCCACCAGCATCGACGCGCTGGCGGTGGGCGTCACCTTCGCCTTTCTGGAGGTGAACATCCTGCCGGCGGTGCTGTTCATCGGTCTGACCACCTTCGTCTGTTCCGCCCTGGGGGTAAAGGTGGGCAGCGTGTTCGGCGCCAGGTATAAGCAAAAGGCGGAGCTGGCCGGCGGCGTCGTGCTGGTGCTTATCGGTCTAAAGATATTGCTGGAGGGCCTTGGGATTTTGTGACAATTGCCGGGGCTCTGCCCCGTTGTAAAAAATCGTAAAAATGTGTATAATCAAATTCACTGGAAAAGAAAAAGCCGCGGTTGTGCAGGGGGAGCTCGAGGGGGACGCCAGTCCCGCCTCGAATAGGATCTGACGCCCCGCGCGAAGCGCGGCGAGCAGCGCGAGTACTTTTGCGCAGCAAAAGTAACGGCATCATTTAGGAAATGGAGGCGGGAGCATGGACGAGAACGCGAAAAACTTTATTCTCGATTTTGTAGCAGAGGACATCGGCCCGGGAGGGCGTTTCGAGGGCCAGCAGGTACACACCCGCTTCCCGCCGGAGCCCAACGGCTATCTGCACATCGGCCACTGCAAGGCCCTGTGCATCGACTTTGGCACGGCCGAGCGCTTCGGCGGCATCACCAACCTGCGCATGGACGACACCAACCCCGCCAAGGAGGACACCGAGTACGTGGACGCCATCAAGGAGGACATCCACTGGCTGGGCTTCGACTGGGGCGACCGGTTCTTCTATGGCAGCGACTACTTTGAAAAGACATACGAGCTGGCGGAGGGCCTTATCAAAAAGGGCCTGGCCTACGTGTGCGAGCTGACCCCGGAGCAGTTCAGGGAGTACCGGGGCGACGTGGGCACCCCCGCCCGGAGCCCCTGGCGGGACAGGCCTATGGAAGAGAGCCTTGACCTGTTCCACCGGATGCGGGACGGGGAATTTCCCGAGGGCAAGTACACCCTGCGGGCCAAGATCGACCTGGCAAGCGGCAACTTCAACATGCGCGACCCGGTGCTGTACCGCATCCGGTACATCGAGCACCACCGCCAGGGCACCAAGTGGTGCGTGTTCCCCATGTACGA
>CANQDL010000053.1 GCA_947591105.1 uncultured Oscillospiraceae bacterium
ATCTCGCTCCGGATGCCATAGACCTCCCGGTAGTGGACCTGCTCCGTCTGCCGCTGGGAACTGGACGCCACCAGGATGCAGGGCGTGTTGGCCAGCTCATCTGCGTTGACCCGATCCAGCCGGGCAATGGGACTGTGGGCCGAGACCTCGATCTGACACACCGCCGCGGAGAGGATCACGTTGCCATACTCGTCGGAAAAAGTCCGCCGCTGGTCGTTCAGCGCAAGGTCGATGTCCCCGCCCCGCAGAAGCGCATACAGCTCCTCGTGGTTGCCGACCCGCACCTCCACGGACACGTCCGGCCACTCGGCCGTGAACGCCGCCACCGCGTGCCGGAGCTCCGTGCCCCCATAGCTGCGCAGCCGGCCTACCCGCAGAACGGCGTCCTGGCCTCGGCCCAGACGCACCGTGTCCCGGCACAGCCGGTCATAGTCCGCCGTCAGAAGGAGGCTTTTCTTGTAAAAGAACTCTCCGGCGGGCGTGAGGGAAAACCGGCGGTTCTCCCGGCGCAAAAGCTCCACGCCCAGCTCCCGCTCCAGCGCCTGGATCTGCTGGGAGATGGCGGATTGGGATATATAACACTCCTCTGCCGCCTTGCTGAAGCTGCCCAGCCGCACCACAGCCTGAAAATACCGTATCTGTTTGAGCATAGCACCACCTCCGGCAACGCCATTATACCGTATCTGCCCGGAGGATTCAAACCCCCGACGCGGCAAAACGCAGCGCCCCGGGTAGAAAGCCGTTACCCGGAAACCCACGGCCTGTGTCAGGGCCGGCGTTGACGCAGGCCAAGGTCACCTCGCTCGCTCCGGCGACCCAAAGCTTATTTCACCCATTCCCCTTGCAAAAGAAAGCCACCGCGATGGCCCCCGGCCCTACATGCGTACCTATGGTGCTGCCGATGGAGCAGACAGGCATTTCATTGATGTGCCCCTTATACAGCGCCTCGCTGTCGCGGATGTATTTTTGGAGCAGCGCGTCGTCCAAGCCGCTATAGCCCAGCAAATAGGGCATATCAAAATGGATACCGCCGTTTTTCTCCACGAAGCGCATCAGCAGGTTGTTTCCGTTTTTTGATCCTCTCGCCTTGCCGGCAAGAACGACCTCTCCGTTCTCCACGGCGACCACAGGCTTGATGGACAGCAGTTCTCCCGCAAAAGCCACCGTGGCGGAGATCCGGCCGCCCTTTTTCAGGTATTCCAGGGTGTCCAGCAGTGCCAACACCCGAATATCGCCCCGCCGCGTCTCCAGTTCCCGGGCAATCTCTGCGGCGCTCAAGCCCTGCTCCCGAAGACGCACGGCATACAGCGTCAGGATCTGCTGCCCAATACTCACGTTTTCACTGTCCACAACGAAAACCTTTCCTTCAAACTCCGCCGCTGCGGCAAACGCGCCGCCGCAGGAACCGGACAGCTTCGAGGAAAGGGCGATATATACCGCTTCGCTGCCGTCAGAGACGGCCTGCCGGAAAACTTCCTCATATTGGAACGGGTTTATCTGACTTGTGTGCGGGAACTCATCCGTCTCAACAAGCTTTTCGAAAAACTCTCTGTTGGTGAGCGTCACCCCATCAAGATACTCTGTGCTGCCAAACGTGGTCGTCATCGGGATCACCTTGATCCCGAGCTTGCCCGCGAATGCCTGTGTGATGTCCGACGCGGAATCGGTAATGATCTTTACCCCCATGTTGTCCTCCTTGCCTTCGTTCAGCACACCATGTGCTGAAATACTGAAAATAAAACGCCCCACAGAGGCATTTTATCTGGTTTTTATCTCGCCCTCATCCCGTCCAGAAGGATCCCAAAGGAATAGAGAAATCCATCGACGGCCTCCTCTTCTGGGATCCCCCGCGCCAGGGCGTCGGTATTGTAGCCGCGGATGAAGCACCAAATCGCATAGCTTATCTTATCGCAATCCAAATCATCTCTGACCACTCGATTCTCCTTGCCCAGATCAATGAGCCCTTGAATGCGCTCACGCCACCAGAGAAAATTCTCCGCAGAAACGCTGTCCTGGATAAAGACAAACTGATTCATGCCCAGCTTGAGCCGGTAGGAGAGCTTCAGCGTTCCGGCCGCGATGTCGGTGATCTGCCCGAAATAATCGCCCGCCGGATCAAAACGCTCCAAAATACTCTGGCGCATCTGTATGGCCATATCCTGATAGACCAGGCTGAGAACCTCCTCCACGTTATGGAAACGGTTATAAAATACCCGGTTCGTCACCCCGAGCTCCCGGATGATCTTGCGCACCGTGACCTCTCCGGCCCCCTGGTTCAAAGCAAGCGCAGCGGCAGTCTGAACGATCTTCTCACGCATTTCATCGTGAATGAGCTGCAGCTCCCCCGCCATTCTCTTATACCTCCAGCACACTATGTGCTGGATTGTATCATCCTCCGTGTCTCTTGTCAATTCATTGCGGCCAGTCGGCCGTAGATTTTACTGGAGCTACGGCATAATAAGAGCACGGTGCAAAACTGCATCGTGCTTTACGTGGTATGGGATTGTTGCTGTCAGGGCTTAACCGGCATTGTGGATAACAAATCTGTTGTACTCCCGCAGCGTCATATCAATCGGTTCGATCCCCTTCTGCTTACAGTAGGCGATGATACCACGCATATCAACATGCTGGTCTGCGTTCGGGAAAAAGTCAACATATCCACCGGCTCGGTCTGCTATCTCATCCAGTTCCTTCATGTCCTTCCGCTCTTTTTCAGTCATTTGAGTTTCCTCCCAAGGTGTACTTGTTCAACAACACATGCGCAGCCTGCTCATCAATAAGCATTCTGTATTGGTGTACACCACCAATCCATACCGCTCCAAGTTGCTTCTGATAGTATTCTACCAATTCCATGTTCTTTGCATCCAGAAACATAAAACCGCCAAAGCCGCGGTTTATTGATTCTTGTGCTGCAATGGCAAAAAGATGACCACCTACGCCAAAATAACGCCTGTTCACGCCCTTATTCTGAGGCGCAGATTCTACGATGTTGACATACATCGCTTTATCACGCTCATACGGGGTGATGGCAATTAGACCCTGGATCTCGTTGTCACCCTTGACATTCAATTTATAAATATTCGCCTTACCGAGATTGCTTGTACCCCAGTGGAAAGCCCATCCTTTTCCTGTAAGGCCCTTTAATTCCTTTTTTGATGCCAGGCTATAGGTAGTCGAAACGATCTCCCCAGTCTTTGCGTCCTCTAAACATGGTGTGAACTTGTCAAGCTCAATATCAACACCCATAGAACCAGCTCCATCTGGTTCCATTATATCAGATTTCCCGGAATTTGCAATGGTTTGCGGCGTTTTTTCACTCCCATTGGCTACGAACAGCCGGTCGTAGAGCTTGCGCAGGTCGTTCTCTTCGCAGAACGCGTCATACGCCGCCTCCTGCCGCGCCAGCTTCTCCGCCTTCACACGGTATAGCTGCTCCAGCGCTGCCCGCAGCTCCGGATCATCCGCCATTTCCAGCGCCGTCTGCGCGCCCATGGCCTCCCGCCGGCTTGCCCGGATATTCCTCTCCATCGCCCGCTGCCGCTGCTCCAGCTTTTCCCGTTTCCGGTTTTCCTCGCTGTCAAAATGTTCAAAGGGATTGTGAACCCCGTCCCCGGGGCCTATGCTGTGCCGGCAGTTGGCCCCCAGCAGTCCGTCCACCTTCCCGATCCCGCACACGCTCAGCGGCGGGAATTTGCTCACGTCCACGTCCGGCGCCAGCCATCCCGGTTCCGCTGGCCAGCTCCCACCCTCCAGGCGGTAGAACTTCCCCTGCCACCAATAGTGGTTTGTCCAGTTATCCCCGCAGGTCTTTTCGTAGTTCCGCTGGGCTATAGCCGACGGGAGGGCAAGCCGCCTTTGACTGATTTGCGGATATAACAAGCGAAAACCCTTGGTACAACAGCGTTTGACCGTTATACCAAGGGTTTTCCGTTGGCAGCGGGAGAAGGATTCGAACCCTCACATACGGAGTCAGAGTCCGCTGTGCTACCTTTACACAATCCCGCTATGCCTGCAACGGTGTGTATTATGCCATCATTTTCCGAAAATGTCAAGCATAAAAAACGCTTTCCGGCCAAAAAAATCCGTCAGCTCTGTCCCGCCGCTCCGTGAAGCCATGCCAGAGCGTCCGCAAGGCTTCCCAGAGCGTCCATCAGCCCGCAGGAGACGGCCTCCTGTCCGTCGATGATGCTGCCCACGTCGTTGGCCAGTTCCCCCGTGCGCAGCATGTACTCCAAAAATCTGTCCCGGCCGATATGAGAATTGGCCGTGACGAACCGGACGATCCGCTCCTGTGTGCGGGCAAAATACTCATAGGTCTGGCTCACGCCGATGACCGTGCCGTTCATGCGCACCGGGTGGATGGTCATAGAGGCGGAGGAGGCGATAAAGCTGCGCTTGGCCGCCACGGCCAGGGGCACGCCGATGGAATGTCCGCCGCCCAGCACCAGGGACGCGGTGGGTTTTTTCATTCCCGCGATCAGCTCCGCGATGGCAAGACCCGCCTCGATGTCCCCGCCCACGGTGTTGAGCAGGATCAGCAGTCCCTGCACGTCCGGCGACTCCTCCACCGCCGCCAACAGGGGCAGCACGTGCTCATACTTGGTGGTCTTGTTCTCCTCCCCCAGCACCTGGTGGCCCTCGATCTGTCCGATGATGGTCAGCACCTGAATGGCCGAGGGCGCGGAAGTGCCCAGCTCCTTGATGTTCTCCGTCTTGACGTCGTCCATAAAATCACCCGCAGCCAGTTTTCCCGGCTGCGGGCGTTTTTATCACAACGGGACAGTCACGCCTCACCCGGCGTTATAGGCCGCTCTCATGCACTTATAGGTCATGTAGCAGTCCAGCTTCGCGGTGGTCTCAAAGGGCGCGTGCATACTCAGCACCGGCACACCCGCGTCGATGGTGTCGATGTCCCGGTCGGCCATATATCCGGCCACCGTGCCGCCGCCGCCCTGATCCACCTTGCCCAGCTCGCACATCTGCCAGAGCACGCCCGCCTCGTCGCAGATCCGGCGCAGCCGTGCCACCAGCTCGGCGGAGGCATCGCTGGCGCCGGACTTGCCCCGGGAACCGGTAAACTTGCAAAAGCCCACGCCGTAATTGATCTTGGCGGCGTTCTGCTTTTCCATGACCTCCGGGTACATGGGGTCGAGAGCCGCCGTCACGTCCGCGGAGACGCAAAAGCTCTTGGAGAAGATCTCCTGCACAGAGCGCTGGCCGCCGCAGAGGCGTCCGATGAACCACTCGAAGGCCTGGCTCTTCATGCCGGACACGCCCACAGAGCCGATCTCCTCCTTGTCCGCCAGGATGCACACCGCCGTCCGCTCCGGCGCCTCGACCTGCAAAATGGCCGCCAGTTCCGCGTAGGCGCACACCCGGTCGTCCTGGCCATAGCCGCCGATCAGGCTCCGGTCAAGGCCCAGCTCCCGCACGTCGAACGCCGGCACGGCCTCCAGCTCCGCGGAGATGAAGTCCGCCTCCGTCACGCCGTAGCGGTCATGCAGGATGCTCATCAGGGCCAGCTTCACCCGGTCGGAGCCCTCCCCGGCATAGGGCACGCTGCCGGCCAGAATGCACATCTTCTCCCCTTCGATCCCCTTGGCCATGGTTTTCTGCATCTGATCCGCGGCCAGATGGGGCAGCAGATCGGTCACCACGAACTGGGGCTCGCCGGGTTCCCGGCCGATGACCACATCCACGCAGGAGCCGTCCTTGAGCGCCACGACGCCGTGCAGCTCCAGGGGGATGGCCGTCCACTGGTATTTCTTGATGCCCCCATAATAATGGGTGCGCAGATATCCAAGCTCCGTGTCCTCAAAAAGGGGCACCTGCTTCAGATCCAGCCGGGGAGAATCCACATGGGCGGCCTCCACCACGAACCCCTCGTCCATGGGCTTTTTCCCGCCCACGGCCAGCATCAGGCTCTTGCCCCGGTTGCTCCAATAGACCTTCTGTCCCGGCTTGATAGGGCCGCCCTCCGGCGAGAGCGGGGCAAAGCCCGCCGCCTCGGCCAGCTTGATGGCCTGGGTCACCGCCTCCCGCTCCGTGCGGGCCGCGTCCAGATAGGCCATATAGCCCCGGCAGTAGTCCTCGCAGGCCAGACGCTCCTGGGTGTCGATGACATCGTATCCGTTCTTGGGCTGATAGAACAGTTTCTCCTTTACCTCATCCATCGCTTTGATCCTCCAATATGGTATTGAATAATTTGTCGCAGGCGCGCCGGAAATCCTCCCGGCTGCCGTCGTTACGCAGAATGTGGTCGCAGTTTTCGATATAGTAGCCGTCCGGCTTCTGGGCGCGGATGCGCAGCCGGGCGTACTGCTCGCTGACGCCCTCCCTGGCCATCAGCCGGGCCACGCGGGTATCCTCGTCCGCCAGCACGCCCACCAGTGCCGTGAGCCGCTCCCGCAGGGGCGTGCCGATGATATTGATGGCGTCCACCGCCGCGTACCGTCCCCCCGCCGCCGCGTGGCCGGCCAGAAGCTCTTCGATGGCCTCCAGCGTATACGCCTGGGTGATGGCGTCCAGCTCCGCCAGGGCTCCCGGGTCGGAAAACACCGTGCTGCCCAGCTTCTTCCGCTGGAGCACTCCGTCCTCCACAGAGCCGGGAAACCGGGCCTCGATCTGCGCCAGCATGGGCTCGCTCGTCCGGCAGAGATCATGGTATACCGCGTCCGCGTCGATGACCAGCGCCCCTTTTGCCGCCAGTGCCTCCAGAGCCGTGGTCTTCCCCGCCCCGGTGCCGCCGGTGACGCCCACGATCCCCAGCGAATCGGCCAGAGCCCGCCGGATCTCCTCTCGGGGCAGCGCTCCCTGGCGCAGGATCTTCCACGCGCCGCCCGTCATATCCACGATGGTGCTCTCCGTCCCCAGACCGCAGGGCCCGCCGTCCAATATGGCGTCAATGGCGCCGTCAAAGTAGGCCGCCACCTGATCCGCCGTCTTGGGACTGGGCGCGCCTGAGGGGTTTGCCGAGGGTCCGGCCAAGGGCAGCGCGCATTTTTTCAGCAGCGCCAGCGTGGGCGGGCTGGCAGGGCACCGGAGTCCCACCGTGCCGCCCCCGGCCAGGACGATGGCCGGTATGGCCGGGTCGGCCTCCACCACAATGGTCAACGGCCCGGGCCAGAACGCGTCCGCCAGCACCCTTGCGCCCCGGGACACCCGCCGGCCGTACCGCTCCAGTGCCCCCGGGTCAGGCACCATCAGGCTCAGCGGCTTCGCCGCCGGCCGGCCCTTCACCTCATATATCCTCTCCACGGCCCGGCCGTCCATTCCATTGGCCGCAAGACCGTATACCGTCTCTGTGGGCACAGCCACAAGCCCGCCGTTCTCTATGATCCGGGCGGCCCGGTCAATGTCGCCTGTGATGCGCTCCGTTTTCATGTCTGGCCCTCCTGCCGCAGCTTCTCCGCCTGGTCAGCGGTCACCAGCGCGTCTATGAGCTCGTCCAGATCCCCGTCCATGACCCCGTCGATCTTATAAAGCGTCAGTCCGATCCGGTGATCGGTCACCCGGCCCTGGGGGAAGTTATAGGTGCGTATGCGCTCATTGCGCATACCGGCACCCACCTGACTGCGGCGCACGTCCGCCCGGTCGGCGGCCTGCCGCTCCCGCTCGGCCTGGGCCAGGCGGGAGGCCAGGATCGACAGGGCCCGGGCCTTGTTCTTGTACTGGCTGCGCTCGTCCTGGCACTCCACCACCGTGCCGGTGGGGATGTGGGTCACCCGGATGGCGCTTGAGGTCTTGTTGACCTTCTGTCCGCCCGCGCCGGAAGAGCGGAACACGTCGATGCGCAGTTCGGACATATCCAGCTTGAATTCCACCTCGTCCATCTCCGGCAGCACCGCCACCGTGGCCGTGGAGGTATGCACACGGCCCTGGGTCTCCGTCTCCGGCACCCGCTGCACCCGGTGTACGCCGCTCTCAAATTTCAGGCGGGAGTAGGCCCCCTCGCCCTCCACCACAAAGCTGATCTCCTTGATGCCGCCCAGATCCGTCTCGTTCAGGTTCGCAATGGAAACCTGCCACCCCCGGCGCTCGGCGTACATGGCGTACATCCTGTAGAGACTGGCGGCAAACAGCGCCGATTCCTCGCCGCCCACGCCGCCGCGTATCTCGATGATGACGTTCTTGCCGTCGTTGAGGTCGCGGGGCAGCAGCAGCGTCTTGAGCGCCAGCTCCGCCGCCGGGATGGCCTGACGGGCCCGCTCCAGCTCTTCCCGGGCAAGCTGACGCATCTCCGCGTCCTCCTCCCCGGCCAGCAGCGTCTGGGCCTGCTCCGCCTCGCCCCGGAGCCTTTTGAGCGCCCGGTAGGCGCTCACCACCGGCTCCAGCTCCCGCTGCTCCTTTGCCAGGGCCCCGTAAGCCGCCGGATCGCCGTAGGTGTCCGGGTCTTCCATCCGGGCGGTCAGGATCTCATATTTTTCCTCGATTTTTTCCAGCTTTTCGTCCATATCACACCGTCACGGGCCCGCTCCGCCAGTCGGAGCCGCCCCGCCTCTCCTCCGGCGACTCAAAGCCCAGCACGTAAAAGTCCCGGGCGGCCGCCGTCAGTGTAAAGATATCCACCGCGTCCGCCGCCAGATCCTTGACGGCCGCAGGCTTTGTCACAATGGGAACGGCGCTGATCCAGGAGGCCTGGCGCAGCAGCGCCCGCCCTCGCTCCGTGGAGGCCAGAAGCCGGGCGTAGGGCGGCGTCTGGCCGCCCATCCCGGCGCGGACGCCCAGCGCCCCGCAAAGCAGCATCCGCCGCAGCCGGCTGGCGGGATAGCGCTTCGTCTTGACTGCGGACAGGATGCCCAGCAGGCTGCCTTCGCTCCCCACCGCCTTCCAGAGCCGGTTTCCCAGGCCCTCCGTGGCGTCCGGCAGGGCGCAGAAGCCGGCCTGATCCAGCATCCGCAGCCGGGCCAGCATGGCCGTCTCCAGCCGCTCCATGGTCACCGGCCCCCGGCCGGCGGCCACCTGGCTCTGCATGAGCCGGACGGCGGTGTCCGGCATATGGGCGGATACGTCCTGCCCCTGCCGCTGCATGGTGCGCAGCTGTCCGGCGCTGCGTATGCGCCCGCCGGAGGGCCGGTCATGCTGGGACTGGGTGCGGGCGGTGGTCACCGGCTCCATGGAAGAGCGCAGCGCGAACAGCGCCTTTATATACTCCACCCCCAGGATGTTGTTGGGCGTGCGCAGAAGCCGGGCCTCGTCCCCCAGCGTCTCCAGCAGCACCGCCTCCCGGGCCGCGGCGAAGGAGCTTCCGTCCGATTCCATGCGCGCTTTGATCTTCTCCAAATTGGACGGCTCCGCCGCCGCCAGGGCCAGGGCCGTCAGCGGCGCCAGAGAGCCCGTCTCGCTGCCGAAGGACAGATGGGTCACCACGCCCAGTCCGTCCAGCAGACCCACCGCGCCCAGAGCGAACCGCTCCGCCGAGGACACGCACCAGGGCAGCGGCAGCTCAAACACCAGATCCGCCCCGGCATGAACGGCCATGCCGGCCCGGGTGTGTTTGTCGAAGCACGCCGCCTCTCCCCGCTGCACAAAGTCCCCGCTCATCACGCACACGATGGGCGCGTCCTCCCCCAGCAGGGCGCGGCTCTGGCGAAAATGCTCCACATGGCCCAGATGCAGGGGATTGAACTCTCCCACCACACCGATCACATTCATGCCCTCAACCCCTTGCGTTTTTTCAAAATTGCGGTAAAATGGAAACAGTTACACACCACATTTTACACGTTTTTCAATTTTTTACAAGATGAAAGGGGTACACCATGAAAATTCTTGTCATCAACTGCGGCAGCTCCTCCCTCAAATACCAGCTTCTGGACATGCAGACCGAGACGCTGCTGGCCAAGGGTCTGTGCGAGCGCATCGGCATTGACGGCCATCTGAAGCACCAGCCCCAGAATGGGAAAAGCGTCTTTGACGAGGACGTGGCGCTGCCCACCCATACCGAGGCGATCGCCGCGGTGCTGGACAAGCTGACCAGCGAGCAGTACGGCGTGGTGGCCAGCATGGACGAGATCGGCGCCGTGGGTCACCGGGTGGTGCACGGCGGCGAGAAGTTCGCCTCCTCCGTGCTCATCAACGATGAGGTCATGGCCGCCATCGCCGAGTGCATCCCTCTGGCCCCCCTGCACAATCCCGCCAACATCACCGGCATCGAGGCCTGCAAGGCGGTCATGGGCGACGTGCCCCAGGTGGCCGTGTTCGACACCGCCTTCCACCAGACCATGCCCGGCAAGGCATATATGTACGCCATCCCCTATGAATATTACACCGATCTGAAGGTGCGCCGGTACGGCTTCCACGGCACCAGCCACCGGTACGTGTCCGCCCGGGCCGCCGAGATGATGGGCAAGCCCATCGAAGAGCTCAAGCTCATCTCCTGCCACATGGGCAACGGCAGCTCCATCTGCGCCATCGACGGCGGCAAGAGCGTGGACACCTCCATGGGCTTCACCCCCATCGCCGGCCTGCCCATGGGCACCCGCTGCGGCGACATTGACGTGTCCGTGCTGGAGTATCTGTGCGCCAACACCGGCAAGGACGTGAAGACCATCACCAACGAGCTCAATAAGAAGTCCGGCGTGCTGGGCGTTTCCGGCGTCAGCTCCGACTTCCGGGATCTGACCAAGGCCGCCGGCGAGGGCAACGACCGCGCCGCCCTGGCCCTGGACATGTTCGCCTATGCCGTGGCCAAGACCATCGGCGCCTACGCCGCCGCCATGAACGGCGTGGACGGCATCATCTTCACCGCCGGCGTGGGCGAGAACGACGCCGCCACCCGGGCCGGTATCGGCAAGTATCTGGGCTGGCTGGGGGTGCAGATCTGCCCGGGCTGCAACCAGAAGCGGGGCGAGGAGACGTTCATCTCCACCGCCGACAGCAAGGTCAAGGTCATGGTCATCCCCACCAACGAGGAGCTGGTCATCGCCCGGGACACCAAGGCCCTGACCGAGAAATGATCCCCCACCACACGGTAAAGAAAGCCGCGGCGGTTGCCGCGGCTTTTGCGCTTGTCAAAAAACGAGTTTTTGACAGCTCGGATTGGATCTGCTCGGCGGGAGTGAATCCCGCCGGCATAATCCAAAAGCCTGATGTATTGCGGCTTTTGGATTGACGCGCGGCCCGCCGCGCGGCTCGGCCTGACCGGCCTTCGCTCCCTTTCTCTTATTCTCTGGCAGTCTAAGAAAGCCGCGGCGGTTGCCGCGGCTTTCTCTATTATGCAATTGGAAAATATCAGGAGAGGCTGTCCGGCTCGTAGCTGACCTCGATGCTGGTCACGGCGTCCTCTTCCTGGTTCACCACAAACTCGATGCCGTCCAGGGAGCTCTCCGGCCCCTCGATGGTGTAATAGGCAAAGCTGCCGGATTGCTCCTGCTCGTATTCCACCCCGTCCAGGCCGTCCAGCCAGGCCGTCAGCTCCTGCTCCGTCATGCCCACGGTCGCGCCGCCGGGGACGGTGAGGGGCAGGTTCGTGCCGTAGGTGTCCGCCTCCACGGAGGTGACAAAGCAGTTTTCCACCACCGCGGCGTCGGGGCTGTAGTTGCGGGCAATGCAGCGCAGCTCCTGGTTGTCCTTCATCAGCTCCACCCATCCGAAATCACGGCCGGAGACGATGGTGGCGGACAGCTCCTTTTTCAGCGTCCAGCCGTTCTCCAGGAACACGGAGACCGGCGCGGGCAGCTGGTACAGATCCCCTGCAAATTCCACCCGGAAGGACAGCGGATCGTCCCCCAGCTCCTCCGGCGCGGCATAGGCCAGCACCTCCTGGGTGGGCTCGTCGGACACCTGGGCGGCCGCCTCGGCGTTGGCCTGCTCGTCCGCCACAAGGTTGCGCACATCTACCTCCTCCAGCACGCCGCTCTCTTTGTACACGTAGAGATCCCAATCCTGGTAATAGTCGTACTCATAGGTCAGCTTTGTGTACATGTCCCCCTCGTAGGAATCCGTGGCCGTACCGTAGGCCGCCTGGATATCCTCCGCGGTGGACACGCCGTAGACGATGCCCCCGGGAAGCGTGAGCTGGGTGTCCGGCGCCTCCTTGAACTGATAGGGATCGATGGATATGCCGCCCACGGCGCACTGGGCATAGGAAGCGGTGTTGATGCCCAGGTTGGCGAGGGTGACGTAGATCTCCAGTCCATCCTTGGCGAAAGTCTCCGCCACGGTGTACTGATTGGGGCTCAGCTGCTCGTTCTCGTCGCCCTGGTACTCCCAGCCCATGGCCGTAAAGTCCTCGTAGGACATAGGAAACGTGTACAGCTCCCCGTCCAGCATCAGCTGGAAGCTATAGAGATCGTCGCTGAGCGCAGGGGCCTGTTCTTCTTCCTCCTGGGCAAGAGCGCACACCGTCCCCAGGGACAGCACGAGCGCGCAGATGATCAGCCAGGACAATGCCTTCTTTTTCATAATACCCTCCTATCTGCCTTCCGGCAGCTTGATTATACCAAAAGCGTTTGCGAAATTCAATGACCGGCAGATATGAATATATTTTTCAAAAAGTATTGACAAGCCGCGCATTTGATGATAACATATTTTAGCCGCTTTGAAAGGGTTTTGCAAGTCGGAGCGATCCGCACCCGGGACAGCGAGCCCGAAAGGAAGGAATTTGATACCACATGAAGTACGCCATCATTGAGACCGGCGGCAAGCAGTACCGCGTGACGTCCGGCGACGTGATCTTCGTGGAAAAGCTGGATGCCGAGGCCGGCGCCACCGTGACCTTTGACAAGGTCCTGGCCATCACCGGCGAGGGTGAGAACACCTTCGGCGCCCCCTACATCGACGGCAAGACCGTGACCGGCACCGTCGTCAAGCAGGGCAAGAGCAAGAAGATCCGCGTCTACCACATGAAGCCCAAGAAGGGCTACCGCAAAACCCAGGGCCATCGTCAGCCTTACACCAAGGTTGAGATCGGCTCCATCGGCTGAGCAAGGAGGGAATCTGAAATGGCACATAAAAAGGGCGGCGGCTCCACCAAAAACGGTCGAGACAGTAATTCCAAGCGCCTGGGCGCCAAGCGGGCTGACGGTCAGTTTGTCCTGGCCGGCAACATCCTTGTTCGCCAGCGCGGCACCAAGATCCACCCCGGCACCAACGTTGGTATCGGCGGCGACGATACGCTGTACGCCAAGGCGGACGGCATCGTGAAGTTCGAGCGCTTCGGCGCCGACCGGAAAAAGGTCTCCGTTTACGAAGTCCAGCAGTGACCGATAAGACGGGGCGGTGCATTCACCGCCCCGCTTTTATTTTGCGTTGATACTATCCACAGGTGATTGGCTATGACGAATTTTGTTGACAAGGTGACCATCACGGTGAAGGCGGGCAACGGCGGCCAGGGAGCCGTCGCCTTCCACCGGGAGAAATACGTGGCCTCGGGCGGCCCCGACGGGGGCGACGGCGGCCGTGGCGGCGACATCGTGGTGCAGGTCGATCCCTCCATGTCCACCCTCATGGACTTTCGCTACAAGCGCAAGTTCACCGCCACGGACGGCATGCCCGGCCAGGGCAAGCGCTGCTCCGGCCGGGACGGCACGGACGTGGTGCTGCGCGTTCCCAAGGGCACCCTGATCCGCGACAAGGCCACCGGCGCCATCATCCAGGATATGTCCGCCGCGGAGCGTTTCGTGCTGGCCAAGGGCGGCCGGGGCGGCTGGGGCAACAAGCACTTTGCCACCCCCACCCGCCAGACCCCCCGCTTTGCCAAGCCCGGCCTGCCCGGGGAGGCCCGGGAGGTGGTGCTGGAGCTGAAGCTGCTGGCGGA
>CANQDL010000054.1 GCA_947591105.1 uncultured Oscillospiraceae bacterium
GAGGTGGTGGAGGGCGTGTGCGAGCGGTGCGGCTCGCCGGTCATCCAGAAGGAGAAGAGCCAGTGGATGCTGCGCATCACCGCCTACGCCCAGCGGCTCATCGACGATCTGGACGAGGTGGACTACATCGAGCGGGTGAAGATCCAGCAGCGCAACTGGATCGGCCGCAGCGAGGGCGCGGAGGTGGACTTTGCCACCACCGCCGGGGACAAGCTGCGCATTTTCACCACCCGGTGCGATACCCTGTTCGGCGTGACCTACATGGTCATGAGCCCGGAGCACGCGCTGCTGGAAAAGTGGATGCCGCTGCTGAAAAATGCCGACGCGGTGCGAGCCTACCAGGACGCGGCCGCCCACAAGTCCGAGCTGGAGCGCACGGAGCTGTCCAAGGAGAAGACCGGCGTGCGCCTGGAGGGCGTGGCCGCCGTCAATCCCGTCAACGGCGAGCAGATCCCCATCTTCATCTCCGATTACGTGCTGGCCACCTACGGCACCGGCGCCATCATGGCCGTGCCCGGCCACGACAGCCGGGACTGGGATTTTGCCAGGGCCTTTGACCTGCCCATCATCGAGGTGGTGGCCGGCGGCAATGTGGACGAGGCCGCCTATACCGACTGCGAGACGGGCGTGCTCGTCAATTCCGGCTTCCTCAACGGCCTGCAGGTGGAGGATGCCAAGGAGAGGATGATCGCCTGGCTGGAGGAGCAGGGCGTGGGCTCCCGCAAGGTCAACTACAAGCTCCGGGACTGGGTGTTCTCCCGCCAGCGGTACTGGGGCGAGCCCATCCCCATGGTCAACTGCCCCCAGTGCGGGTGGGTGCCCGTGCCGGAGGAGCAGCTTCCCGTGCTGCTCCCGGAGGTGGACAGCTACGAGCCCACCGACACCGGAGAGAGCCCCCTTTCCAAGATGCGGGACTGGGTGCAGTGCAAGTGCCCGAAGTGCGGCGGCCCCGCCGAGCGGGAGACCGACACCATGCCCCAGTGGGCCGGCTCCAGCTGGTATTTCCTGCGGTACATGGATCCCCACAACGACAAGGCTCTGGCCGGCAAGGAGGCCCTGGAGTACTGGTCTCCGGTGGACTGGTATAACGGCGGCATGGAGCACACCACCCTGCACCTGCTCTATTCCCGGTTCTGGCACAAGTTCCTCTACGACATCGGCGTGGTGCCCACCAAGGAGCCCTACAAAAAGCGCACCAGCCACGGCATGATCCTGGGCGAGGGCGGCGTGAAGATGTCCAAGAGCCGGGGCAACGTGGTCAACCCCAACGACGTGGTGGCCAAGTACGGCGCGGACACTCTGCGGCTTTACACCATGTTCATCGGCGACTTTGAGAAGGCTGCCGCCTGGTCGGACGAGGCCGTGAAGGGCTGCAAGAAGTTCCTTGACCGGATCTGGGCCCTGGCGGAGGCCGGCCCGGAGGGGGACGAGGTGAGCGCCGCCAACGAGGCGCTGCTGCACCGCACCATCAAGAAGGTCTCCGACGACATCGAGGAGATGAAGTTCAACACCGCCATCGCCGCCATGATGACCCTGGTCAACGAGCTCTATAAATCCCGGCCCACCAAGGGCGATATGAAGATCCTGCTGATGCTTCTCAGCCCTTTCGCCCCCCACGTAGTGGAGGAGATGTGGGAAATGCTGGGCTTTGAGGGCCGGGCCATGGCCCAGAGCTGGCCGATTTACGACGAGGCGAAGATGGTGGAGCACACCCGGGAGCTGGCGGTGCAGGTGAACGGCAAGCTCAAGAGCACCGTCTCGGCGCCCGCCGACGCGCCCGACGAGGCCGTCGTCGCCGCCGCCCAGGCCGATCCCAAGGTGGCCCGGGCCATGGAGGGTATGGATGTGGTCAAGACCATCGTGGTGAAGAACCGGCTGGTGAATTTGATCTTGAAACCGAAAAAATAAGGATTTTCTTGACAACACACTATAAAACCTTTATAATATGCAAGGTTCGCACGGGATCGCTGTGCCGGCGGCGCGGCGCTTCCGGAAACATAAAGCACCTAAGAGGCGTATTCGAGGGGAGGGAAAACAGAATGTCGGAAATCTACGTCAAGGAGAACGAATCTCTCGATAACGCGCTCAAGCGGTTCAAGCGCAGCTGCGCCAAGGCTGGCGTCATGAACGACCTCCGCCGCAAGGAGTACTATCAGAGCCCCAGCGTCAAGCGCCGCAAGAAGTCCGAGGCGGCCCGCAAGAACAAACATAAGCGGTACTACTAAAAAAATACAAAAAAGGCCTTCCAGCTCTGCTGGAGGGCCTTTTGCTGTCCGCCGGCAACAAGGCGGTGAAAGTATGGTTTTTCCCGGATATTTTACTATTACAAGACCGGCTGTTTGTGATACAACAGTTGGTGTATACCAGTATGATATTTTGGGAAGAGAAGTGGCTCTTTTATGGACGTTTTCAGGCAAATGCTCTCGCTGCAGGCCCAGATGTTCCTGCTGATGCTGCTGGGGGCGCTGATGGCAAAGCTGCGCATCATCGGCGAGGCCGGACGCAAGACCCTCTCCGCGCTGCTGCTGGATCTGATCCTGCCCTGCAACATCGTCTGCTCCTTCCTGGGAGGCACAGGCGCCACCCCGGAATTTTTCAAAAACTGCCTGCTGGCCCTCGTGATCTGCACGGTGATCCAGACCGCCGCCATCCTGGGCAGCCGTCTGGCCTTCCGGCGGTATCCCCGGGAGAAAAAGGGGCCCATGAGCTACGGGATGATCTGCTCCAACTCCAGCTTTGTGGGGATGCCGGTGGCCAACGCCCTTTACGGCGGCATGGGGGTCATGTACACATCCATCTTCCAGATCCCCATCCGCTTCACCATGTGGACGGCGGGCCTGCATCTGTTCACCCAGGTAGAGCGCAGGCAGGCCGTCAAAATGACCCTGACCCATCCCTGCAACCTGGCGGTGTTTCTGGGCCTGGCGCTGATGCTGCTGGGGGTGGAGCTGCCGGCGTTCGCCATGCAGACGCTCACGGGCCTGAGCGGATGCTGCATCCCCGTGTCCATGCTGGTGATCGGCTCCGTCCTGGCCGGGACGGACGTGCGCTCGCTGTTCTCCTGGCCGGTGCTGTGGTTCTCCCTGCTGCGGCTGGTGGTGTTTCCCCTGGCGGTGTACGGGGTGCTCTGCCTGCTGCCGGTCGATCCGCTGCTGACGGGCATCAGCGTGCTGATGAGCGGTATGCCCGCCGGGAGCACCACGTCCATCCTGGCGGAGCAGTACGGCTGCGGGAGTCTGTTCGCCTCCCAGCTGGTGTTTGCCTCCACGCTCTTCTCCATCGCCACGCTGCCGCTGCTGTGCCTGCTGCTGTGAGCGGGACTCACCGCTCGGCGAAGGAGCACTTCTCCCTTGGCATATCCTCGGATCGGGTCGCCCCCAGATAGCGGATGGCCTGGCGGCCGTATTTTTCCCGGATGGCGTCCACCGCCGCGTCGATGTGCCGCTGGCCGTCCAGCTTGGCGTAATCGGTGAAAAGATCGGTCTGCTCCGGCTCGTCCGCCGGGTGCAGCGCCGCGGCACGCAGTCCCAGTCCCCGGAGGGGCGCGGGCCAGACGTGCAGCTGCCGGAAGAGGGCCAGCGCCTGCCGGTAGAGCTCCCGGGTGATGTCCGTGGGCCGCTCCAGGACGGCCTGGTGGCTGACCCAGTGCAGGTCGGCGGCGCTGCGGACGGATACCTCGATCAGACCCGTCCGGACGCGGGACTGACGGAGCCGGCCGCCCACCTCCTCGGCCAGGGCCAGCAGCACCGCCCGCACGTCGTCCTCGCAGATCAGATCCCGGGGCGGGGTGGTGGAGCAGCCCACGCTCTTCTGGGGCGGCGGACAGTCAAAGCGGCGCACAGGGCTCTCGTCCCAGCCGTTGGCATAGCGGTAGAGGGTCAGGCCGCTCTTGCCCAGCCGCAGCCGCAGACAGGCCGGATCGGCCTGGGCCAGCTGGCCGATGGTGCGTATGCCCATGGCGCCCAGCGCCCGGTCGGTGGCCGGGCCCACAAATAGAAGCGCGTTCACCGGCAGGGGCCAGACCACCTGCCGGAAATTGTTTTTGTCAAAGACGGTCACCGCGTCCGGCTTGCGGTAGTCGGAGCCCAGCTTTGCAAAGGGCTTGTTCCAGCTGACCCCCACGCTCACCGTCAGACCCAGCTCCGCCCGCATCCGGCCGCGGATCTCCTGGGCGGCCAGATAGCCGTCCTTCCAGGCGTGGCAGCCGGTGATGTCCAGCCAGCTCTCGTCCAGGCCGAAGGGCTCCTGCCGGTCGGTGAAGCGGCTGTATATGGCCCGGGCGGCCTGGGAGTAGCGCTCGTATTTCTCATAGTGCGGCCGCAGCACGATCAGCTCCGGACACAGCTGCCGGGCCTGCCAGAGCACCATGCCGGTCTTGACGCCGCAGCGTTTGGCCTGCTCGCTTTTGGCGAGAATGATCCCGTGCCGCGCCGCCTCGTCCCCGCCCACCGCCACCGGCTGGCCCCGCAGCTCCGGGTGCTCTAAAAGCTCGATGCTCACGTAACAGGCGTTGATATCCGAATGTAGTATGATCCGCTCCATAGGGCCATTATAAATCGCTTATATGGAGAAGTAAAGAGGAAAAATCTCCTAAATTGAGAAAACTATTGCATTGTATCGCCTGATACGATATACTGTGTCTATAAGGAGGGCGAGGCGCGATGTATGACGATATCGGTGCGCGGCTGGCCGCGCTGCGGCGGCAGAAGGGCCTGTCCCAGAAGGAGCTGGCCCAGCGTCTGGGCGCCCTGGGGGAGCCGGTGAGCGACAAGGCGCTCTCCAAATGGGAGAAAGGGGCCACGCTGCCCTCGGCCCGGCAGTTTCTGCTGGCGTGCCGGGCGCTGGAGGTGTCCGACGTGTCGGGGGAGTTCATGGGCGCGGGCTTGGCCAAGGGCCTGGACGGCGCCGGGCGGCGGAAGCTGGCGGAGTACGCGGAGCTGCTGCGCCGCAGCGGGCTGTACGAGCCCCGGCCGGAGCGGGGGCGGGCCATACGGCTCTACACCCTGGCGGCCAGCGCTGGCCCGGGACAGTTCCTGGACGACGGCGACTTTCGCTGGATCGACGCATCCGGCGCCCCGGAGGGAGCGGATTTCGCGGTGCGCGTGGCGGGGGACAGCATGGAGCCCAGGTATCACGACGGCCAGACGGTATACGTGAAGGCGTCCCCCACGGTGGGGGACGGGGAGGCTGGGCTGTTCTCCTGGCAGGGCAGCGGCTATATCAAGATCCTGCATGACCGGCCGGAGGGCGTGCGCCTGCACAGCCTGAATCCGGCCTATGCGGATATCCCCGTACCGGAGCCCGCCCAGCTGCGGGTGTTCGGACGGATATTATAAAGGGGAGGGGAAAGGGATGGAACTGAACTGGAAAACCTGCCGCCGGGTAGGGCTGGCCGCGTTTTTGCTGTATCTGGCGATCTATTACTGGAAATCGGTGTCGGGCCTGATCGGCCTGCTGTTGGGGGCGTGCGTGCCGCTGGTGCTGGGCGGCGCCATCGCCTATGTGATCAACATCCTGATGGGCTTCTATGAGCGGCATTACTTCCCCCGCAGCGAGGCCGCGGCGGTGAAGAAGAGCCGCCGGCTGGTGTGTATGCTGGGGGCGGTGTGCACGGTGGTGCTGGTGCTGTTTCTGGTGG
Organism: uncultured Oscillospiraceae bacterium; assembly: GCA_947591105.1. Taxonomy (GTDB): domain Bacteria; phylum Bacillota; class Clostridia; order Oscillospirales; family Oscillospiraceae; genus CAJOIG01. The sequence goes on from CANQDL010000054.1 coordinate 5,639, forward strand.
TGCGGCTGGTGGTGCCGGAGTTCATCTCCTGTGTCAACGCGCTGATCCAGCGGGCGCCGGCGGCGGTGAACAAGCTGCTGCAAAATCCCACGGTGCAGAAACTCATCCCAGCGGACATCGAGCAGCGGCTGGCCTCCATCAACTGGGTGGAGCTGGTCGGCAAGGTGCAGCAGGTGCTGCTCAGCGGCTTTACCGGCGCGGCGAGCGCCGTAAGCTCCATCTTCTCCGGCGCGGTCACGGCGCTGTTCGCCCTGATCTTCGCGGTGTACATCCTGCTGGGCAAGGACACCCTGGGCCGGCAGTGCGGCCGGGTGATCGACGGCTATCTCAAGCCCTCCTGGCGGAAGCGGGTGCGCTATATCCTGACGCTTCTCAACAACAGCTTCCGCAGCTACGTGGTGGGCCAGTGCACCGAGGCGGTGATCCTGGGCGGACTGTGCATGGGGGGCATGACCCTGTTCCGGTTCCCCTACGCCACCATGATCGGCGCGCTGGTGGGCGTCACGGCGCTGATCCCCGTGGCGGGGGCATACATCGGCGCGGGTGTGGGCGCGTTTATGATCCTTTCCGTATCCCCGGAAAAGGCCCTGTGGTTTTTGGTGTACATCGTGGTGCTCCAGCAGCTGGAGGGCAACCTGATCTATCCCCGGGTGGTGGGCTCCTCCATCGGCCTGCCGGGCATATTCGTGCTGGCGGCGGTGACGGTGGGCGGCGCCATGTTCGGCGTGCTGGGGATGCTGCTGGGCGTGCCCATCGTGGCGGCCCTGTACCAGGCCGTCCGGGACGATCTGGCCCGCAGGGAGCGGGAGGATGCGGCCACGCCGAAGCTGGACGGCACGGCACAATGAGCAGACAGGGGAGGCGCTTTATATCAAAGCCGCCTCCCCCGTTTCGTCTGGTTTGCAGTAATCAGAAGCACGGCAAAGCGGGATTTGTCGCTGAAAGCGACACCGTTTTGGAAGGCTCCCTTGTGCAAAGGGAGCTGGCAGCGCAAAGCGCTGACTGAGGGATTGTAACAACCCCTCTGCCTCGCTCTGCTCGGCACCTCCCCTTGCACAGGGGAGGCAGTGGGGCTGGCGGTGACTTCGACAACTTCCCCTTTATCGCGCAGAAAATGTACAACAGGAGGAAAAACGATGCTGACGCCGCTGAAGAGAGAGGCATTTGACAAGTACATAGATTTTGTATACGCGCTTGCCCTGGATCCGGCCAGATCCGGCTATCCCACCTACACGGACGGGATCAAGACCAGGGCGGATTTCGTGGAGCGATCCCTGCGGGCCTTTGAGCGGGAGAACGAGGACATTCTGCTCTATGAGCGCCAAGGCAAAGTCTCCGGGTGGATACACTATTATTACCTGCCCGAGGACAAGTATCTGGACACCTGCTCCTTCTGCATCGCAGAGGGGATGGCGGACGCCATAGCGGAGTTTACCGCCTTCGCCCGGGAGCGCTTTCCCGGAAGCGAGCTCTATTTGGGCTTCCCCGGAGAGAATACACAGGCGAAAGCGGCGCTGGAGGCCGGTGGCTTTACCTGCATCGAGCGGGACTTCAACGACGTGTTCGAGCTGGATCGTTACGAGCCCCGGCAGCCTGACCCGGGCGTGGTGCCGGTGACAAGGGAGAATTTTGATCTGTTCCGAACCCTCCACGCCCAGGACGAGGGTATGTATTGGAACTCGGATCGGCTGCTGGCGGACATGGACGAGTGGCGGCTGCTGCTGTATATGCCCGGCGGCGTGCCGGCGGGGGCCCTCCAGGCCCGGAAGGACAGCGAGATGGGGGAGATATTCGCTCTGTTTTTCGCGTCCGCCTATGACGACCGGACGTACCGGGCGCTGGTGACGGCTGCCCTGAACGGGGCCAAGGCCGACGGGGCCGGGGCCATGGTGTTTTTCAACGACGCCGAGACGCAGGATGCCGCCTTGGCCCTGGGCTTCCGGTGCGTGGGGGAGTATATGTGCTACCGGCTGGCGCTGTGACCGCAAAGTGCTGTTGGAAGGGGAAAACACACGATGCTTTTTATCAAGAACTTAGAGACGCCACGATTGACGATCCGTTCCTGGCGGAGATCCGATAGAGACTTTACGCTGTCTCTGTGGGGAGACAAAGAAAACGGAAAGTATATGAGCGACCCTATCCGTGAGAACATGGATGAAGCGTATCTCAAATGTGTCGATGCGATGGAGGACAACCCGGAGGGATATTATCTGGTCGTTGAGTGGAAAGAGGATCATACGCCTGTCGGCACCTGCTGCATATTCCCTGAAAACGGGAATTACGATATCGGGTATTGCATTGCAAAAGACCATTGGAAAGAGGGTCTCGGAACCGAAGTGGTCGATGCTGTCATTCGCTGGGTCAAGGCGGAAGGCGGCAAGTCCATCACGGGAGAAGTGGCGGATATCAATCTCGCGTCGGTCGCGCTTCTTCGCAAATTCGGGTTTTCAGAGGACAGAAAAACGCGCTATAAAAAATGGGGGGAAGAGACCTATTTTGATGCCCATTATTATAAGCTGAACTTAATAAGCTGAACTTAGAGTGAGCATTCCGTTCTGCACAGCCACATTCCCCTTTGCCGCGCCCGCGGCGCACATTATTGATGGCTCCCTTGTGTAAAGGGAGCTGGCAGCGCAAAGCGGACTGAGGGATTGTAACAACCCCTCCGCGTCGTCGGAGCACGCGCAGCCAGGTCTCACCATACCGCAAGCGGCATGGCTCGAATGGCTCGCGGCTCCTCCTCTCCCCAAAAGGCAGGCGTGCCTTTTGGGGGCCCCGTAGAGCGGCGGGCACCTCCCCTTGCACAGGGGAGGCTGTAAAGGGCTTTCCATAACAAAAATAAAAAGCCAGCGTCTAGATGACGCTGGCTTTCAGATCATTCCTCTTCCTTTGGCGTATAGTGTCCGGTCTTTTTCCGCTCCTTGACGCATTGGGTCAGCAGATACTCGATCTGCCCGTTCACCGAGCGGAAGTCGTCCTCCGCCCAGGCGGCCAGCTGGTCATAGAGCTTGCCGGATATGCGCAGTAAAAGCTGCTTTTTCTCCTGCCTGTCCGCCATGGAAGATCAGTACAGAGAGCCGGAGTTGACGATGGGCTGGGCGTCCTTGTTGCCGCACAGCACCACCAGCAGGTTGGACACCATGGCCGCCTTGCGCTCCTCGTCCAGCTCCACCATGCCGCCCTTGTTGAGACGATCCAGGGCCATCTCCACCATGCCCACGGCCCCGTCCACGATCATCTTCCGGGCGTCGATGATGGCGCTGGCCTGCTGGCGCTGGAGCATGACCGCGGCGATCTCCGGCGCGTAGGCGAGATAGGTGATCCGGGCCTCCAGGATCTCCAGACCGGCCATATCCACCTTACCCTGGATCTCCTTGCGGATGCGCTCGGCCACCACCTCGCTGGAGCCCCGGAGAGACCCCTCGTCCGCCACGCCATCGCCGGTGGTGTCCACGTTGGGGGACACGTCGTAGGGGTAAAGGCGCACCACGTTGCGCAACGCGCTGTCCGTCTGGATGGAGAGGAACTCCACGTAGTTGTCCACGTTGAACACGGCCTTGGCGGTGTTCACGATCCGCCAGATGACCACGATGCCGATCTCCACGGGGTTGCCAAGGCAGTCGTTGATCTTCTGCTTGTTGTTGTCCAGGGTCATCACCTTCATGCTCAGTTTCTTGCTGAGCAGGGCGACGTCCTGCTCGCCCAGATTGATGCTCACGCCGCCCTCGCCGGAGATCTTGCCCCGGCCCCGGGAGCTGGTGCTGCCGGTGCTGGGCTTGGTGCCCGCGGCGGGATTGACGGCGGAGCAGAAGGGGTTGACCCAGTAAAAGCCCTCGCCCTTCAACGTGCCGATGTACTTGCCGAACAGGGTCAGCACCAGCGCCTCCTGGGGCTTGAGGACTTTCAGCCCGCACAGCAGTATCCATCCAAGGGCGCACCAGCCGATGCACACCACCAGCACGATGGCTGCCGCGAAGCCCTCTGCGCCGTTGGCGGCGGTGACGATGATGGCCGCCACCGCCGCCACATACAGCGCCAGCACCAACAGCAGCATGGCCATGCCGTTTTTCCGTTTGCCCAGAACGATCTCCTCGGTATATTTCTTTTCCATGGGAGCCTCCTTGATATGTGATATCATAATGATATCACTATGATAATCACGTGTCAAGAAGTTTTTTGCGCGGAAGGCGGTCAGTCCGGGTATTCGATGACCACCTTGCACTCGTTGTTGGCGCCGGACTCGAAGAGCTTTACGAACATCCGCTGTACCGCGTCCGCGTCGTGGGGGATGCGCCCGGTGATGGTGCGCAGGAAGATATCCCTGTGCTCGCAGATCATGTGAAAGGCATCGGCGTGGTCCCGGGCGGTGAAGTACAGGCCGGTGCGGATCTGGATCTCCTTCAGGAAGAGGGGCATGGCGGTGAGGGAGATCTTCTCCGCGTGCATGCCCAGCAGCACCAGCGTGCCGCCGGAGCCCATATGCTCCACCAGCGCATCGTAGCCGCCCACGCCCACGCAGTCCACCACATGGGAAAAGCCATCCTCCGGCGTGACGGCGGCCAGCTGCTGGGCGAAGGCGGCGTCCCTGGTGCTGAAGCTGCCGTCCACAAAGTCGAAGTCGCGGCAGAATTCCACCCGGCCCTGGCCCCGGCCTACCATATACACCTTCCCGGCTCCCAGGAGCTTTGCGCACAGGGCCGCGTAGATGCCGATGGGGCCGTTGCCCCACACGAGCACTGGGTCGCCCCGGTGCAGATCCAGGTATTTCACCCCGTGCAGAGACACCGCCACCGGCTCCACGATGGCCCCCAGCTCCAGGGGCACGTCGTCAGGCAGCTCAAACACGTAATCGCCCCGGACGGAGACGTATTCGGAGAAGGCCCCGTCCATGGTGACGCCGGGGTTGTCCAGCATCATCTGCCGGCACAGGTGCTCCCGCCCGGACAGGCAGAACCGGCACTTGCCGCAGGGGTTGAACTCCGCCGCGCACACCCGGGCGCCGGGCCGCAGGGGAAAGGCGCCCGGATCGTAGACGGTGCCGCTGAACTCGTGGCCGGGGCTCAAACCCGGCGCGGTGTTCCAGAGCATGCTGTCGCTGCCGCAGATGGCGGCGTATTTCGTCTTGATGATGACCCGGCCCGGGCCGGCGGCGGGGATGGGACGCTGTACCATCTTGAAGCTGTGGGCGGGCTCGACGATAAGACTTTTCATTGGCGCACCTCATTTCATGATGGTTTCAGCTTGTCACGGGACGGCGGGAAATATACAAAGAACCCGGCACGTACCGTGCCGGGCCCTTATTATGTATGGGTGATTCAGACGATGGGGCGGATGCCGTGGGCGGTGAGCTGGGCCCGCAGATCCTCGATCTGGTGCTGGGTGACCAGGCGGCGGTTGTAGCTTGTCAGCTCCGCCGTGAGGCACAGCAGCAGGAAAAGTCCCAGGCAGATGGCGGTGAAGGGGTTGCCGTGGCAGACCTTGCCGCCGTTGATCATGGCCGTCACGCCCTTGGAGATGCGGGCCACCAGATAGGGGGCGGCATAGCATCCCGCGCAGAGAATGGCCATCAGCTTGGGCAGAAGAAGCCGGCAGCGCCGGTTGGCATACCGCTTGAACAGAGGGATCACACAGAACACCGCGGACAGAAAGCACAGCGCGCACACGATGTACGTCAGGTAGGGCGCGTCCTGCCGGCACAGCTGGTACATGGAATAGAACCGGGTGCTGCCGCCCCGGGTCACCACCCGCAGAGCAGGCATGAACCACGACCAGGCAAGCGCGGCGTTGAGCGCCATGGCCGTCAGACAGAAGATGATAACGAACACCCGGGCGGCGGTGACGCCTCTCTTGGGCGGCAGAGCCTGCTCCTGGACGGGAGCGGGGATGACCACGGTGGGGGCGGGGCCGCCGCTGGTCAGGGGCGTGCCGCAGGTGGGGCAGACCCGGGCCAGGGGATTGACCTCGTGTTTACAGTTGGGACAGACCATAGCCAGACCTCCTTTGTATATCTATGAACCTACCCTCTGATCAGGCCGGACAGCCGTTCAGAAAAGACCGCCGAGACTGCCGAGACCGCCGGTCAGGCGGCTCATGGACTGGGCGGAGGCGTCCTCTGCCTTGCGCATGGCCTCGTTCACGGCGGCGACGACCATGTCCTGGAGCATCTCCACGTCGTCGGGATCCATGGCCGCCGGGTCAATGACCAGATCCGTCAGCTCCCGCTTGCCGGAGACGGTGGCCGTCACCGCGCCGCCGCCGGCGGATGCGGTGTATGTCTGCTGCTGGAGCTCCTCCTGCATCTGCATAAGGTCGCGCTGCATCTTCTGGGCCTGCTTCATCATGGCGGCCTGGTTCATGCCGCCGAAGCCGCCGCCGCGGAAAGAATTTTTTGCCATGATAAGTATCTCCTGAATGATATGTGGATTTTTTATTCAAACTTGATGTTCCCGAACCGCTTGAGCGCGCCCAGCTTGTCCATGTCCGGCCCGGCGGAGGAGGGGGCGCCGTCGGAAAAGGCCACCTGTATGTCCCGCCCGGTCAGATCCCGCAGCTGGGTGCGGAAAAGCTGCTCGTTCTCCGGGGTGCCCAGCATCGTCCGAGCGAAGGGGGTGGCAAAGCGCACGGTCAGGGTGTCGCCGGACAGTACCCCGGTGACCTGGCTGGAGCTCATGAGCATGGCGTAAGCGCCCATCTCCAGCTTGCCGTTCAGGGCGGCCAGCAGGCTCTTCCACACGCCGTCGCTGTCCGGGGAGGGGGCCGGTTCCGGCGCGGAGGCGACGGGGGCCGGCGTCGTCTTTGGGACAGGCTCCGGGGCGGGCGCGGGCTCCGGGACGTAGACCTGACGGTCGTCCTCCGGGGGCGGTGCGTCCTCGTCTGTGTGAAGGGGCGGCTCGTCCTCCGGCGGGTTCTCCGGCGCGGGGACGCTCTCCGCCGCGGGAGCGGGAGCGGTATCGGCAGGTGTCAGGGGCGGTACGGCGGGGCCAAAGGACGCGCCGCCGGCCAGGGCCGCCTCCAGGCGGGACAGGCGGTTTCGCAGTCCCTGCAGGCTCTCGCCGGTCTCCGGCACGCACAGACTCACCAGGCACAGCTCCGCCGCCCGGCGGGGATCTTTTCCGCCTGTGTCCGCGCTGCGGATGGCGTTCATGCCGTCCATCAGCTGGGAGCCGCTCCATATGGAGGAAAACCGCCGCAGTACCGGCATCTCATACAGGCCGGACAGCAGACTCTCGCCGCCGTTGGGCGCCACCTGCAGGATGAGCGTATCCCGCATCAGACCACCCAGCTCGTCCAGAATGGCACCCGGCTCCTTGCCGTCCTGCCACATCTTGTCAAACAGGTTCAGGGCCTTTGCCGTGTCGCGGCTGCAGATCGCGTCCATCAGCTCCGCCGTCCGGCGGCTGCCCGCCAGACCCATGGCGGAGAGCACCTCCGCCGTGCCGATGTGCTCGGAAGCGGCGCACTGATCCAGCAGGCTCAAGGCGTCCCGCATCCCGCCGTCGGCCATGTGGGCCAGAAGCTGGGCTGCGTCCTGCGTCAGATCCATGCCCTCCTGCCCGGCCACATAGGAGAGCCGGGCCGCGATGGCCTCGGGCTCGATGCGGGTGAAGCTGTGCCGCTGGCAGCGGGAGACGATGGTGGGCAGGATCTTCTGGGGGGCCGTGGTGCAAAGAATGAACACCACGTGCTCCGGCGGCTCCTCCAGGATCTTCAACAGGGCGTTGAAAGCCATGGAGGAGGAGGCCAGGGAGTGGGCCTCGTCGATGATGTATACGCGCTTTTTCACCGCCGCGGGGGAGAATATCGCCTCGTCCCGCAGGGCGCGCACGTCGTCCACGCCGTTGTGGGAGGCGGCGTCCAGCTCCACCACGTCCAGGATGCTCTCGTCCAGGATGCCCCGGCAGG
>CANQDL010000055.1 GCA_947591105.1 uncultured Oscillospiraceae bacterium
GCCGACCTGATGATGGTGGCCTCCAAGGAGGTGGAGGAGTCCGTCTGCCGGGTGGCCCAGATGGGCCGCGCCGCCGGTATGCACCTGGTCATCGCCACCCAGAGCCCCCGGGCCGACGTGATCACGGGCCTGATGAAGGCCAACATCCCCAGCCGCATCGCCCTGTCGGTCTCCGGCCCGCTGGAGAGCCGGATCATCCTGGATCAGCAGGGGGCGGAAAAGCTCCTTGGAAACGGCGATATGCTCTATTCGCCCATCGGCAGCAAGCCTGTCCGGCTCCAGGGCGCCTTTGTCACCGACGAGGAGCGGGAGGAGATCATCAACTTCGTGAAGAAAGAGGCGGAGGCGGAGTATTCCGACGAGATCCTGGCGGAGATCGAGAAGGCCGCCGCCGACAAGGATCAGAAGAACGCCGAGCCGGAGGAGGACGCCGGAGGCAAGGGCGATTACGACGAGCTGCTGCCCCAGGCGGTGGACGTGATATTCGAGACAAAGCAGGCATCCGTGTCCATGCTCCAGCGGCGGCTGAAGCTGGGCTATTCCCGGGCCGCGCGCCTGATAGACCAGCTGGAGGAAGTGGGCGTGGTGGGCCCCTACGAGGGCTCCAAGCCCCGGCAGATCAGAATCACGAAGCAAGAGTGGCAGGAGATGCAGTATGCCCAGGGCACCGCGCCGGTGGACACCATCGCCCGGGAGTTTGCCCAGGTGTCCGAGGATGGCCAGTTTGCCCCTGAAGGGGAGGAACCGGCCGGTGCCGGGGACGGCGAGCCGCCCTTTGCGCCGGAGGAACCGGAGGACGACGGGGAGGACGAACAGCTGTGAGCGGCCTGTGTCCGGCGCTGGACGAGGGAGCGCTGCAGCAGCTGGGCCCCCTGGAGCTGGCCCATGTGGGGGACGGGGTATACGAGCTTTTGGTGCGCACTTATCTGGCCGGCCAGGGCGGCGCCCGGGTGGGTCAGCTGCACCGGCAGGCGGTGGCCTATGTGGCGGCCCCGGCCCAGGCGGCTGCCCTGGGGACGCTTCTGCCCCAGCTGACGGAGAGGGAGATGCGTGTGGTGCATCGGGGCCGGAACGCCCACGTGCACGGCGTGCCCGGCGGATGCACCGTGGCCCAGTACCACGCCGCCACGGCCCTGGAGGCCCTGTTCGGCTACCTGTGGCTGTCCGGCCAGACCGACCGGGCCCGGGAGCTGTTTGAACGGATACTGGAGGAAAACCATGCCTCTTGACGCTGTATTCATATCCCAGCTGGGCCGGGAGCTGGCGGAGCGGATCACCGGCAGCAGGATCGACCGCGTCCAGCAGCCGGAGAAGGACACGGTGCTTCTCACCCTGCGGGGAAACGGCGGCGGCCGGCTGCTGCTCTGCTTTGGCTCCGGCTCCGCCCGGGTGTGCCTGACCGGGGCCAGCTACGAAAACCCCGCCCAGCCGCCTATGTTCTGTATGCTGCTGCGCAAGCACCTGACCGGTGCGCGTATCGCGCAGATCACCCAGCCGGAGGGGGAGCGGATGCTGCTCATCCGGCTGGCGGGCTTTGACGAGATGGGCCAGAGCGTACAAAAGACCCTGGCGGTGGAGCTGCTGGGACGCAACGCCAACCTGATCCTGGTGGACGGGGAGGGACGCATCCTGGACGCGGCCCGGCGGGTGGACGAACAGATGAGCCCCATGCGGCAGCTGCTGCCGGGGCTCTTTTACCGCCCGCCCCCCAAGCCGGAGCCGGGGAAGTTCTCCGGCCTGTCCCCGCTGGTGCGCCGGGAGATGCAGTGGCGGGGCCTGCCCCAGACGGCAGAGGGTCTGGAGGGGATAGAGCCCGTGCCCACCATGCTGGTGGAAAACGGGGAGCCGAAGGACTTTACCTACATGCCCATCCTGCAGTACGGCCCGTCTGTGGAGAGCGTGACCTATCCCGGCTGGTCGGCCCTGCTGGAGGCGTTTTACGCCGAGAAGGATCGGGTGGAGCACCTGAAGAGCCGGGCGAAGAGTCTGACGAAGCTGGTGCGCAGCGCCAAGAACCGGGCGGAGAAGAAGCTGGCCCTGCGCTTGCAGGAGCTGGCCGCCACGGAGGATCGGGAGCGGGACAAGCGCCGGGGCGACCTGATCACCGCCAACATTTGGCGGATGAAGCCGGGGATGGACAGCGTCACGGTGGAGGATTTCTATCAGCCGGACGCGCCGGCGGTGACGGTGCCCCTTGATCCGCGAAAGTCCCCCCAGCAGAACGCGGCGGCCTATTATAAACAGTACGCCAAGAAAAAGACCGCCCGGGAGCATCTGACGGCCCTCATCGGGGAGAACCGGACGGAGGCGGCCTATCTGGCCTCCGTAGCGGTGGAGCTGGAGCGGGCCCAGACCCAGACCGACCTGGAGGTCATCCGCGGGGAGCTGGTGCAGGCGGGATATATCCGGGAGAGCCGGAGCAAGGCAAAGCGCCGGGAGAAGCCCGCCCAGCCCATGCGGTTCGTGACCAGCGCGGGCCGGGAGGTGCTGGTGGGCCGGAGCAACCTGCAAAACGACGAGCTGACCTTCCGCGTCGCCCGGCGGACGGATCTCTGGCTCCACGCCCAGAAGCTCCACGGGGCCCATGTGATCCTCCGGTGCGGGGACGGGACGCCGGACGAGCAGTCCGTATACGAGGCGGCGTGCCTGGCGGCGTTTTATTCCGAGGGCGGCCAGGCCGGAAGCGTGGCGGTGGACGCCACCCAGGCCCGCTTTGTGAAAAAGCCCAAGGGCGCCCGGCCGGGCATGGTGATCTATACCGACCAGCGCACGGTCATGGCCCAGCCAAAAAAGGAGATATGAGCGCGCTGTCCGCCTCCCGCTGCGGGAGGCGGATCTTTTGCGGCTGCGAGAGGGAAAACGCGGCGCCGACGGTTTATTTCCCGTAAGAAAATCGTAAGATTTCCGGGGGAAAACCATGAGGACAGGCAGAGAAATCTGTGATATACTCCCAAGAAAAGGAGGCGAGCCCATGTCGGAGAAGATTTTGGTGGTGGACGACGAGCGGGAGATCGCGGAGCTGGTGTCCCTGTATCTGCAAAACGAGGGATACGAGGTGCTGTGCGCCTACACCGCGGCCCAGGCGCTGGAGACGGTGGAGAGCCAGAGCCTGTCCCTGGTGCTGCTGGACGTGATGCTGCCGGACATGGACGGGTTCGACCTGTGCCGGAAAATACGGGAAAAGCATCTGTTCCCCATCGTGATGCTCACCGCCCGGGTGGAGGATATGGACAAGATCACCGGCCTGACCCTGGGGGCGGACGACTATATCACCAAGCCCTTCAACCCCCTGGAGATGGTGGCCCGGGTCAAGACCCAGCTGCGCCGGTATACCCGCTATAACGTGCCCGAGCAGCAGGAGCTGGAGCAGCTGGACATCCGGGGGCTGTGCATCTGCAAGAGCGGCCACAAGTGCACCCTCAACGGCCGGGAGGTCTTGCTGACCCCCACGGAGTTTTCCATCCTGTGGTATCTGTGCTCCCGGCAGGGCCGGGCGGTGCCCTCGGAGGAACTGTTCGAGGCGGTGTGGGGGGAGAGAAGCTTTGAGGCCAACAACACCGTCATGACCCATATCGCCCGCCTGCGGGAGAAGCTCCATGAGCCCGCCCGCAAGCCGAAATATGTCAAGACCGTCTGGGGGGTGGGCTACATTGTGGAGTAAGCGGCGAAGAAGGAAGAAAAACCTCTACAGCAGGCATCTGACAACCCGGCTGATGCTGATCTTTCTGCTGTCTGTGGCGGGAACAGTGCTGCTGCTGTGGCTTTTGCTGGCGCTGTGGCGGGTCGTCTTTTCGTATTTTAGCTCTTATTACGCCATGCGGCCCGGCGTGATCGTGGCCACCATATTCCGGATCATGATCTACCTGGAGGTATACGTGGGCAAGCCCATCGTCATCCTGACCCTGGCCGTGCTCATATGTATCTGCATCGTGTGGATGCTGCTGCGGATGGCCACGGGGTATGTGGACGTGCTGGTGGAGGCGGCCGCCGCGCTGGCGGAGCCGGGGGAGAAGCCCGTTCAGCTGCCGGAGATGCTGGCGGACGCCCAGACGCAGCTGGAGCTTGCCCGGGAGCGGAGTCTGCGCAGCGCCATGCTGGCCCGGGAGGCGGAGCAGCGGAAAAACGATCTGGTGGTCTATCTGGCCCACGACCTGAAAACGCCCCTGACCTCCGTGATCGGGTATCTGACGCTGCTGCGGGACGAGCCGGCCCTCTCCCCGGAGCTGCGGGCCCGGTATACGGGCATCGCCCTGGACAAGGCCGAGCGGCTGGAGAGCCTTATCAACGAGTTTTTCGACATCACCCGCTTCAACCTGACCACCCTGACTCTGGACAAGGAGCGGGTCAGTCTGACCAGGATGCTGGAGCAGACGGCCAGCGAGTTCGACCCGGCCCTGGGGGAGAAGGGACTGCGCTGGAAGCTGGATATCGCCCAGGGGGTGGAGATGGTGTGCGACGCGGACAAGCTGGCCCGGGTGTTCGACAACCTTGTGCGCAACGCGGTCAACTACAGCTACCCGGACACGGAGATATCCATGGCCCTGCGCACGGAGGCGGACAGGGCCGAGGTGATCGTGGAGAACCACGGCCGCACCATCCCGCCGGAGAAGCTGGTGCGGATCTTCGAGCAGTTCTTCCGCCTGGACACCTCCCGGGGGACCGCTACCGGGGGGGCGGGACTGGGCCTTGCCATCGCCCGGCAGATCGTGGAGGCCCACGGCGGCCGCATCGCCGCGGAGAGCGCGGACGAGCGGGTGCGCTTCACCGTGACCCTTCCGTTATAAAATCGTAAGCTCTCCCCAAGAAAACCGCAAGACCCTTTTTGGAAAACCGAAAAACCTATGCCGTCCCGGCGCTGTATCATGGGTACAGCGCCGGGACGGCGTTTTTGCCAGGCGCGACCGGCGCGTGGATTTGTTGACTGGATAGATAAAGCGAGGTGGTTTTCATGGCGCGAAAAAGGCTGACCCAGCTTTTCCCCTTCCTCATCCCCCTGCGCAAATGGCAGCGAAAGCGCTGGTATTACCGGCGCATGGAGCGGGATGGAAACCGCTACGCCGCCGTGCTCGGGCAGCAGGATCTGCCGGCGGAGGTCTTTCGCTCCTCCTGCCCCATGATCAACCGGGACACGGGCTGGCCCCTCGTCTACCAGCGCAACAAGGTGTTCAATCTGCGCCTGGCGGCCCGGTGCCTGGACGGGCTCTTGCTCCGGCCGGGGGAGACGTTCTCTTTCTGGCACAGCGTGCGCTTTGCCGACCGGGACACCCCCTATCGGGAGGGGCTGGCGGAGATCGACGGCAAGCTCACCGCCCAGTACGGGGGAGGGCTGTGTATGCTCTCCAACCTGCTTTTTTGGATCTTCTGCAACGGGCCGCTGACGGTCACCGAGCGGTGGGGCCACGACGTGAAGGACTTTCCCGAGCCGGAGAGCGACGCGCCCCAGGGCGTGGACGCCACCGTGGCGGAGGGCTGGCAGGATCTGAAGGCGCGAAACGATACCCAGCAGACCTTTCAGATACGGATCAGCTTCGACGAGAGCTGCATCACCGGCCGGCTTCTGGCGGAGGGGGACGGGCCCTTTCGGTACCGGGCGGTGAACCGGGATCTGCGCTATGTCCGGCGGCCGGACGGGAGTCTGTGGCAGACGGTGGACGTGTGCCGCCGGACGATACGCGCGGACACCGGGGAGCCGGTGGGGGAGACGCTTTTGTACACCAACCGCTGCCGGATCGGCTATCCCCTTCCGGCGGGGACAGAGATAGAGGAGGAGAGAGCATGAAGATCCTGGTGCTTTTCGGCGGGGCGTCCAGCGAGTATGAGGTGTCCCTGGCCAGCGCGGCGGGCGTGCTGCGGGCCATGGAGGGACGGTTTGAGCCGGTGACCGTGGGCATCACCCGTCAGGGCCGGTGGCTGTACTGCGCCGCCTCCCCGGAGGATATCGAATCGGACGCATGGCAGAGGCCGGACTGCGCCCCGGCGGCCCTGTCTCCCAGCCGGGGAGATCGGGCCCTGCTGGTGTTCCGGGGCGGGAAAACGGAGCGGATCGCCGTGGACTGCGCCTTTCCCGTGCTCCACGGCCGCAACGGCGAGGACGGCACGGTGCAAGGATTATGTCAACTTGCAGGTCTCCCCCTGGCCGGCTGCGGCACCATGGCCTCGGCCCTGTGCATGGACAAGGATCGGGCCCACAAGCTGGCGGCCGCGGCGGGGGTGGCGGTGCCCCGGTCGTTCACTCTCCGGCCGGGCTTTGACCCCGAGACGGCGCTGGCTGAAGCGGCCGGGCTGGGCTGGCCGGTGTTCGTAAAGCCGGTGCGTGCCGGCTCCTCCTATGGGGTGAGCCGGGTGGAGGGAGCGGAGGGTCTCCTGCCGGCCGTGGAAAACGCCCTTCGCTACGACGGCGAGGCCATCGTGGAGCAGGCGATAGACGGCTTTGAGGTGGGCTGCGCCGTCATGGGCAATGACAGGCTCATCACCGGCGCGCTGGACGAGGTGGAGCTGGCCGGGGGCTTTTTCGACTACACCGAGAAGTACAGCCTGGTCACCTCCCGCATCCACGTCCCCGCCCGGATCGACGGGGAGAAAACGGCCCAAATCAAGGACGCGGCCCAGAGGATCTATCGGGCCCTGGGCTGCCAGGGCTTTGCCCGGGTGGACATGTTCCTGACCCCGGCGGGGCAGGTGGTGTTCAACGAGGTCAACACCATCCCGGGCTTCACGGCCCACAGCCGCTTTCCCTCCATGATGGCCGCGGCGGGCATGGATCTGCCACAGGTGGTGGCCTATGCCGTGGATCTGGCGACGGAGGCGGACGCATGAGCGGCAAGGACTGGCTGCGGGACGCGTACTACGGCCGGGGCATGGGCATGTACTGGCGGCTTTTCCGATACCGGGAGCGGGTGAAGAGCCGTCTGGGCTTTCACCTGCTGACGGTGGTGCTCAACCGGATGGCTCGGCGGCGGGGCGGGTACATCGGCCCCACGGCGGTTATCGGGGGGGTATTGTCGCTGCCCCACGGCCTGGCGGGGGTATATATCTCCCGCTATGCCCGCATCGGCCCCGGCTGCCGCATCTATCAGAATGTCACGGTGGGGGAAGTGGACGGTCGGGCCCCACAGATCGGCGCCAACTGCCTTCTGGGCGCGGGTGCGGTGGTGGTGGGAGACATCCGGGTGGGGGACAATGTGCGCATCGGCGCGGGGGCGGTGGTGAGCCAGGACGTGCCGGACAACAGCACCGTGGTGGCCCAGCGGCCCCGGGTGCTGGTGCGGGGGAGCGGGCCATGCTGACCGCCGCGCCAAGAGGCCGGGCCTGGATCGAACTGGACAGGGCCGCTCTGATCCACAACGTGCTGGCGCTGCGGTCGCTGCTGCCGCAGGGGTGCGCCCTCATGCCGGTGGTGAAGGCCAACGCTTACGGCCACGGGGCCGCGCTCATCGCCCGGGCACTGCAGGATGTGGGACTGGACGCCTTTTGCGTGGCCACGGCGGAGGAGGGGGCGGCCCTGCGCCAGGCGGGCATAGGGGGCATGGTGCTGGTGCTGGGCTATACCGGGCCGGAGGACTTTCCCCTGCTGGCGGACTGGGATCTGACCCAGGCGGCGGCGAGCCTGTCCCACGCCCGGCAGATGGGGGATTTTGGACGGCCGCTGGCCGCGCATCTCGCCATCGACACGGGCATGCACCGGCTGGGCGTGCCCTGGGACGACGCCGGCGCCCTGCAGGCCGCGTGCGCCGTGAAAAATCTGCGCGTCACCGGCGCCTTCACCCACCTGGCGGAGGCGGGCTCCGCCTTTACGGAGATCCAGACCGGCCGGTTCTATGCCGCAGTGGACAGGCTGCGGAGCCAGGGCTTTCCCATTGCCAAGGTGCACCTGCTGGGCAGCTACGGCATCCTGCACTGTCCCCAGGCAGCCGGCGACTATGCCCGGCCGGGCATCGCCCTGTACGGCGTGCCGGAGCGGCGGGAGGACGGGGAAAACTGCCCCGTCTCCCTGCGGCCGGTGCTGTCCCTGAAGGGGCGGATCACCGCCGTCCACCGGCTGGCGCCCGGGGAGGGGGCGGGGTATGATCTGGCCTTCACCGCCAAGCGGCAGACGGTTCTGGCCGCGGCCGCCATCGGCTATGCGGACGGCCTGCCCCGGTGTCTGGGCGAGGGCCGGGGCCGGGCGCTGGTGCACGGGGTGTCCGTGCCCATCGCGGGGCGGATATGTATGGATCAGTGCCTGCTGGACGTGACCGACGCGCCGGAGGCGGAGCCTGGGGACGTGGCGGTGTTCATCGGCGGGCAGGGAAGAGAGTATATCTCCGCCTGCGAGCTGGCGGAGGCGGCGGGGACGATCACCAACGAGATCCTCAGCCGCCTGGGGCCCCGCCTGGGCCGTGTGATGATATGACGTAACTGCCCCCGGTTCATTGAACCGGGGGCAGTTTGGGGTGTTTACTTGCCGGTGAGAAGGCCGATGGCGTTGGCCAGCAGCTCCGCCGCGCCGGCCCGGGTCAGAACGGCCTCCACGTCCTCCCAGCTGCGGGGCATCACGCCGCAGGCGGTCAGATTGGCCACGGCCTGGGCCCAGCTCTCGCCGCTGTTTTCCTGGCCCACATAGGCCGCCGCGCTGACCACGTCCGTCACGCCCAGCACGGAGTTGAGGGTGACGCAGGCCTCCCGGAGGGTGATGGGCTCGCCGGGATTGTAGGCCGCGCCGGTGGCGGTGGCCTCGCCCTGGATATAGCCGTGCATCAGGGCCGTGGCCACGTAGGGCTTGAGCCAGGGGCCGATGCTGGCGTCATCCTGGAAGCCGGTGGTGCTCACGCCTTGGAGCACGTCGTGCTCCGCCGCAGTCATGCACATGGACAAAAACTCGCCCCGTGTCACCTGGGCCTCCGGGTTGAACACATAGTCGGAGCCCACGTTTTCGCCGGTAAATACGCCGTTTTCGGTGAGCACCACGGCGGCGTACTCGGTGCCGGAGCCGGTCAGGTCGGAGTAGGTCACCTTGGACTTCTGCTTGACCAGCTTGATGATGACCGTGCCCTCCTGGGACACGTTGCCGGCGCTGTCAGTGGCCCGGAAGCCGAAGTAGTCCTTGCCCCGCTTGCCCTGCTTGGGGGTGTAGACAAAGTACCCCTCCGGGGAGAGCTGTACGCTGCCCTTCATGGGGGCGGTGGCGATCTCAAAGGTGAGCGCGTCGCCCTCCGCGTCCCGGGCGGTGAGCTGGCCGCCCACAGATACGCCCCGGTAGGTCTGGATCTGCTGGTTTTCCGCCACGGGCGCGGTGTTGGTGTTTCCTGTGCCGGGGGCGGAAGCGCCGGAAGAGGCGTCGCCGTCGGCGGCATACAGTCCGCCGCTGACGGAGACCACGGACTGGGTGGGGGCATAGGCGCCGCCGGCCAGACCGGCCGCCTCGGAGTTGTCCTCTTCGCCCTCGTCCCCCGTTTGATCCGGCTCAACGACGCCGGGGCCGTAGTCCTCTATGTCCCGGACAGGGCCGGACGCCGCCGCCGGGATGACGCCCAGGGCCAGGACGAACAGGAGCGCCCACGCAATTGCGATTCGTTTCATGTAACGACCTCCATGTAAGATAATACCATTATTCTGCGCGGTGACGGCGTATTATATTCCTGCGCCGCCAAAATATGCCCGCCCCGCCGACAGACCGGGGGCTTGGCATCACCCTTTGCTATCATAAGCGCCACGGTGGGGAGATATTCCTGTCCAGGCCGGGGCAAGACGAAAAACCGCTTGACAATCCCGGGTAAAATGGTATAATCATTAGGCGTTGAACGCGGGGGTGCTGGAATAGGCAGACAGGCAGGCTTGAGGTGCCTGTGTTCGTAAGGACGTGTGGGTTCAAGTCCCATTCCCCGCACCATCGGCCCGGGAGCTTTGCTCCCGGGCCTTACTTTGCGTTGACGGAAGAACCCCGATAGGATATAATATTGCAAAAGGGGTGAGTACATGATCTACTCTGTGGAAGAATTGAAACAGCGAATAGCGCCTGTGGCCGAAAAATATGGCCTGCGGGAGGTCTATCTGTTCGGTTCCTATGCCCGCAGCGAGGCAACGGAGCAGAGCGATGTGGACATACTCATCGACCGGACTGGCTCCAAGATCCGTGGTATGTTTGAGATGGGCGGGCTGTACGAGGATCTCTGCGCCTGCATTGGCAAGGAAGTGGATCTGATGACCACCCAGACCCTGGAACAGTCCAGCACCCGACAGCGGTCGCCGCTGTTCATCCAGAACGTGCAGGCGGAAAGGATGCGGCTGATATGACCCGGGGCGACTGGCAGCGCTTGCTGCATCTCCGCACTTACGCGAGGGCATAGGGCAATTCATTGGCCGCTTTGGCCGTGATTTTGACACGTTCACCTCAGACCGGGCCTATTTCAGCGCGGTGGCCATGTGTATCCTTCAAATCGGGGAACTGTCCAATGGCTTGTCCGATGAATTTCGGGAGGCCACAAAGGATCAGCTTCCCTGGGGGATGATTCGCGGGATGCGAAACTGGCTGGCCCATTCCTATGCAGAAGCAGATGAAAAATACTGTGGGAGACAGCCTGTAACGACATCCCCA
The DNA here is from genome assembly GCA_947591105.1 of uncultured Oscillospiraceae bacterium. GTDB lineage: Bacteria > Bacillota > Clostridia > Oscillospirales > Oscillospiraceae > CAJOIG01. The sequence goes on from CANQDL010000055.1 coordinate 10,574, forward strand.
AGGTTTTGGCTTTTTGAAGGATGGAGCTAGGCAGTTCTCAAAAGTGAATAACGGCAACCGGTTTGAACAAATCTTGTGGATTTGTCAGATCGGTTACTTTTTGCGCTCAATGACAGAAAAAGACTTGACTATTCCTCTTGCTTGTGGGTAGTGTAGAATAAAATGCGCAAAAAGGAATAGGCAGAAAAAGAGACATAGTTTGCAGTCTCTGGTAGAATGAAGTTGCAACACACCATTTTTGTCTTGAAAGGAGAAAGCAAACTATGTCCGAGATTGTACAGCTGAACGAGGAAGTAATCAAGGGGCAGATCAAAGATGAAAATGGCGGCCAGGATGCTCAAAGCGATCCACGCCCAGGAGAGCAAGGCCGCTTGCCGGAAGAAGGCGAAAGAGGTGGCAGAAATGCTCCGGGCCATACGGGTGCCTGGGCGGCCAAGAAAATAGAGGACGGCGTGGAGGAAACGTTGACCTACACTGACTTCCCCTCCGAGCACTGGACACGTATCCGCACGAATAACGTTCTTGAACAGCTCAATTGCGAGATCCGCCGGAGGACGAGAGTGGTTGGCTGCTTCCCAGACGGGAACTCTGCTCTCATGCTAGCCTGTGCCCGCCTGCGCCATGTTGCCGGCACTCAATGGGGCAATAAGAAATACATGAACATGAAGCACCTGGAGACCATGGAGGAATCCACCGCTATAGCCAGCTGGCCTCACTTGCCAGAGACTGCATACCAATTTTGCGCATAATCCTTGACATTACCCAGGGATGGTAGCCGCAAAGCGGCGCAGGAGGGCACACCCTCCTGAACGGAGCAGCAGCGACGCAAAACAGCCCGGACATTCGTGTGTCCGGGCTGTTGCCTCGCAGAGCGCACATACATGGTCGTCAGGCCATGTATAGAAGCGCGCCCTTTGTCCCAAAGAGATTAGGTCGTATGACTTTATTACTTGTTTTCTCCGCGCTTCTTGAACTGACCGCAAGTACATATGCTGTCGTTTTTGATTTGCCCAGTCACTGTACATTTTCTGTTCTGCCAATAAACACAGTTACTGCATCGCTCGTTACCGTTCACTTTCTATCCTCCTTTCATCTTATTAATGACAAACAAATTGGCGCCTTGCTGTTATCTTTTCAGAGTCCTAATTAGTTCCTTGACATCAGAGTCATCATCAAAGTTCTCAAGAATAGCAATAACTTCTCTTGCGTATTTTTGATCTCCCGTTCTCTTGTAAGCCTCGATACCGTTTTTTACGAGGTCACGACTTGATCTGTCCATATTTCTTAACGCGCGTTCAATATTCATTTTGAACCTCCTTAATATTTACTGTTGTTAAGCAAAAATGTTTTTCTGATAGATGCTTATGTTATAATGAGTATGTATTTTTAAGATGTACGTATTGAGCGATTTCCTGGTACAGCTTATATGCCGGATAAACAACTGTAATCGTTCCAAGGAGAACAATAGCGATGGATATAAATTCTCCAAATGTCCCACCGTTAAAAATGTCACCAAGCGAATGCCTTACCTGTCGTATCATATATGGTAAAAAGAACAAAACTACTGCGGTTTCTTCCATCTCGGATAGCAGGCTAATCGTTATAATCAGTCCCAAGAATAATGCTACACACATCCAAACAATCTTTTGTATCATCCAGCTTTTGAGGTGCTCAGTGGAGCAAAAATTCTCTTCTTTTTTCTTCTGTAGGTCATATGCTACAAATTTGCCTTCAAGTTCTTCTTCGATGTCTTTTCCGCATTCTCTGCACTGCAACATGCTTACATACCTCCATTTTATGAATTATAGATAGTTCCTTGAAAGATTATTTCAAGATGCCTGTATCTAAACGCTGTACCGGAAATACTTCAACAATTGCTTCACATCATCATTGTCCAACCCGTATTTTGTAATAAGCTGTTTTTGGATTTGTCTTAAAGCTTCTCTGTCCTCCGTATCATTGGCGGCTTGAATCGCTGATTTATATTTGTAATAGTCACTTGTGGTCATTTTTTGCATATAATTGCCCCCATTCCTTATTATTTATCAGGCCTTCTCTAGCCAAACATGAACCTTGTACTTGTGGATGATTCCTCAGTTTTCTTTATTAATGCACTAACTCCACCTGTACCACTTTATGACCAGCTTCCGATGCTTTGCGAAATCAATGAACTGCATACCGTGAATTCACTCCTATACCGAATCCATGAGCATAACACATTCCGAGCATATTTATCGCTTGACTACCTCCGACCTTACAAAAATGTGTACTATTTGACAAAAGCCGGTTTCCGTCTGGAAACCGGCTTTTATCCTTCAAAACCACGCTTTCTGACAGGCAAAGCCCCTGAAAACAATTGACAACAGGCGGAAAACACGCTATACTATGTAAAAATGTCCGGCTATCAGAAGGTACACCTTTTGATAGCTATTCTTTTATCCCCTGCGCCGCACGATACTCCCGCAGACGCCGGTAGAACGTGGCCTCGCTCATGCCGCACCGGCGGATCGTGTCGGCAAACGAGACCTTGCCCCGCTCCCAAAGGGCCACCAGCCGCCCGAAATCCTCCGGCGGCAGCTTCGGCGGCCGTCCGAACCGCACACCCCGGGCCTTGGCCGCCGCGATGCCCTCCGCTTGCCGCTGGCGGATGTTGGTCCGCTCGTTCTCCGCCACGAAGCTGAGCACCTGCAGCACGATGTCGGAGAGGAACGTGCCCATCAGATCCTTGCCCCGGCGAGTGTCCAGCAGGGGCATATCCAGCACCACGATGTCGATGCCTTTCTCCTTGGTCAGCACGCGCCACTGCTCCAATAT
>CANQDL010000056.1 GCA_947591105.1 uncultured Oscillospiraceae bacterium
ATGCGCAGCATCCACTGGCTCTTCTCCTTCTGGATGACCGGCGAGCCGCACCGCTCGCACACGCCCTCCACCACCTCTTCGTTGGCCAGCACGCATTTGCAGGAGGTGCACCAGTTCACGGGCATGGTGGCCTTGTAGGCCAGGCCCTTTTTCCACATCTGCAGGAAGATCCACTGGGTCCACTTGTAGTATGTAGGATCTGTGGTGTCCACCATCCGATCCCAGTCGAACCCAAAGCCCAGCATCTTCAGCTGGGAGGTGAAGTTGGCCACATTGCGCTTGGTCACTTCCCGGGGGTGCATGTGGTTTTTGATGGCATAGTTCTCCGTGGGCAGGCCAAAGGCGTCGTAGCCGATGGGAAACAGCACGTTATACCCCTGCATCCGGCGCTTGCGGGCAATGATGTCCATGGCGGTATAGGGCCGGGGATGGCCCACATGCAGGCCCTGGCCGGAGGGATAGGGAAACTCGATCAGCCCGTACCACTTGGGACGGGGATCGCCTGTCTTGGCGGCATAGGGCTTCTCCTTCTCCCAGATGCCCTGCCATTTTTTCTCGATGCGGTCAAAATCGTATGCCATGACTTACGCCTCTACTATTTCCTTGATATCAACGTCCAGAGCGTCGTTCCAAAGCCGCTCCAGGCTGTAAAATTCCCGGGCCTCCCGCTGGAAGATGTGCACCACCAGGCACCCGAAATCCAGCAGCAGCCATGTGCTGTTGCGGCTTCCCTCCCGGCGCAGCGGGGGCATTCCCGCCTCGGAAAGGCGCTTGTCCACCTCATCGTACAGCGTGCGCACATGGGGCGTGGAATTGGCCGTGCAGATGCAGAAATAGTCCGCCAGCACGGTCAGGTCGGTGGTCTTCAAAAGGCGGATGTCCGTGGCCTGCTTGTCGGAAAGGGCCTTCACCGCCATCTTTGCCGCTTCAAAAGGTTCCATATATCTCTCCCCCGTTATTGGTCTTGCGCCGCCCATTCCACGGGCGAAGCGCCTTTTTCTTCCAGTTTCTTCAAATAATACTCCCGTGTCCGGGCCGTGTTTGGGTGGATGGGCTCTCCCTGCTCCTGCAGAAACACCAGCGTCCGGCGCAGACACAGCTCCAGGGCCGCGTCCAGATCCTCAAATGCCGTCCTGCGGATGGTCTCCAGCGCCGGATAGGGCCTGCGGCTTTCCTCGATGGCGTCGGCCAGAAACACGATCTTCTCCAGCAGCGTCATACCCGGCCGGCCGGTGGTGTGCCAGCGGATAGCCGAAGCGATATGTTCCGGGGCGCCGAACTCGTCCGCCGCGAAAGCCGCGCCCGTCCGCGCGTGGAGCAGTCGATCGTTTTCCAGCTCCCACTTGTCGGGTATGATACCATATTTTTCGCATATGCGCAACTGCCCGTCCCGATCATATTTCTTCGTGCAGTCGTGCAAAATGGCGGCCTCCGCCGCGTCAGACTCGTCCGCGCCCCAGCGCCGGGCCAGCGCCCGGGCCATGGCCTCCGCCCCCCGGACGTGCTCCACCCGGGTGGGCTTGAGATAAGCGTAGGCCCGCTCCCGCAGCCAGTCAAGATCCGGCCTGGCCCCGTAGAGCCGCCGGCGGATGATATATCCATACACGCTGTCGGGAAGATACTCCCGGCCCTGCCGCTTTGGCAGCAGCGCCCGGATCTGGGTGGAGGACACCGTCACCGGCTCCCCCTCCAGCACGAATACCGTCGCGCCGTATGCCTCCCGCAGATGCGCCGCCTGGGCCTCGATCTCCCCCTCCCGGCCGGTCTCCCGGGCGAACACCGCCAGGGAGGACAGGGCCATGATGGTCTGGGGCTCGTGCCAGGACTCGATGGTGAGCAGCATATCCGTGCCCATCAAAAACACCAGCTCCGCCGCCGGGTACCGCTCGTGCATCTGCCGGAGGGTGTCGGAGGTATAGCTGGGCCCTTGCCGCCCAAGCTCGATATCCGACGTCTCGCAGCCGGGGATCTGGCCCGCCGCCAGGCCCGTCATGTGGAACCGGTCATCCTGGGCGGGGGTCTCCGCCGCCAGCTGCTTGTGGGGCGGGATGGCCGCCGGGATCAGCAGGGTCAGATCCGGCTCCAGGGCGGCGATGGCCGTCCGTACAGAGCGGATGTGGCCCAGGTGAGGCGGGTTGAAGCTGCCGCCGTAGATCAGTACGCGCATCGCTCAGCCCTTGGGCAAGACTATTTTCGCCCCGTCGGCGCGCTTTTTATACAGCACGAACACCTTGCCGATGACCTGCACGCCCTCGGCGCCGCAGGCCTGGCACAGGGCCTGCTGGGCCTCGGCGGCGGTGTAGGGGCAGTTTTCCAGCACCTTTCCCTTCACCAGTTCCCGGGCGGCCAGGGCCTCCTTCGTCTGGACGACGACGGGCTCCGTCACGCCGGCCTTGCCCACCTGGAGGATGGCCTCCTCCCTCTGGGCCAGGGAGCGCAGATAGGCCCGCTGTTTACCTGTCAGCATGGTTTTCCAACTCCTTACGAAACGCGGCCAGAGCTCTGGCCCGATGTGAGATCTGATTTTTCTGCTCCTCCCCCAGACTGGCGAAGGAGCCCTCGTACCCCTCCGGGCAGAACACCGGGTCGTAGCCGAATCCGCCGCTGCCCACCGGGGCCTCCAGTATCCGTCCCGGGCACTCGCCCCGGGCCCGGAGCACGTCCCCGCTGGGGAACACGCAGCAGATGCAGCTGACGAACCTGGCCTTTCTATCCGTCACGCCCGCCAGCTTTTCCAAAAGGTAGAGATACTTCTGCTCGTCCGTCCAGGCCTTGCCGCCGCCGAACCGGGCCGAATGCACCCCCGGGGCGCCGCCCAGCGCGTCCACGCACAGGCCGGAATCGTCCGCCACCGCGGGCAGTCCCGACGCAGCGCAGATGGCGCTGGCCTTCAGCCAGGCGTTTTCCTCAAAGGTCTCACCGGTCTCGGCCACGTCGATGTCGAAGCCCGCTTCTTTCTGGGAGACGATCTCTATTCCCATGGGCCCCAGGATCTGGCGGAATTCCCGCAGCTTCCCCTTGTTGCCGGACGCAAGGATGAACCGGGCCGGGCTCATTGGAGCATGGCCTCCGCAAACTCCTTTGCGTCGAAAACGCGCAGATCGTCCACGCCCTCGCCCACGCCCGCCAGCTTCACAGGCACTCCCAGCCGCTGGGCGATGGAGAACACCACCCCGCCCTTGGCCGTGCCGTCCAGCTTGGTGAGCACGATGCCGGTCACCCCGGCGGCCTTGGCAAACTGCTCGGCCTGTATCAGGCCGTTCTGGCCGGTGGTGGCGTCCAGCACCAGCAGGATCTCGCAGTCCGCCTCCGGCAGCTCCCGGCTGATGATCCGGGTCAGCTTCGTCAGCTCGTTCATCAGATTCTGCTTGTTGTGCAGCCGGCCGGCGGTGTCCACGATGATGATATCCGACCCCCGGGCCTTAGCAGCGGCGCATGCGTCAAACACCACCGCGCCGGGATCGCCGCCCTCCCCGTGGCGGACGATGTCCGCGCCGGTGCGCTCGGCCCAGATGCCCAGCTGCTCCGCCGCGGCCGCCCGGAAGGTGTCCGCCGCGCAGAGAAGCACCTTTTTCCCCTGCTGGGCAAACCACTTGGACAGCTTTCCGATGGTGGTGGTCTTGCCCACCCCGTTCACGCCCACCATGAGCACCACGGCGGGCTTGGAACCAAGCCGCAGTTCGGGAGAGCCGGCCTGCTCCATCTGGGCAGTCAGTATCTCGGCAAGCTTGGCCTGCACCTCGTCGCCCTTCAGCCTCTTCTCCTGCCGCAGGGCGTCCACGGCGGCCTCCGCCGTCTCCACCCCCGCGTCCGCCAGGATCAGCCGCTCCTCCAGCTCGTCCAGAAAGTCCTCGTCCACCCGGGAGAAGGCCGCGAACAGCCCGCCCAGCAGACCCTTTTTCTTCTCTTTGAATAACGCCATATCGGTATCTTTCCCCTCCGCCTCGCTCCGCTCGGCACCTCCCCTTGCACAGGGGAGGCGTTCAAAACTGTATATCCTTTTCGTTTGAATGCCTGCATTCAAACGACTTAGTTTTCCGCAGATCTTCTTCTCTTCTCCCTGGGAGGTCTGCGTGCGTGTCAGCAAACCTCCCGGTCACGCCGCAGCTGCCCTTCCCCGGCAGCGCTTTTTATATATCTGTCCTCTTTTGATATTCCAAGATGTCCCCCGGCTGGCAGTCCAGCGCCTCGCAGATGGCCTCCAGGGTGGAGAAACGGATGGCGCTGATCTTCCCTGTCTTGATCTTGGAGAGGTTGACGTTGGCGATGCCCACCTGTTCCGCGAGGGCATTCAGGGACATCTTCCGATCGGCCATGACCCGATCCAGACGCAGTATGATCGGCATGGGATTACCTCACAGCGTCTCGTCGGACTGCTGCTGGAGCTGTTCGCCGTACTTGAAGACGTGAGACAGCAGCAGGATCACCACCGGCGCGATGAGCGCGCCGCCCAGCGGGATATTCACCGTATACCCGGTGACGGTCTCCGGCCGGAAAATCTCCGAGAAGTCGTACAGCCGCAGTTCCAGCAGCGAAACGGCCCAGGACAAGAGCGCGACGCCCAGCCCGCCGAAGAGGGTCACCCAGCCCAGCTTCCTGAGCGTGACGGACACGCTGCCGTCAAAGGGCCTGCCCTCCCGCATGGGGACGAGGATTCTGTGCAGCAGGGTCAGCCCCCAGGCCGCCAGCGCCAGGGCGATGGCCGCGCACGCCAGCATCAGCGCCACAGCCATCCGCACCGGGCCCTGGAGCGACAACTCCCGGCCGGTGTGCACCACTACGGTTCCAAAGTCCACCATCATATCGGACGTGGTTACGAATTTTTCAAACTGGGCCTGGGGCAGGACAAGCTCCACCGCCAGCAGGATCACCACCGCCACCGCAAAGCCGAAGCATATGCCCCGGAACGCTTTGACGAAACCGTCGATCACCCGGGATGTTTTGATCAGTTTTTCCATCGTCTGTGCCTCCTTTTGAAGATAGGCACAGCATAGCATGGATTTTAATGTTTGTCAACAGTTATTTTATGATAAACGTTAAATTTTTTATGTCTTTGATCTTTCGCTCTGTCAAAACTGAACGGCCCCGCAGGGGGGTCAGTTCTCCGCCGTCTTCTGGGCCTCGGCCAGATCCAGCTCGATCACCCGGGACACGCCCTTCTCCTGCATGGTCACCCCCAGCAGCACGTCCGCCTTCTCCATGGTGCCCCGCCGGTGGGTGATGACCACGAACTGGGTCTTTGTGAGCCGGTGCAGGTACTCGGCAAAGCGCAGCACGTTCTCCTCGTCCAGAGCCGCCTCGATCTCGTCCATGACGCAAAAGGGCGTGGGCTTCAGCTTCAGGATGGAGAAGTACAGCGCGATGGCCACGAAGGCCTTCTCGCCGCCGGACAGAAGGCTGATGTTGCTCACCGCCTTGCCGGGGGGCTGTACTTTTATCTCAATGCCGCAGTTGAGCACGTCGCTCTCGTCCTCCAGCCGCAGGGACGCCCGGCCGCCGCCGAACAGCTCCAGGAACGTGGAGCGGAAGCTCTCGCTGATGGCCGCGAACTCCCGGGTGAAGATCTCCTCCATCTGCCGGGTGATATCGGCGATGATGTCCAGCAGCTCTCCCTTGGCCTTGGCGATGTCGTCCCGCTGCTCGGTCAGGTACTCGTACCGCTCGCCCACCCTCTTGCTCTCCTCGATGGCCCCCAGGTTAGGGGTACCCAGCTCCCGGATGGCCCGGCGCAGCTCGGAGATGCGCCGGTTGGCCGCCGCCAGGCTCTCCACCGGCTGCCGCTGGGCCTGGGCCGCGGTGCGGGTCAGCTCATAGGTGTCCCACAGCCGGTCGATGATCTGCTTTTCCTCCATCTCAGCCGCCATGGTCTGCCGCTCGATGGACGCCGCCAGCCGCTCCTGCTCGATAAGGGCCTCGTTCTGCTTCTGGGCGTCCTTGTCCGCCTGGGTGCGCTTTGCCTCCAGTTCCAGCTTCTGGCCGGTGATGGCGCGCAGCTGCTCCCGCATATCCTCCGCCTGCCGGGCCAGCTCCATCTGCCGCTCCCCGTTCTGGCGCAGGCTCTCGTCGATCCCCGCGTTTTTCCTCTCGTAATCGTCCAGCAGCGCCTGGCGCTGCTCGCCGCCGGCGGTCATGGCCGCCTTCACGTCCTCCAGCTGTCCGGCGCTGGCGGTCTTGGCGTCCCGCTCCGCCTGCAGAGAGGCGGCCTCCGCCTGGATCTGGGCAAGCTCCTGGCCGGCCACGTCCATGTCGTACCGGGCCGCGGCCAGTTCCCGCTCCGCGTTTTCCAGCGCGGCGGATTTTTCCTCCTGCTTTGCCTTGAGGGCCTCCCGCTGCTTTTTCAGCTTGTCCAGCTCGTTGGCCCGGCTCAACACGCCCGTGCCCTTGGCGGCGCTGCCGCCGGTCATGGAGCCGCCGGCGTGGATCATCTGCCCGTCCAGGGACACGATGCGAAACTCGTTTCTGTGCCGCCGGGAGATGGCCACCGCGTCGCCCAGTGTCTCGGCGATCACCGTCCGGCCCAGCAGGCTCTCAAAGATATTTCTGTACTTCTCGTCAAAGGACACCAGATCCAGCGCCAGACCCAGGCACCCGTTCTCCCCGACGGGGATCTGACGCAGCACATTGCCCCGGATGGCGCTCAGGGGCAGGAAGGTGCCCCGGCCGCCGTCCAGGCGCTTCAAAAGCTCAATGGCCGTCTTGCCGTCCTCCGGCTCGTCCACCACGATGTTCTGCGCCGCGGCCCCCAGGGCCGTCTCGATGGCCAGGGTGTACCGGTCGTCCGCCCGGACAAGGTTGGCCACCGGGCCGTGCACCCCGTGCAGATTGCCCCGGCGGCTGGCCTGCATCACCGTTTTCACCGCCCGGTTGAAGCCCTCGTAGTCCTTTTCCATCTCCGTGAGCATGATGATCCGCCCGTCCATGCTCCGGCCGTCCACGGTCAGACGGGTGACCTCGTCCCGGAGGGTGGACACCCGGCTCTCCCGGCCGGACATCCGCATCCGGTGGCCGTTGACCACATTGTTGAGCTGATTGATCCGGTCAGCCAGGGCCTGTGCCTGGCCCTCCGCCTCACGCACCCGCTCCATGAGCTGGGCGATCTGTTCCTCCAGGGCCTGGATGCGCCCGGCGTCCTGGGACATATCGGTGCGCAGCCGCTCCATGCTGTCCAGATTGCTCTTCTTGTCCGCCTCCAGCACCGCGGCGGCCTGCTTTGCCTCGCCGATGGCGGTCTCCTTGTCGGTCAGCCGCTCCCGGATGGACTCCATCTCCAGATCCTTCTCCCGCATCCGCTGGGAGATGGCCTCGGTGCGCTTGTAGTTGTCCGAGACAGCCCGGCGCATGTTCTCCAGCTCCGCCTTCGCCGCCTCGTAGCTCTGGCGGATGGCCTCGGTCTGGCCGGAGAGCTTGTCCAGACTCTCCATCCAGGCGGACACCTCCAGCCCCTTGAGCTCCTCCTTCAGGCGCAGGTATTTTTCCGCCACCTCCGCCTGCTTGCGCAGGGGGGTAAGCTGCATCTCCAGCTCCTCGATCTTGTCCCCCACCCGCAGAAGAGTGTCGTCCGTGGCGGATAGCTTTCGCTCCGCCTCCTCCTTGCGGAAGCGGAACCGGGAGATGCCCGCGGCCTGCTCAAAGATCTCCCGGCGGTCGGTACTCTTGGCGGAGACGATCTCGCTGATACGGCCCTGGCCGATGATGGAATAGCCGTCCCGGCCCAGGCCAGTGTCCATGAGAAGCTCGCTCACGTCCCGCAGACGGACGGATTCTTTATTGATGTAATACTCGCTCTCCCCGCTGCGGTAATACCGCCGGGAGATGGCCAGCTCGTCGCTGTCGAGGGGGAAGATCCGGGCGGAATTGTCCAGCACCAGGGTCACCTGGGCAAAGCCCAGCTTGCCCCGCTTCTCCGTGCCGCCGAAGATCACGTCCTCCATCTTGCCGCCCCGCAGAGCCCGGGTGCGCTGTTCGCCCATGACCCACAGCACCGCGTCGGATATATTGGATTTGCCCGATCCGTTGGGGCCGACGATCATCGTCACGTCCTTTTCAAACAGGATCGTCGTCTTGTCGGGAAAGGACTTGAAGCCCTGGATCTCGAGCGCCTTTAAGTACAAAATCTAACACCTCAATACCGGTTTTATGCCTCTGACGACACAAAATATAGTATAACAAACTCACATTCCCACGTCAACCAGGATTATTTCCTCCCCGGCGCCGGGAACGGGCCTTATCTTCAGCTCTTTCAGGGAGAATTCCCGGGCCAGCGCGGCCGCGTTGGCCCGGTGCTGGCCGGTCATGGCGGACACCCGCTCCGGCGCCACGCCCAGCGCCACGCGCGCGCCCACAGGCACGTCCCGCAGCAGCGTCCGCGCCCGGCGGCGCATCAGCTCCGAGCGCACCAGCTCCCCCAGCGCCGGGTGGTATGCCCCGCCCACCGCGCCCCCGGCGGACAGCTCCGCCGTGGGATTGAGTCCCAGCCGGATCACCGGGATGGACGCCGCCTCAAAAAGCGGCAGGATATCGGCGCACACCGCCACCGCGTCGGCCACCGTGTGCTCCCGGTACGTCCCGGCCCGCCACATGTCCTCCAGCGCCGTGCCCGCAACCACCACCGTGGGATAGATCCGCACCCCGTCGGGCCGCAGGCCGGCGATCTGCCGGGCGGTGTCCACGTCCTTTTCCCTGTCAGAGCCGGGAAGGCCCGTCATCATTTGCAGCACGAGCTGCAGGCCCGCCGCCCGCACCAGCGCTGCGGCGCGGACTGTGTCAGCGGCGGTGTGGCCCCGGCCGCAGGCGGCCAGCACCCCGTCGTCCATGGACTGGGCGCCCAGCTCCACGGTCTGCACGCCGTTGGCCTTCAAAAAGGCCAGGATATCCCCGTCCACCGCGTCCGGCCGGGTGGACAGCCGTATGGCGGCCACGGTGCCGTCGGCCAGGTAGGGCGCGGCGGCGGCCAGAAGCCTTTTTTGCAGCGCGGGGCTGACCGCCGTGAAACTGCCCCCGTAAAAGGCGAGCTCCACCCCGGTCTGTCCCTGCTCCCGGGCCCGATCCAGCGCCCGGGCCACGTCCTGCCCGTCGGCAGGCAAAGGGCTGCCGGAGATGCGCTTCTGGTCGCAGAATACGCAGTCGTTCGGGCAGCCCAGATGTGGCACGAATATGGGGATGATCCTCGCTCTGGCCATCAGTGCTCCAGCAGCTCCAGCGCGGCCTTGGCGGCCGCCTGTTCCGCTTCCTTTTTGCTCTTGCCCTCCCCCCGGGCGCTGGCCCCGTCGTGGAGGGCCACGCTGGCGGTGAAGGTCTTGTCGTGATCCGGCCCGGTCTCGCCCACGATGGTGTAGGCGGGCGCGGCGCCGCCGGCGTGCTGCAAAAGCTCCTGCAGCTGGGTCTTATAGTCCGTCCTGGCGGGACGGCGGCCGGCCTGCACGTCCCGGAGAATGTGTCTGGCAATGAACGCCTCCGCCGGCTCCAGCCCCCCGTCCAGGTAGATGGCCGCGATGATGGCCTCCACGCAGTCGGCCAGGATGGAGGTGCGCTGGCGGCCGCCGTTGCCCTGCTCGTTTCTGCCCAGGTGGATGTAGTCCCCCAGACACAGCGACAGGGCCACCTGGTGCAGGCTGGCCTCGCACACCAGCTCCGCCCGCAGCCGGGTCAGACCGCCCTCCGGCATGTCCGGGTACAGACGGCAGATGGTTTTGGCCGCGCAGAAGCCCAGCACCGCGTCGCCCAGAAATTCCAGGCGCTCGTTGCTGCGGCGTGATTGGGGGCTCTCATTGGCGTAAGAGCTGTGGGTCAGAGCAGTGTCCAGGATGGAGCGGTCGGAGAAGGTATATCCCAGCCGCTGTTCCAGCCGCTCCATTACCCGTCGACGCGCGCGCTGACGTAAGCGACCAGGTCGCCGATGGTGTGCATCTCCAGAAGCTCCGTCTCGGAGATCTCGTCCAGACCGAACTCGTCCTCGATATCCGCCATCAGTTCCACCACGTCGATGGAGTCGAAGTCCATATCGTCGAAGCTGGTTCTCTCGCTGAGGTCGGACGGCTCCATGCCGAACTGCGAACAAATCATCTCGATGATCTTGTCGTAAACCATTTTTAAGTCTCCTTTGCTTTGTCCAATTTCATGAAATCTATGTTGGCTTCTATGGCTCCCGCCACATCAGCCTGTGCGCAGGCGATGGCCTGACGTACCGCGTTGAATATGGCCCGCTCATCGGAGCTGCCGTGGGCCTTTATAACGGGCCGGGAGATGCCCAGCAGGGCCGTGCCTCCCACCTCTGATGGGTCAAGCATGGCCTTCATGCCGTACAGATCCTTCTTGATGAGCAAGGCTCCCAGCTTGTTTTTCGTACTGGAAAACATGACTTTTTTCAGCTCTTTGAACATGAACTTGGCAGAGCCCTCCACGGTCTTGAGCATCACGTTGCCCGCAAAGCCGTCCGCCGCCAGCACATCCATCCTGCCGGTAAAGAGGTCGCTGCCCTCGGCGTTGCCCACGAAACGGATGCGTCCCGCGTCGGACGCCTCCTTCAGCAGGGCAAAGGCCGCCTTTTGCAGCTCGCCGCCCTTGGTGTCCTCCGTGCCCACGTTCAAAAGGGCCACCCGCGGCTCCGGGATGCCCATGATCTTCTGGGCGTAGAAAGACCCCATATAGGCAAATTGCAGCAGATACTCCGGCGTACAATCCACGTTGGCGCCGCAGTCCATCAGCAGCACGCCCTTTCCGCCGTTGGGAAGCACCGGCCCCAGCGCCGCCCGGCGGATGCCCCGCACCCGCTTGACGATCAGCGTGGCCCCGCTCAAAAGCGCCCCTGTGCTGCCGGCGGACACCGCCGCGTCCCCCTGGCCGTCCCGGAGCATCGTCAGCGCCACCGTCATAGAGGCGTCCTTCTTCCGGCGGCAGGCCATGCCCGGCTCGTCCTCCATGGTGATCACGTCCGCGGCGTTCACCACCTGCACGCGCTCCTGGCTCTCTCCGCCGCACCCGGCCAGGCACGCCCGGATCTCGGCCTCCCGGCCCACCAGCACAATGTCCGTGTCCAGCTCCCGGGCGGCCTTCACGCCGCCGGAGACCACCGCCTGGGGGGCGTTATCCCCGCCCATGGCGTCCAGAATGATCCTCATGTGCCCGTCTCCTCTCTCTGTATGATCCCGTCCAGCGCGGCCAGCGCCCGCTCCGCCGTCTTCAGATTCCGCTCACGCTTGCCGCGGATGCGCTCCGACGGCCGCTCCATGATGCCGAAATTCACATTCATCGGCTGGAAATCCCCGCTGGCACCCCCGCCGGACACATACAGCGCCAGCGCGCCGATGGCCGTAGTCCGGGGAAAGTCCAGCGGCGGCAGTCCCCGGAGCCGCCGGGCCGTCTCCAGCGCCGCCAGCATCCCGGACGCGCAGCTCTCCACGTAGCCCTCCACCCCGGTGATCTGCCCGGCAAAGGCGATCCGCGGCTCTGTGCGCAGACGGTAATACCGGTCAAGCAGCGCCGGCCCGTTGAGAAACGTGTTGCGGTGCATCTTCCCGTACCGGAGGTACTCCGCCCCCGCCAGCGCCGGGATCATGCCGAACACCCGCCGCTGCTCCGGGAAGGTCAGATGGGTCTGAAAACCCACCAGGTTGTATACCGTGCCCTCGTCGTTGTCCCGGCGAAGCTGCACCACGGCGTAATAATTCTCCCCCGTCTGGGGGTTGCGCAGTCCCACCGGCTTGAGGGGGCCGTAGCGCAGGGTATCGTGCCCCCGGCGGGCCATGACCTCCACCGGCATACACCCCTCGAACACGCCCCCGTCCTCAAAGCCGTGCACCGGCGCCTGCTTGGCCCCGGCCAGCTCCGTCACGAAGGCGTCGTACTGCTCCTTGTCCATGGGACAGTTTACATAATCTGCCGTCCCCTTCCCGTACCGGGAGCCGAACCAGGCGTGGGTCATGTCGATGCTGTCCGCGGCGATCAGCGGCGCGGCCGCGTCGAAAAAGTGGAGAAAATCCGCCTGACCGCAGGCCTTCGCGATGGCCGGGATCAGTCCGTCGCTGGTCAGCGGGCCGGTGGCGATGATGCACTCTCCCTGGGGAAAGTCCGTCAGCTCCCCCGGCACGATCTCTATGTTGGGGCAGCCGCGGATGGCGTCGGTGATGGTCTGGGCGAACGCCTCCCGATCCACCGCCAGGGCGCCCCCGGCGGGCACACGGTGGCGCTCCGCGCTCATCATGATAAGGCTCCCCAGCCGGCGCAGTTCCTCTTTCAAAAGGCCCACCGCGTTGGACAGATCGTCCCCCCGCAGGGAGTTGGAGCACACCAGCTCTGAAAACAGCGGCGAGGCGTGGGCCGGGGTCATCTTCTCCGGCTTCATCTCGCACAGGCGCACGGAAAAGCCCCTTTTTGCCAGCTGCCAGGCCGCCTCGCTCCCGGCCAGGCCCGCGCCCACCACGGTCACGTCCGCCATCAGGCCTGCTCCTTCTTCCGGGCTGCCGCGCCGGTCTTTTTCGCCGTGCTCTTCCTGGCCGCCGGCTTTTTGGCCGCGGCCTTCCTGGCGGGAGCCTGCTGTGCCTGCTCGCCGCTCTCACCGGCGGCGGGGGCGGCGGAGGCGCTGCGGCGGAACCGGTAGCCCCGCTTGTCCTCCGGCAGGAAGTTGGCGCACTGCTCGTTGATGCAAAACGGCTTTCTCTGGCCCTTGCCGGAGAGCTTGAACATGGTCTTGCCGCACACCGGGCAGTCCTCCTTGGTGGGCACATCCCAGCTCATAAAGCCGCATGCCTGGCCCTTTTCGCAGGCGTAATAGGCGTAGCCCTTCTTGGAGGTGCGCTTGAAGATGCGGCCGCCGCACTTGGGGCACCGGCCGGGCATCTCCACCACCAGGGGCATGGTAAAGCTGCACTCGGGATAGCCCGGGCAGGCCAAAAACCGGCCGAACCGCCCGGATTTGACCACCAGGTTCCGCCCGCAGTTGGGGCATATCTCGCTGGACACCTCGTCCGGCACCTTCAGGCGGGTGCCCTGCAGGGCCTGCTCCGCCTGATCCAGATCCTTGGAAAAGCCCTCATAGAACTGCTGGAGCACGCCCCGCCAGTCGGCGTCGCCCTCCTCCACCTTGTCCAGGCTGTCCTCCATGCGGGCGGTGAACTTCACGTCCACGATATCGGGGAAGCGCTCCTCCATCAGCTTTGTCACCGTCTCCCCCAGGGGCGTGGGCTTGAGGTACTTGCCCTCCTTGACCACATATTCCCGGGAGGTGATGGTGGTGATGGTGGGGGCGTAGGTACTGGGAATATG
>CANQDL010000057.1 GCA_947591105.1 uncultured Oscillospiraceae bacterium
CCGGGCAGGATGCCGCCCATGAACATATCGCCCACGGACACGCCGGTGATGGAGGCGTAGACCACGAACGCGATGGAGGGCGGGATGACGATGGCGATAGAGGACGCCGTGGCCATCATGGCCGAGGAGAAGGGAGCGGAGAAGCCGCCCCGGTTGATCATGGCGGGGATCAGGATGATGCCCAGCGCCGCCACGGTGGCCGGGCCGGAGCCGGAGATGGCCCCGAAGAAGCAGGCCACCACCACGCACACGATGGCGATACCGCCCCGGCGGTGGCCGATGCAGTCGTCAATGAACTGCACCAGGCGGGTGGAGATGCCGGCCTTGGCCATGATGTTGCCGCTCAATACGAAGAACGGGATGGCCAGCAGCAGGAACTTGGCCATGCCGCCGTAGAAGTTGGAAGAAATAATGCTCATGACCTGGGGCACGCCGAACTTGCCGGAGTAGAACATGGCGGAGATGGCGGAGATGCCCAGGCTGACGCCGATGGGGACGTTCAAAAACAGCAGGATGAAGAACGAGCCGAACAGGATAAAGTTGATCATTTGCTCTGGCCTCCTTCCACCTCAGGCTTGGCGCTCATAAAGTCGATGCAGTACTCGATGGTGTGCAGCAGCAGGAACACCGCGCCGATGGGCAAAAAGATCTGGAACACCCACTCGGGCCAGCGCAGAGACGAGGTGAGCTTGCCGTTGGCCATGACGGTGAGGACTTTGTCGTATCCGGCCTTGAAGATGAAGGCCCAGAACACGCAGTCGGCCACCGTGCAGATGATCACCAGCACCTTCTTGCCGGCCAGCTTGAGCCGGTCGAACACCAGCGACAGGGTGATGAGACTTCCGTCCCGCACGCACAGCGCGCAGCCCAGCATGATCAGCAGCACGAACAGGTTGATGACCAGCTCCTCGGACCAGGCGAACTGGCTGGTAGTCAGCTTGCGCACCAAAACGTTGATGAAGGTGATCACGGTGACGAACACGAGAACCGCACTGACGACGATCTTCTCGCATTCTGCGATGACATCCATGATCTTTTTGTAGACTTTCATGCGATCAATCCCTTCCTTGTAAACTATCTCCACAGGGCCCGCCGGCCCTGAATGTGGACGGTACTTGCGCTTTGCAAAATTTGTGCTATAATGACCGGCACATAATGATCATCGCAAGGCGAAAACGAAAGTTTTCGCCGCCAAACGACACGTTTGGCAGCAAATGATCCAAGAATCATTTGCACGATGCTCATTGCAATGAATCTGGCAAAACAGCATGGCTGTTTTGCTGAGCCGCAAAGCGGCTCGGCGCAACGCCCTGCGGCGTTTCGCCATCAGATAGCCATTATCATGTGCCAAGGAGAGAACCTATGTCCCGCTGTGAGATCACCCACATCGCCAACGCCGGGCTGCTGCTGCGCCTGGGCCGGACGGCGGTGCTCATAGACGCCCTGCACGACCGGCAGGTGGAGAGCTGGTCCACCGTGACGGAGCAGCGCTGGCAGACCCTGCGCTCGCTGCTGCCCGCGCTGGGGCCGGAGCTGATCTTCTTCACCCACTGCCACCCCGACCACTTCTCCCCCAGGCTCACCGCCCGGGCGATGGAGTGCTGGCCGGAGGCGCGTCTGGCGCTGCCGGAGCAGCGTTTCGACGGTCAGCGGCTTCTGGACGGCCGGCTGGAGAACATGTCCCTGCCGGGGGTCATCCTTCGCTTTGCGCCCCTGCGCCACGAGGGCAAGACCTTTGCAAAGGTGCGCCACTACGGCTGTCTGGCCGAGCACGACGGTCTGCGGGTGCTGCTGGCCGGGGACTGCGCCCTGTGCGAGCAGGCGCTGGCGGACTTTGCCGGCGGCTGGGGGCCGGTGGACGTGTTCATCGCGCCCTTCCCCTGGCTCACCCTTCCCCGGGGCCGGGATTTCGTGCTGGAGCGCATCCGGCCAAAGCGGTTCGTCGTCAACCATCTGCCCTTTGACGGGGAGGATATGTACGCCTACCGGCAGGCCGCCCAAAAGGCGGCGGAAAAGTGGCGGGGGCCGGCGCTCACGCTGTTGACCGAGCCCTTCCAGCAGGTGGATATCGAATGATCCGGGGCCGCGCGCGGCGCGTCCTTTTTTGAATCTCCATCATGGGGATAGTTCCTATCCCCATGCAAAGCGGGCGCCCGCTTTTGCCTCTTTATTCAATATGGATCACGACCCGCCGCAGGCCAGGATCGTGTCCAGCACCTCATCCGTGCCGATGGCGCCGAACAGGGCGGCCACATCGAACCGCTCCAGCACCGCCCGCAGCGCCTCCCGCCGGAGAGGACATCCCTCCAGGGCGGCGGTGAGCTCCGTCAGCGGCGCCACCGAGAGAAAATCGCCGTAAAAGACGATGTCGGCGATATGACCCTTCTCCGCGTTGAGCCGCGTCTCCAGCGTTCCCCCCGGGAAGCGGCGGCGGTTTTTCATGGCGTACTTGGGGGATCGGCCCCAATTCCACTGCCAGGTGTCGTACTTATCTTCCTTGAGCGCCTGGACTTCGGCCAGTTCCTCCGCCGTGAGGGCTGTCTCGGTCAGGCCGCCGGAGGCCAGGGCGTTTTTCAGATAGTCCCAAAACTGGGGCAGGGTCATGTCCTCTTTCAGAAGATCCCGGACGTTCCCCACCCGGCTGCGGACGGATTTGGTGCTCTTGGACGTGAACTTTTCCGGATCGGCCCGAAGGGCCCCCGCCACCATGGACGGGTCGGCGTCAAACAGCAGGCACCCGTGATAGAGGATACGCCCGCCCATCAGCCGCTGGGCCGTGCCGGACACCTTCCGCCCCTGCACCAGGATGTCGTTGCGGCCGGAGGCCTCCGCCTCCAGTCCCAGGCCCCGCAGGGCCTCCACCACCGGCCGGGTGAACCGCTCCAGCGTCAGCTCTTCCGCCTGGCCGGCATCGGCGATGAAGGAATAGTTCAGGTTGCCCAGATCGTGATACACCGCGCCGCCGCCGGTCATCCGCCGGACGACGCGGATCTGGCGCCGCTGCACAAAATCCCGGTCGATCTCCTCGGCCGTGTTCTGGTTCTGGCCCACCACCACGGTGTTCTCGTTCTGCCACAGGATCAGGTATTCCCCCTGAGTGCGCCGGCGCAGGACTGTCTCCTCAAAGGCCAGATTGTAGGCCGGATCATGGGATCTTGTCTCTAAATAATAGGTCATAAATGGTCAGGTGGTCAAATGGTCATACCAAAAAACATCAATTAAAAACTATCACACCCCGGGCGGATAGTCAAGCGGCAACCGCCCATGCCACAACAGAAAAATCGGCACAAATTTTGACGATTTTGCACAATTTGTGGGTTCTGTCTCAATCCTGTTCCGGATATTCCTGGGAAAATTTCCGCACGATCTGCAGATGGTTCTCTATCTCCGTGCGCGCCCGCTCCGGGTCACGATCCCGGACGGCGTTATAGATGAGCACATGGGACTCATAGGCGATCTGGGGGTAATCCGGCCGCTCAAAAAACCGATCCCGGATGCCGGCGATCATGCTGTTGACCAGGTGGCTGGCGGAGGCCAGCAGGGCGTTGTGGCTGGCCAGCGCCAGGGCCACATGAAAGTTTACGTCGGTCATGGGATCTTCCGGGTGCTCGGCCATGCGCTGCAGGCAGCGCTCCAGGGAGGCCAGATCCTCCTCCGTCGCCCGCTGGCTGGCCAGCTCCGCGATGGCGGACTCGTTGATGCGCCGAAACTCCAGGAAGTCCTCCTGGATATCCTCCCGGTTGGACACCCGCACAAAGTAGATGGCGTTGCGGATGTAGTCCGCGTCCCGTATGAGGGCCTTCCGGTTGCCTCTTGTCTCGATGGCGCCCAGAAACTCCAGCACCGCCAGGCACTCCCGCAGCGACCCCCGGCCGATGCCCAGGGTCTCCGACAGATCCCGCTCGGAGGGCAGCTCGTCCCCCACCTGCAGGGAGCCCCGCTCCATGGCGGAGATCAGCGCCTGCATCACCAGCTCCGGCAGCTTGGGCGAGGTGTTTTGTATCTTTTCCAAGGTCATAAAAATCCCTCCTTGGTAATACCAACATACCATTAAGCGTTGGCAAAGTCAAGGAGGGAGTGCTATTTCATGTGACGAAAAACCGTGCCGTTTTCTGGGCAAATTGTCTATTTGCCAGCCGCGGCGGCCCGGGCGGCCCCGTAGGCGAAGGGCGCGGCGCCGGCCAGCAGCGCCAGGCCCGCCGCGGCCAGCTCCGGCGCGGCGCCGGTCATGACGACGGCGATCACCGCCAGGCCCGCGGCCATCCATACCCACCCGGCAAAGCGGTGTACGGCCTGCCAGTCCCCGTCCCGCTGGGTGAAGGAGAACCGCAGCGCCAGCTTGGCCGAGCGGGGGCAGTCCCACATATGGGCCCCCAGCATCAGCAGGGCCAGCGCCAGCACGCAGGGGGTGATAAAGGGCAGAGAGAACGGCTCTCCCGCCGCGTGCAGCATCATGCCGCTGCAAAAGATCACACTCAGCACCGGAAAGCCCCACCGGCCCAGCAGCCGCACCGGCGTCTTGGGCACGGTCAGCCGGTTCTGGTTATACAGCAGCTGCCCGTGGCAGATAAGGTTGAGCACGCACATCAGCCCCGGCAGTCCGAACACCACGATATACCGGGGCAGGGAGTCGTCCTCCCCGGTGGCCAGGATCAGGCCCGTCTCCACCAGCTCCGGGATGGCCCTCCACAGCCGCAGTCCCAGGGCCATGGGCGCGGCGCAGGCGGCGGTGGTCACCGCCGCCAGCAGATACGCTTTCTGGCGGGAGACGTGCTTGCCGAAAAAGCGGGCTGCCTGCTGTTCGGCCCTTCTGTCCATGATCTGGTTTTTCTTGTTTTTGCTGCTCATCACACGGTTCCTCGGATCGGTTTTCCGGCGCGCCGGACACATCTATTAAATCACAGGAAAATCCGCCCTGTCAAGGGGCGTCCGCGTCCCGGGCCACCCGCACCAGAAGAAGCCGGCCCCGGGCCACGGTGATGCGGGCCGTACAGCCCGGCAGCGGCTCGTTGCTCACCCCGTACTGGTAGCTTGCGTCGATCCGGGCCCCCTCCAGGGGGTATTTGGCCCCCCGGATGGTGACGCCCTCCGCCGGGCCGTCCACCGCCAGCAGGGAGAAATAGGGGCAGTCCGGCGGCACCGCCGCCTCCTGCCGGGAGACGATCTCCAGCGTGGAGAAGTCGTCCGCCGCCGCGGCGTGACAGCCTGCCCCGTCCAGCATGAGCAGGATGCCCACGTTGGCCAGGGTGTGATCCAGCCGCCCGCCGACGGCGCCCAGCAGCAGAAAGTCCCTGAACCCCCGGGCCAGGGCCGTCTTTGCCCCGTAGACCGTGTCGGTGTCGTCCTTCTCCCGGGGCAGGACGATGACGTCCCCGTCCCCCGCCGGCCGGGGGTGGGAGTCAAAGTCCCCCACCACCAGGTCGGCAGGTACGCCCAGCCCGGATGCGTGGCGAAGCCCGCTGTCGCAGTATATCACATAGTCCCTCGGACGGAGGGCCGCCCGGGCCCGGGCATAGTCGCCGATGGGCGCGCCGCCCACGATCACGCATCTGTCCATTTACGCCGCCTTTTTCCGCAGCCGGCTGACCGCCAGGCACAGCAGCGCCGTGATCGCCATATCCGGCAGGGTATTGCCCACCGGGATGTCCACGGTCATCAGGTACCGGTACAGGATAAAGCCCACGACCCACACGGCCATGTTGATCCAGTCCACGCTCCGGCCGCTTCTGTCATCCTTCAGCAGGAAGAAGTCCGCGATCTGCACGGCGATCATGGGGGCGAACACGGAGCCGATGAGATAGAGGAAATCGGTGATGTCGTCCATAGGGAAGGCGATGGCGCCCACCGTGCCCAGCACCGCCGCGCCCACGGCCACCCACTTGCCGGAGATCCGCTTGGACAGCGACTCGCTGGACACGCCCGCGGAATAGGCGTCCAGGAAGGTGGTGGTCACCGTGGAGAACACGATGATCGCCAGGCCCGCCACGCCCAGGCCCGCCTTGAGCATGATCTGGGCGATGTCCGACTCGCCGGTGAAAATGGCCGCGCCCATGCCGATCACGTACATCCAGCAGCTGACCAGGCCGTACACCACCGCGCTGACCGCCGTGGCCTTGCCGGGCTTCTCCGCCTCCCGGGTGTAGTCGCTGATGAGCGGCAGCCAGGACAGGGGCATGGCCACCGCCAGCTCCACCGCCGCGCCGAAGCTCATCCCCTCGCCGGACACGTTCAGTCCGCCGCCGGTGAAGACCACGTAGCTGAGCACGATGGTGAGGATGAACAGCGCCGCCATGGCCACGGTGTTCACCTTGCCCAGGTTCCGGATGCCGATGAGTATCCACACCACGATGAGCGCGCCGATCACCAGGCACCACACCCAGTGGCCCACGCTCCACACGCCGCCGGCAGCCAGGGCGCCGTCATAGATCATGATGGCCGTCCAGCCCAGCAGCTGCACGATGTTCAGCACGGAGAAGAGAAGCCCGCCCTTCTCGCCAAAGCTCATCTTCACCGTCTCCATGGCGCTCTTCCGCGCCCGGCCGCCGATCAGGCCCGCCAGGTACAGCAGCACGCACCCGATGATATGTCCCACGAAAATGGCCGCCAGGCCCTTGCCGAATCCCAGGGGCGCAAAGTAGGTGCCCGTCAGGATCTCCGCGATGGACACGCCGGCCCCGAACCAGACCAGGCCGTTTTCCAGCAGATTTGTCCCCTTCTTTTCCATCTTACCGCGCCTCCTTTGCAAAATCGCTCTGCAGGTCGAAGGCGTGGTTCATGGGCCCGCGCCCGCTGCCCAGATCCAGCATGGCACCCAGCGCCCCGGAGATATAGGCCTTGGCCCGCTCCACCGAGTCGGCCAGGCTGAATCCCTTGGCCAGGTTGGCCGCGATGGCGCTGGACAGGGTGCAGCCGGTGCCGTGGGTGTTTGGGTTGTCGATGCGTTTGCCGTAAAACCATCGGGTCTGTCCGTCCGCCCAGAGAAGATCGTTCGCGTCGCTGACGCTGTGGCCGCCCTTGACCAGCACGGCGCAGCCGTGCTTTTCGCCAATGATCCCTGCCGCGGTCTGCATATCCTCCTGGGTGCGGATGGTCATGCCGGAGAGCACTTCCGCCTCCGGGATGTTGGGCGTGGTCACCGCCGCCAGGGGCAGCAGCCGGGCCTTGAGCACGCCGATGGCGTCCGTCTCCATCAGGGACGAGCCGCTGGTGGCCACCATCACCGGATCGACCACCACGTTCTCCGCCTTATAAAATGCCAGCCGCTCGGCGATCACCTCCACCAGCGCCGCGGAGGAGACCATGCCGATCTTCACCGCGTCGGGGCGGATGTCCTCAAACACCGCGTCGATCTGCTGGGCCAAAAACGCCGGCGTCGCCTCCTGAATACCCCGTACCCCGGTGGTGTTCTGGGCCGTCAGCGCCGTGACGGCGCTCATGGCGAACACCCCGTTGAGGGTCATGGTCTTCAGGTCGGCCTGGATACCGGCGCCTCCGCTGGAATCGCTTCCAGCGATGGATAATGCTGTTCTCATCGTTTCAACCTCCTGATGTTATTTCAGCATATCTTTTCTATAGCGGCGCAAGGTGGTGCCCCCGATGCACCGCTGGAAACCGGCCTCAGGCCGGTATTTCCCAACCTATGATGTTCTCTTTTGCCAGCGCTTTTATTTCCTCCCAGCGCTCCGCCGTGTCGTCGTCGTATACCGCCACCACGTAAAAGCCGGCCTCCGCCGCCGTTTTCACCGCGTAATAGGCGTCCTCGTATACGGCCACATCCTCCGGCCGGGCGCCCCAGCGCGCCGCCGCGGCGCAGTATACGTCCGGGCGGGTCTTGCCCGCGCCCACGCTCTCGCAGGAGATGAGAAACTCAAAGCAGTCCTCCACCCCCAGCCGGGCCAGGCACTGGCGCACCAGCGGCTCCGCCGTGGCCGACGCCACGCACATCCGCACCCCCCGGCTCCGCAGCCAGGTCAGGTACGCCTTCACCCCCGGCTTCAGGGGCACGTCGTGCCGGTAGTGCTCCGCCATGACGGCGTTCATTTCCGCCTGGGCCGCCTCCGGCGCGTCCGGCAGGTCATACTCCCGCAGCAGCAGCGCCGTGGACTCGGCCATAGTCATGGGCCGCACCAGCTCCATCAGCGCCGGGGACATCTCCCCTATCCCCCGGGCCGCCAGAAATTCCGGCGCCAGGGCGTGCCAGAAGCGCATGGAGTCCACCAGCGTGCCGTCCATGTCAAAAATGGCGTATCTCTTATCCACGGGCCACCGCCCTCTCCGCCAGGCTCCGCAGGGACGCCGCCGCCCCCGCCGGGTCGTCCGCGGCGAAAATGGCGGACACCACCGCCACGCCGCTCACCCCGCTGCCGGCCAGAGACATGATGTTGCCCTCGTTGATCCCGCCGATGGCCACCGCCGGGATGGACACCGCCCCGCAGATCTGCCGCAGCAGCGCGTGGGGCATGGGCCGGGCGTCCAGCTTGGTGCCGGTGGGGAACACCGCTCCCACGCCGATATAGTCGGCTCCGGCCCCTTCCGCCGCTATGGCCTCTTCCACCGTCCCGGCGGAGATGCCCAGGATGCGCCCCGGCCCCAGCAGGGCGCGCACATCCCGGCCGTGCAGGTCGGACTGGCCCAGATGCACCCCGTCCGCCCCGGAGGCCAGGGCCAGCTCTATGCTGTCGTTGACCACAAAGGGCACCCCCCGCTGCCGGCACAGGGCCCCCAGCACCGCCGCCTCGGCCAGGATGCTCTTCTCGTCCAGCTGCTTTTCCCGCAGCTGCAAAAAGGTGGCCCCGCCGTCCAGCGCCTGGGCGCACACGTCCTCCAGACGCTGCCCCGGCCTGAGCCAGGCTCTGTCCGTCACCGCGTACAGCGCCATGGCCCGGCGGATCTGCTCCCGCGTATAATCCATGATCTCCTCCAAAAAATGCGGGAAGCGCCGACCGGCAGCCTCCCGCAAGCATAGCTCACTCCAGCATTCCCTTCGTTGGCATTATCCACATCAGGTCAATGGGTCGAAGGCCTCCGCCTTCCTCTCAGCCTGCGCTGCAAGCTCCCCGCTGTTCAGTTGTATGGCCATTATAATATGCCCCGGGGCATATTGCAAGGCCCATTTTCACGTCAGTACAGACCGGTGATGATCTCCACGCACTTGTCGATGCCCAGCTTGCCGCTGTCCAGGGACACGTGGTAATTCTGGGCCCGGCCCCACTCCATGTCGGTGTAGAACTGGTAATAGGACGCCCGGCGCTTGTCCTTGTCCCGCAGACGCTTCTCCGGCGCCTCGTCGGTCTCGCCGTAGAGCTTCACGATCCGCTCGGCCCGCATATCCATGGGCGAGTGGATGAACACCTTCAAAAGATCCGCCTTGCCCTCCAAGATATAGTCCGCGCACCGGCCCACGATGACGCAGTTCTCCTTCTCCGCGATCTCCAGGATGAGCTTGCGCTGCACCGTCCACAGGTAGTCCTGCACGGACAGGCCGTTGACGGAGCGGTCGGCGAAGGCCGTGGCCAGCCACCCGCCCTTGGGGGTGTACTCCCCCCGCTCGGCTATGTATTCCTTGGCCAGGCCGCTCTCCTCGGCGATCTTCTCCAGAAGCTCGTTGTCGTAGCAGGGGATGCCCAGCTTTTCCGCCACATGTTTGCCGACGGTACGCCCGCCGCTGCCGAATTCACGGCTGACTGTAATGATCTTGTGTGCCATATCCGGCTCCTTTCTCCGCCGGAGCGGACAGCCGCCCCGGGGTCGTCTCAAAATCTCACAATAATAATAGCAGAACCTGCCCCATTCGTCAACGGCCCGCGGGGAGGAAATTCGCCGCCGCTCTTGCAACCGTCCCCCTTTTCCGCTATAATGATCCTGTGTCAGGCGGGTATGGTGGAACTGGCAGACACGCTGGATTTAGGTTCCAGTGGGCAACCGTGGGAGTTCAAATCTCCCTACCCGCACCACGTCGAAATGCTCCTGAAGACGATGATGGCTTGCAAGCAAGCCATCATTCGTCGGTCAGGGGCATTTCTCCTTATCCCCAAAGGGCAGGCATGCCCTTTGGGGGCCCCGGGGTTATGGCTTCTGAAGATTCGAGGCCTTGGCAAAGCCAAGGCCCCTCATCGGTCAAAGCTCTTCTTCCTTTCCCCGCGCGGCAAGCGTGCCGCGTGGGGGCCCCGGTGGGTGGCGTTGTCTCTTTGTTTTGCTCTAATGCTTTCGGCATTTCAGAACAAATTCACGGTTCCATAGCCCGCTTCGCGCCGTATACGGCTTGTTCATGCGTAAAGCCCTCGTATTCCAGCTGCTCGACCAAATACCGCTGGGGGGATGGCGCGATACACATATACTCCTGCCGCTGTCCTGGCCGCCTGCTCCTTCCAGTCTGCTTTGCAGCTATCGGCGCCATGCACGGCCTGATCGTGGGTGTAGCCGTCACCATTCAAGCTGCTTGACAAGTCGGCTGTATGAAAGGGGCATGAACGTTACATATGCCTTTGCCGCCATCGCGGCCCGCTCGTTCATATCCATACACCCCAAAACTAACTGTTCCATATCACGCCCCACAATCTGTCCACAAAAAAAGGACGCATGGCAAGGCCATACGCCCTAGAAAAACGCATAGCTCCCTTGCCGCCAAGCCAAACTCTGCACACACAAACGGGTACAAAGCGGGAGATACGTTTTCCCCATGGGAAAACATACCCGCCTATGCGTGCAATATTCGTTTGACTTGGCAAGAGGCATTATACCATATGCCTGCATACCACGGCAAGGGGGAATTAAAGACGCGCAGCGCTCTGACGGTGCAAGAGCAAACAGCTTGGATAATTACGGTTGTTATGGAGTTTTAGAAGCGCTTTCCCGTTGGGGCCACGGCGGATTTTTTATTGCCTTTCAGGGGAAGCCTGCTATAATGAATAGTATAAAAAATCGCGTTGGGGTAAATGCCATGTCAATTTTTTGCACCAAATCAAGCCGTATGCAAGGGAGAAAGCTGGCGATCTGCGCGCTGCTGTGCGCCGCATTGATCGCGGGGGCACTGCCCGGCTATGCCAGCGCCCAGGGGGAGCTGGCGGAAGAGACAGCGACAGCGGAACAGTTGGGCCTGATCCCTGGGGATTGGGAGAGCGATCTTTTGGCAGAGGCGGATTTTTCCGGCTGCTACCAACTGATCACCTCTCTGGTGTCTCTGTGCGATGATACCGCCCTGCCGGTTTGGCAGGAAAACGTTGACCCCTCCGCGTTCCCGTCCCGAACCATGCGGCGGGATGACGGCCTTATCCTTCTGATGCTGGCAGCGGAGGCGCTGGGATATAACTGTTACAACGCCAGGGAATATGGCTTCTGCACAGAAAACCTTGTCGACTATGACAAGATGTTCTCCCAGCTGTCCCAAGACTATCCCTACTGTGATGCCAGCCGGGATATCCCCATGTACTTTGACACCGTCGGCGGAGAAGAGGATTCTATCGGGAACGTGTCCAGTTCCGCTGTCTTTTGGATGCAGCGCCGCATGGACGTCAACCACCGGCTCCATTTCCTGGATCATGACCAGGCGCTGGACTTCCATCTGGATCAGCCCCTGACCCGGGAGGATGCCATCGCGGCGGTCGTTCGCCTCTACAACTCGGAGCGGCTGGAATATGACTACACACTCATGACGAGAGTGCCCAACGAGGAGGACGAGGCGCTCCTCGCGGCGGCGGAGGCCAGAAAGCAGGCGATCCTCTCCCACACGGACGAGCCGGCCTGCGAGGGGACGGCGTACTATGTTTCCAGCACTGGCAGCGATGAAAATGACGGCCTGACCCCAGAGACTGCTTGGGCGAGCCTGAACAAAGTGAATGCCGCCTCCCTCTCCCGGGGCGACGGCGTGTATTTTGAGCGGGGCGGGACTTGGCGCGGACAGCTCTGGGCGCAGGACGGGGTGATCTATGCCGCCTACGGAGAGGGGCCAAAGCCCAACATCTTTGCCTCCCCTGAAAACGGCGCCGGCCCGGACAAGTGGTCTCTTCTGGACGGCACGGACAACATATGGGTCTATCACCGGGATATGATGGACTGCGGCATCCTTGTCTTCAACGGCGAGAGCTGGGGCAAAAAGGTCGCGCCTGCCTATTTGGACGGCTACCGCTCCACCGTGAACGAGGGGCAGCCCTTCGATGTGCGGACTGAATTGACGGAGGATCTGATGTTCTTTTCCCAGGCGGACAGCATCCTCTATGACGGCGCGCCTTTCCGTTACACCGTCATGGACAACTGCGACCGGGGCGAATACCCCGACGAGGTGGTCGGGCCCCTGTATCTGCGCTGTGACGAAGGCAATCCCGGCGAAGTATTTGACAGCATAGAGTTTGCCGTGCGGCAAAATATCATATTGCCCGCCGATGGCGCTGTATTTTGCGACCTCTGCCTGAAATATACCGGCGCGCACTGTATCTTTGGCGGTGACATGGGCTACGATGTCTCGTTTTGCGAGATCGGATGGGTCGGAGGCTCGCCCCAGTATTACCGCTATGACGACGGACAGCCGGTTCTGCTCGGCAACGGTGTGGAGTGTGACGGCAGCTACGATCACTATTCCGTCACGGACTGCTACATTTATCAGTGCTACGACGCGGGCGTTTCCAACCAAGACCCCTCGGAATCGCCGGAGGTAACGGGCGAGGCGAACTTCGAGCCCTATGATGTCATCCAGCGGAACATCACCTATGCCAGGAACGTATTTGCCTATGACAGTATGCCCATCGAGATCTTCTTTGCCCTGGAGGATGACGCGGGCTACGGCCGGCACCGCATGGAGAACGTGCTGATCGAAGAGAATTATTTCTTATATACGGGCTACGGCTGGTATATGGAGGGAAAAGGCCCGGGCGCAGCTTACCAGGGATATGACGATCCAAACGCGGCGGAGAACTTTCGCATCGTCAACAATGTGTTTTATCTCAGCACAGGCGCGCTGCTGCAAACAGGCGCGCCGGAGAAGTGGCGGCCCGAACTGGACGGCAATACCTATGTGCAGAACGACGGCGGCATTCTGGTCGTCTGGCCCTCGGAGGGATATCAAAAGCCATATCCGTATTATTATAATGCCCAAAGAGACACTGTGACCGATGTGATCCGGGACGTTCTGGGGGACAGCAGCGGAACGGCCTTGAAAAACTAGAGCGGATGGCCAGCGTTCTGCACCGGCCCATAAAAAGAGGACAGTAGACAAAAGGCCCCCTGTTGTAGGAGAATGACTACGACAGGGGGTATTGTTATGGGAA
>CANQDL010000058.1 GCA_947591105.1 uncultured Oscillospiraceae bacterium
CAGGTGTGCGATTTTGCCTTCCCCCTGGCGGCGGAGCACGGCTTCACCTTTGTGGGCGGCCACCCCATGGCCGGCACCCAGTTCTCCGGCTTCAAATACGCCCGTGCCAACCTCTACGACCGGGCCCCCATGGTCATCGTGCCGCCGGTGTACGACGACGCGGATTTCCTCCAGCGGGTGAAGGAGCTGCTCAAGCCCGCCGGCTTCGGCCGCATCAGCGTCACCACCGCCAGGGAGCACGACGAGATGATCGCCTTCACCTCCCAGATGTGCCACGTGGTGTCCAACGCCTACATCAAGAGCCCCACCGCCGCCCGGCACCGGGGTTTTTCCGCCGGCAGCTACAAGGATCTGACCCGGGTGGCCTGGCTCAACGCGGACATGTGGAGCGAGCTGATCCTGGACAACCGGGAGAATATGCTGGCCGAGATGGACAGCTTTATCGCCAGCGTCACCGCCTACCGGGACGCCATTGCGGCCAACGACCTTGAAAAGCTGCGGGCGCTGCTGCAGGAGGGCAAGGAGCGGAAGGAGGCCATCGACGGATGAACACCGTTCATATCCCCGCCTCCAGACCCTACGACGTACAGATCGGCCCGGGCCTGCTGTACAGCCTGGGGGACAGGGTAAAGGCCCTCTGTCCCAGGGCCGGCCGTTGCCTTGTGGTGACGGACGACGCGGTAGGGCCTCTGTGGCTCCGGAAGGCCACACACCCGCTTTGCGCCGGGGATCTCCCCTTCCACGTATACACCCTCCCCCACGGGGAGGCCAGCAAGACGGCGGAGCAGCTTGTGGCGCTGCTCAACTGCGCCGCCTCCCTGCATCTCACCCGCTCCGACGTGTTTCTGGCCCTGGGGGGCGGCATGGTGGGGGATCTGACCGGTCTGGCCGCCGCCACCTATATGCGGGGCGTGGACTATATCCAGATCCCCACCACCCTGCTGGCCGCCATCGACTCCTCCGTGGGCGGCAAGACCGCCGTGGATCTGCCCGCGGGAAAGAACCTGATGGGCGCCTTCTGGCAGCCCCGGCACGTGCTGTGCGACACGGACACGCTCCGCACCCTGCCCGAGGCGGACTTCGTCTCCGGGTGCGCGGAGCTTATCAAGACCGCCGTGCTCTTCGACCCGGCGCTGTTCGACCTGCTGGCCCGGGAGGGCAGGGACTTTGACCAGGCCGCCGTCATCACCCGCTGTGTGGAGCACAAGCGGGACGTGGTGGCCCAGGACGAACGGGACACGGGCCGCCGGGCGCTGCTCAATCTGGGCCACACCCTGGGCCACGCGGCGGAGGCCCACAGCGGCTTTGCCCTGACCCACGGCCAGGCCGTGGCCATCGGCATGGCCACCGTGTGCCGGGCCGCCGGAAAATACGGCATCTGCCCGCCGGATCTGCCGGCGCAGGTGGAGGCCATCCTGGAAAAGTTCGGCCTTCCCACCCACACCGACTACCCCCTGGACGCGCTGATGGAGCGGATGCTCTCGGACAAAAAGCGCGCCGGCAACACCGTAAATGTGATCGTACCGGAGCGGATCGGCGCCTGCGCCGTGCGTCCCATGGATCGGGACGTCCTCCGTGACTTTATGAAAGCGGGACTGTGATATGACAGCGGTCATCCACCCCTCCCCCCTGGCCGGCACGATACCGGCTATCGCCTCCAAGAGCCAGGCCCACCGGCTTCTCATCTGCGCGGCCCTGGCGGACAGGCCCACGACCATCGCCTGCCCCACCCTGTCGGCGGACATCTCCGCCACGGCCGACTGCCTGCGGGCGCTGGGGGCGGATATCATCTATGATAACGGCCAGTTCACCGTCCGCCCCATTCAGGCCCTTCCCGCCCGGCCCATGCTGGACTGCGGGGAGAGCGGCTCCACCCTGCGGTTTCT
This sequence comes from uncultured Oscillospiraceae bacterium, assembly GCA_947591105.1. Lineage (GTDB taxonomy): Bacteria > Bacillota > Clostridia > Oscillospirales > Oscillospiraceae > CAJOIG01. The sequence goes on from CANQDL010000058.1 coordinate 1,887, forward strand.
GCTGCCGGTGGTGTGCGCGCTGGGCGCGTCGGCCCAGATCCGTATGCACGGCCGGCTTCCCCAGCGGCCCCTGTCCCCTCTCTGGGAGGAGCTGGAGCGCCACGGGGCCCGGCTGACCCGGCCCCAGCCGGACGTGATCGCCGTGGAGGGCGCTCTCACGCCGGGGGAATACACCATCGCGGCCAACATATCCTCCCAGTTCATCAGCGGACTGCTCTTCGCCCTGCCTTTGCTGGACAGGGACAGCGTCATCCGCCTGACCGGGAAGCTGGAATCCGCCTCCTATCTGCGCATGACCGTGGGCGCGCTGGAGCTATTCGGCCTGCGCTGCCCTCTGGAGGGCGGGGCGTTCGCCGTCCCCGGCGGGCGGCGGCTCCTCTCCCCCGGCACGGCGAGGGTGGAGGGCGACTGGTCCAACGCCGCCTTCTGGGTGGTGGCGGATAAGCTCACCGGCGGCACGCTGACCGTCACGGGCCTCGACCCGGACTCCCCCCAGGGGGATCGGGCGGTCAGGGATCTGGCGGAGCAGATCAGGGCGGGCGGCGCCGTGGTGGACTGCCAGAACGTGCCCGACCTGGTGCCGGTGCTGAGCGTGCTGGCGGCGGTCACGCCGGGAGTCACCCGGTTTGCGAACGCCGGGCGGCTGCGCATCAAGGAAAGCGACCGTCTGGCCACCGTGGCGGATCTTCTCACCGGTCTGGGCGGCCAGGTGGAGGAGCTTCCCGAGGGCCTTGTGATCACCGGCCGGGAGCGGCTTTCCGGCGGCGAGGCGGACAGCGCGGGCGACCATCGCATCGCCATGAGCGCCGCCGTGGCGGCCATCGCCTGCGACGGGCCCGTCATTCTCCACGGTGCCCAGGCCGTGGCCAAATCCTATCCCGGGTTCTGGGATGATTACCGCCGTCTGGGTGGAAAAGTGACCCTGGAGGAACAGCCATGAGCAACAGCTTTGGAAACCGTTTCCGCTTCACCATCTTCGGCCAGTCCCACGCCCCCGCCATCGGCGTGACCATCGAGGGACTGCCTGCGGGCTTTGCCCCCGACATGGACGCTCTGCAGGCCTTTCTGGATCGCCGGGCGCCGGGCCAGGGCAAATACACCACCACCCGCAAGGAGGCCGACCGGCCGGAATTTGTCGCCGGGCTGGTGGACGGACACACCTGCGGCGCACCGGTGACGGCCATCATACGCAACACCAACGCCCGCTCCGGGGACTATGCAAACCTCTTTCGCGTCCCCCGGCCGGGCCACGCGGACTTTGCCGCGGCGGTAAAATACGGCCCGAACCGGGACGTGGCCGGCGGCGGCCAGTTCTCCGGCCGGCTCACCGCACCCCTGTGTATCGCCGGCGGTCTTGCCCTGCAGCTGCTGGAGGAGGAGGGCATATCCGTCTCGGCGCGGATCGTCTCCATCGGCGGCCAGACAGAGCCCGCCGCCATCCAGCAGGCACTGGAGGACGCCAAGCAGGCCGGAGACTCCCTGGGCGGCGTGATCGAGTGCCAGTGTCAGGGCGTTCCCGCCGGTCTGGGCGAGCCCATGTTCGGCGGCGTGGAGAACCGCATCTCCCAGGCCGTGTTCGCCATTCCCGCCGTGAAGGCCATCGAGTTCGGCGCGGGCTTTGCCGTCGCCGCCATGCGGGGCAGCGAGAACAACGACCCCTTCTACTTTGACGAGCTGGGCGTCGTCCGCACCCGGGGCAACAACCACGGCGGCATTCTGGGCGGCATCACCAGCGGCATGCCCATTGTGTTCCGGGCGGCGTTCAAACCCACCCCCTCCATCGCCATGGAGCAGGACAGCGTGGATCTGACCGCCCATGAAAACGTAAAACTCTCCGTGCAAGGCCGTCACGACCCCTGCATCGTGCTGCGGGCCGTGCCCTGCGTGGAGGCAGCCGCGGCAGCGGCACTATATGACATTTTATTGGAAGGAAGGTACTGAAAATGGAACTGATGATGCTCAGAGCGAAGATGGACGCGATCGACCGGGAGCTGTTCGCCCTGCTGGAGAAGCGCATGGACGTGTCCGCCCAGGTGGCCGAGTACAAGAAGGCCCATGACATCCCCGTGTTTGACGAGTCCCGGGAGGAGCAGATGAAGGCCAACATCCTGTTCATGATCCGCCCGGAGACCGCCGACCTGCTCATGGAGATGTACGACATCATTCTGAAAACCAGCCGCGATTACCAGGAGCGGACGATGGAGAAGGATGGGAAATAAGTTCGGACTTCTGGGGCGGCGGCTGGGCCACAGCTGGTCGCCCCAGATCCATGCCATGCTGGCCGGGTACGACTACCAGCTCTACGAGGTGGAGCCCCCGGCGCTGGAGGACTTTCTGCGCCGCACGCCCCTGGCCGGGATGAACGTGACCATCCCCTACAAAAAGGACGTGCTGCCCTACTGCGCCGCGCTGTCCGACGCGGCCCGGCGCATGGGCAGCGTCAACACCCTGCTGCGCACCCCCGAGGGGTGGCGCGGAGACAACACGGATTACACCGGCTTCCGCTACATCGTGGAATCGTCCGGTGTGGATGTGCGCGGCAAAAAGACCCTGATATTCGGCACCGGCGGCGCCTCTCTGGCGGTGAAAGCCGCGCTGGAGGATCTGGGCGCCGATCCCATCATCTCCGTATCCCGCTCCGGGCCGGATAATTATGTCAACCTTTCCCGCCACGCTGACGCCCGCGTCCTCGTCAACGCCACGCCCCTGGGTATGTACCCGGACACCGGCGCGGCCCCCGCGTCCGTGGGGGATTTTCCCCTCTGCGAGGGGGTGTTTGATGTGGTCTATAACCCCCAGCGCACCGCCTTTCTCATGGATGCGGAGGCCCGGGGCATCCCCCACGCGGGGGGCCTGGGTATGCTGGTGGCGCAAGCCTGGCGCAGCGCGGAGCAGTTCGCGGGCAGGGATATTCCCCGGGAAAAGGTTGAGGAAATTATGTCAACTTTATCCCGCCAGATGTCCAACATCGTCCTCATCGGTATGCCCGGCTGCGGCAAGTCCGCGGTGGGCAGGGCGCTGGCCAGGGCGCTGGCCAGGCCCTTTATCGACGCGGACAGCGAGATCGAAAAGGCCGCCGGCATGACCATCCCCGCGATTTTTGCCGCCGGCGGCGAGGCGGACTTTCGCCGCCGGGAGACGGAGATCCTCTCCCTCCTGGGCAAGGGCTCCGGGGCCGTGATCGCCACAGGCGGCGGCTGCGTCACCCGGCGGTCGAACTACCCCCTGTTGCACCAAAACGGCACCATCGTGTGGCTGCAGCGGGCGCTGGAGGCGCTGCCCACAGACGGGCGGCCCCTCTCCCAGCAAAACTCCCTGCAGGATCTCTACGCCCAGCGCAGGGACAAGTACGCCGCCTTCGCGGACGTGACCGCGGACAACAACGGCGCCGTGGATCAGACTGTATCACAAATTTTGGAGGCGCTTTCATGAAGAAGATCCTCATCATCAACGGCCCCAACATCAACATGCTGGGCATCCGGGAGCCGGGCATCTACGGCCAGCAGAGCTATGCCGCCCTGGTGGACTATGTGACGGGCGTGTGCCGGGAGCACGGTCTGGAGGCAGACTGCTTCCAGTCCAACCATGAGGGGGCCATCGTGGACAGGATCCAGGCCGCCTATGGCGACGCGGACGGCATCGTCATCAACCCCGCCGCCTATACCCATACCAGCGTGGCCATTCTGGACGCCCTCAAGGCGGTGAGCATACCGGCGGTGGAGGTGCATCTGTCCGACGTGTCCGCCCGGGAGGATTTCCGCCACATCTCCTACGCCGGCATGGCCTGCCAGACCACCTTTGCCGGCTACGGCTTCGACGGCTACCGAATGGCCATCGAGTACCTGCTGGAGCACTGCATCTGACGGATACCAAACATCAAAAGGGCCGCGGCACGTTGTGCCGCGGCCCCATTTATATTCTTATGTACCTCAAAGATCGCTGAACAGGTCGGCCCGGTATACGCCCTGGTCTATGAGCTGGCGGAAGGCGTCCGCCACCCGGGGCTTGTCCTGCTGGTAGGTCACGCCGAACCACTGGTCGGACGTTCGGATCACCTGCACCGTGGCCCTGCCCGCGCCCAGCAGGTCGTCCACGATCTCCGGCAGCAAAAACTCGTCCTTGAGAGGATCGCGCATATTCTTCTTAAACGCGGCAAAGTCCGCCTCCAGGCCCTGCAAAAAGTCCGGGGTGAGCAGCCACATATTCATGGACACCAGGCTCTCCGGGTTCAGCGGCCGAAGGCCGTCCCCCTCCTGCACCGCGGCGCCGTCTGACGTTTTGACGATGTTTCGGGTCTCGGTGATGCCAGCCAGCGCGCCGTTTTCGTCCACCGTGCACACGCCGCGGGTGACGCCGCCAATGTCGGACAGGGTGTTTTTCAGCACAAAGCCGATCATGCCGTACCGGCCAGTCTCCCCGGGCCGGCACCCGGACAAAAAGCTATAGGCCCGCTCAAAGGCCTGCTTTCCGTAATAGTCGTCGGCGTTGATAACGGCAAAGGGGCCGTTCAGAAGCTCTTTGCAGCACAAAATCGCCTGGCCGGTGCCCCAGGGCTTTACCCGCCCCTCGGGGGGATCCTCCAGCTGCTGAAAGGCATACTCCCACTTCACGTCCCGGTGACGGAAGCGGTTTTCCAGACGGCTGCCGATGACCTCCATAAAGTCGTCGTAGATCTCGCGGCGGATAATGAAAACCACCCGGTTAAACCCGGCCTGGATGGCGTCGTGGATGGAATAATCCATGATGATCTCACCATTGGGGCCCACAGGCGCCAGCTGCTTGACCCCGCCGCCGTACCGGGAACCGATCCCCGCCGCCAGCACAACCAGTGTGACGAACATACTTCCTCCTGCCGCTCCCTTCCGGGAGCCATTAGATAATGTGATATTGTACCATATTATCCCGCCTGCGGCAAGACGGTTTTTCCCGTAATTCTTAAGATTACAGGAAAACACGCTTTTCTCTGACAGATATCGGCCGAACAAGGCGCAAAAAACGCGCGGTGCGTAAAGCACCGCGCATTTTTTCCGCTCTCATTCCTCCGTGGTCAGTATCCCGATGATCCGGTTATAGATGTCCTCCGCCCCGGCGCGAAAGCGTTTTTCGATGGCCCGGGCCTGGGCCTCGTCCGGCACCGCCAGGCGCATGGAGACGATCTCCCCCACCCCGTCGGAAAGGCGCATACTCACGCTCCTGCCGCCCTTGGGGCCGGGCTCGATGTCCGTCTCGATCATGCTGGCCCGGCGCATGGCCGCCGCCACCGGGGCAGTCAGCCGTTCCGCCTTGGCCCGGACGGTATAGGGCAGGCTGGAGGACACCGTATTCACGTTCCGGCGGCCCTTCTCCGTGATGGCGTACTTGCCGTTTTTCTCCTCCACGTGCTCGGTCTTGACAAGCTCCGCCAGACAGTCCGTATAGTCGAACCAGGTAAAGCCCCCGTCGAACAGCGCCAGGTCGGACAGGGTCACCGCCTCCACCGGCTTGGGCAGCTTTTCCAATATAAACAGGATCAATATTTTAATATCCAGTTTATCCCGGATAAATCCCAGATGCTCCATACGCGCCTACCCCCTTTTCCTCTCCATTTTACCACATTCCTCCCCGTCCGCACAAGGATATTTCACATTTTGCGCCTGCGGGCATAGACTGTACTGAAACGCCGGGCGCCCGGCAAACATGATAGGAGGTATCAGCATGGCGGACAGCCAGGAATGCACCGAAGCCGTGTGCATCCATACAAGGAAAATATACGACAGCTGCCGCGACAAGGACTGCGTGGAAGATCTGCGGGTCTATCCCACCGTCAGCTCCGTGACGCATCATTAAAGATACAGATTTACGTGTCAAGCTTTCCCACAAAGCGGTAATAGATCTCGATCTCCTGCTCCCGGCTGCCGTCGGGCGCTTTCACCGCCTCATGGACGACGATCTTTTCGATGAGCGCGTTGAGCATCCCGGCGGTCAGGGCGGTGGGGTTCGCGTACTGCTTGATGAGCGTGATCCATTTCGACCCGTTGTCCGCCGTCTCCCGCTCCTCGTTCGCCTCCGCTTGCAGCCGCCCGATCTGCTCCTCCACCTGGGCCTGCTCCGTCTGGTACTTTTCGGAGAGAAGGTCAAAATTCCGCTCCGTGATCTTCCCCGCCGCCCAATCCTCGTACAGCTTGGTGAAAAGACGATCCAGCTCTCCCTGGCGTTTTTCCGCCCTCGCCAGTTCCGTTCCCTGCTTCCGGGCGGCTGCGGACCGCTCCCTATCGCTGGCGTTCAGCATCCTTTGCAGCAGACGACTTTCATCCATCTGCGCCAGGGCGAACCATTCCTGGAGCCGGGCCAGGACATAGGCATAGAGCACATCGTAGCGTATGTAATGCTGTGTGCAGCCGGCGCGCTTCGGGCCATACTGCCGGTAGCCGGAACAGGCATAGTAGGCGAAAGAGCTTTTCTTGCCCCTGTTCGTCCCGTAGCTCATCGCCCGACCGCAGCCGCCGCACCGCATGAGGCCGGAGAAGATCTGAAACGTGTGGTTCTTCGTGTTTCGGCGGCGGGCACTGACCTGCTTCTGAACCTGCTCGAACAGCTCCGGGGCGATGATCCCCTCGTGGGTGTGCTCCACAACGAGCCATTCCTTCTGGGAAGTGCGGATACGCTTCTTATTCTTGTAGGAGACCTTTTGCTCCCGGTTGTGGACGCTGTTGCCAATATACGTCTCGTTCGTGAGGATATTCGTGACGTAGGCATTGGTCCACAAATACGCCTTCTCGCCGGGGTCATGCCCGTGGATATTGGCAAACAGGCCCTCCCTCTGATAGTGTATCCAGCTTGGCGTCGGAACCTTTTCCTCTGTGAGTATCTTTACGATCTTTGCAGGGCCTGTCCCACGGGCGGCCAGTTCGAAGATGCGCTCCACGATCCAACGGGTCTGGTCGTCAACGAGCAGCCTATTCGGATGCTCCGGGTCCTTTTTATAGCCCAGCGGCGCACAGGCGCAAAGGTGTTCGCCCGCCGCAAATTTTGCCTTATAGGCCGCCTTCACCTTCCGGCTGGTGTCCTTGGCAAGCCACTCGTTGAACAGATTTTTGAACGGCACAAAGTCGCTCAGGCCCTTTTCCGTGTCCTCGTTGTCCGTGACGGCGATATAGCGAACACGCTTGGCCGGGAACACAAATTCCAGGTAGTAGTCCATCATAACGTGCTCGCGCCCAAAACGGGACAGATCCTTTGTGATGATGCAGTTGACCCTGCCCGCGTCCACATCGGCCATCATGCGTTGGAAGGCCGGGCGCTCGAAATTGGTTCCGCTCCACCCGTCGTCCACATACTCGTCGTAGACGGCAAAACTGTTTTCTTTGGCATATGCCTGAAGGATCGTCCGCTGGGTCTCGATACTCACGCTGTCGCCATAGCTCTCGTCGTCCACGCTCAATCTCATATAGAGAGCCGCATTGTTCGGTCGTTTCAATAATAACCTCTAAACCTCCTGCGACCTGCGCTTACTACTTCAAAGCGATGAATCCACATACGTACCGTCATCTGTTTTTTCGCCCTGACGGGCGGCATAGAGGATCAGATCCTCAATGAGTTCGCCCATGGTTCTGCCCTTCTCCGGGAAGTGCTCTGTGATCTTGATGCGGGTCTTTCCGATATAGAAATACTCCTGCCCATCTTCCCCGACCGCGTAAAAAGCCCTGTCCATGTGGGTGTGCTGCTTTTCCCGCTCCTTCCAATACTGCCGCCAGTACCTGTCAAACTCCTCGTTTCCCTGGGCGGCTTCTCATGATCCCAGAACGGTGTGTTCAGGTCTACCCATTCATATTCGTCGTCACGGACTGTTATGCCGTTGGCGCTCATTCAGGTTTTCCTCTCTGCGGGATTTGTCAAAAGCCGCCTGTCAGGCAAAAAAAGCGCTGAACAAATGGCAAAGCCGCTGTGAATGCTCCCGGCCGGAAAATCAGAGCACGGAATGCTCCGATCATACGGCCTGAAGACACACCAACAGCGGCTTTGCCACAGACGATGATCTGTGTATCATATTAAGTTCTAATTATTCCCTTTTGATCCCGGCGGGCGCAGCGATTCGGCCAGAGCCTTGATCGAATATGCCCGCAGATCTGTCACGCGTCGGCGCCGCGGGGCAGATATACCTGTATGGCGGCGTCCAGGGAGTCCACCACGCTGACGATGTGGTACTTGAGGATGAACAGCACGTCCGCGTCCTCCGGATAGACGGTCTTGGCCTTCCGCAGCAGGGGAAGGACATACTGCCGGGTCTCGTCTATGTAGGCCAGCAGCTTTTCCTCCGAAAAGGTTCCCGCCATGCTGGACACGTTGTGGCACCGATCCACCAGCTTGGTGAGGGTGGCCTCCCGGCTCTGGAGGATCATGTTGTAGTACCGGGTCTTGGCGGTATCCTTCGTCTCCCCGTCCATGACCCGGAAGGTGAGCAGATCCACCGCGTGGCGCACTGTGTCGTCCACGGGCAGTTCAGACAGCGGCACGCCGCAGTCCTCGCACACGTCGTGCAGCAATATGGCCGCGATGACCCGATCCTCCCGGATGCCGATGCTCACGGCGTCGCAGGCCATGGTCAGCGGGTGAACGATATAGGGCTCGCCGCTCTTGCGCATCTGGCCCGCGTGCTTCTCCCGGGCGAAAGACAGAGCCTTCATGGTCTGGCCCATCCCCGCGCCGGAGGCGAAGCCCCGCAGGTATGTGTACATCTTGTCCGGGTCGAATACCGTCTTTTTCATATATGGCGCCCCCTTTCTATCCTGCCGGTGTTCTTACTTTGCCGCTCCGCCGCCGGCCTGTGCCAGAGCTGCCTCTTCCAGCGCTTTCGCCAAGGCCCGGTGGAATATGGCCAGTGCCGCCTGGCCGGCGCCGGCTGCCTGAAGTTCCGCCGCGGGGCAGGGACTCTCGGACGCGGCGAAGGGCTCCAGCCGCTGGCGCAGGGTGGAATACACCATCCGCTCCGGCGAGCAGTACCGGCAGGGATAGACCGTGCCGTCCACGTCTATAGTGACGACGGCCCGGCTCTCCCCGATAAGACAGGCAGTCTGCGCCCAGGGGAACAGCACCGTCTTGTACCGCTTCAGTGCCTGGACAGCCGCCGCTCTGACGGCTTTGCTGTAGGCCAGTCTGCCCTCATTGCTCCAGCTCTCGGCGTCCATCGCCTCTATGGAGACGGTCTTCTGCGCCTTGGCCAGGGCCAGCAGGGTCTGCTCCACAAAGGGGATGTCCCGTCGGGTCAGACACAGGCACACGTCCCCCACGACGGGATGGCGCGCCAGGATCTCCTCCTTCCACAGCCGGCGGCCCGGTTCGCTGTTGAGGCGGAGGGTCATCGTGAGCTGCTGCTTGTGTTCCAGAACCCAGAGCCGCATTTCCCGGCTCAGCGGCCGGGCGCACAGGGTGAGGCCCACCCGAATCTCCAGGCCCCAGGGCTGTGACCAGAGCTGGCCGCAGAACTTTTTCAGCGCCTCCCAGGCGGTGAAGGAGTCCCCGCCGATCAGGCGGACGAAGAGTGTGTCATACCCGCCGGCCCGGGCGGCCTCGGCCGCCTGCGCCACCCTGTCCATGACCGCGTCAGTGTCCGCGGTGCGGCTGCTCATGTTGGGCAGGGGACAGAGGGAGCACTGCTCCTGCAGGCAGTAGGTGAAGATGACCTCGCACGCATATACGCGTCCCGCCTGCCGCAGCAGGCCGCAGGAGCAGCCGGGCATGACCGGGGGACAGAGCTTCTCACACATCTTCGTTACCGCCGTCCGTCTGTTTGGCCGCCGGGGCCTCCGCTTCCCGGGGCGGCGCGTCCTTCGTCTCCGCCGCCGGGGACAGCATACCGGGACAGATCAGCTTTTCCCGGCAGAGCCAGGGGTGCTGTTCGATCCGGCACAGGGTGCCGTCCATAAATTCATTGCCGTTGCCGTAATAGGGCCGCTCCGCCATGGATACGGTCAGCTCGGTCAGCCCGCCGTGCATCTGGCGGATGCCGGCGTCCTTAAGAAAGGCCATCCACCGGGCCAGGGCCTCCCGGGGCTGGGCCTCCCCGCTGGGGGCGCATATCTCCTCCAGCCGGGCCAGCATTGCCGGACACTCGCCCACCTTGAGACTGTACCGCCACTTTTTCAAAAGCGCACCGGCGAAGGGCCCCTCGCCGGATTCGTCCTCCGGGCCCAGCGCCTCCTCCGTCATGGGAAGCAGCGCGGAGAAGGTCTTATACTTCCCGTCCAGCTCATCCTCCAAAAGCTCCTCCGGGGTCTTGACCGGCGTGGGAGGGACGGCCGGCCCCGGCTTGGGTACGGACTCGTCCTCCTCGTACTCCAACTCTTCAATCCGCCTGACGCTGTCGATGAAGCTGTGGACGCCCTTTTTTGTCATCTGCTTCGCGTGGGAGAGGAAAGACTTCGTCTTGCCGCTCTCCCGCTGCTTCTCCCCGCGGGCCGGATCCGGCTCGGGGACAAAGCTCTCCTTATAGTCGGGGGCCTTCACAGGCACGTCCTGTTCCTCGGCCAGGGCGGGCTTTCTTTCTTCAGCCGGGGCGGGCTCTTCGCCGGCCAGGCCGTGCTTGCGCTTGCCGGCGGACTGAAGCAGCCTCGGGTAGAGCTCCCACTTTTTCTCGTCGTTTCCCTTGTCCGGAGTGTTTTTCTGATCCATAACAACACCTCCTTATTCGCGTCTGCCGTCACTTGTAGACCTTCACCCAGCTGGACGTGTCATCCATGCCGGCGTTCACGATGGCGCAGCCCCGTCCCAGAGAGGCGATGATGCCGCTCTGCTTGCTGTTGAGGGACATGCTTGTGGCCATGGCGTCGATGTCGTCCCGGGCCTGCAGCTTGTGGATGAGCTTGACGTTGGTGTTCTTGATGGCGTCGGAGATGAGGCGGGAGGGATACTGATCCACGATCATAAGGCCCTCGCCGCTCTCCCGGATCTCCGAGAGCATCTCGCTGAACTTCTCCGCGATGGCGGCCTGGGGGTCCGCGCCCGGATTCATGCTCCGGGACACCTGGAGGATGCGGTGGGCCTCCTCCACCACGGTATAGTGGCACAGATAGCTGCCGCCGTGCTCCTCCCGGCCCTTGTTGAGCTGGGCCCGGTAGGCGTCGTCATAGAGGTAGCGGGAATTCCGGTACTCGCTCAACGCCTGCAGCAGCAGGGACATGAGGAACGCCTTGTCGCTGTTGGATGTGACGCCGGCCAGGCACACCACGGTGTTGCTCTCGAACAGATCCTCCGCCGGGGTAGATACAGGCTCTCTTGTTCCTTGTCATTCATTATTTTATCCTTTCTCAAATTTAATAAATTAATATT
>CANQDL010000059.1 GCA_947591105.1 uncultured Oscillospiraceae bacterium
ATGCCGCCGGTGGCCATCCGTCACCACCACCGAAGCCGCCTCCAGCGCCTGCCCGGCGGTGAACCACACCCCGCCCCGGGCGCCCTCGAAGGCCGCCAGGCCGTATTTTTCCAGATACCGGCGCAGCGCGTCCGTTCGGGGGTGCAGGTACTGCCCCGCCTCCCCCGTGTCGATCACCAGATCCGCCGCCGCCCCGCAGGCGGTGATGAGCGCGTGGCGCTTGATGAGGCGCTTGGCCCCCTCCAGCCCCTCCGCCGCCCGCACATACACAATGGGCACGTCCCCGGAAAGGCCCTTCTCCCACAGGGCCTGCCGGGTGCTGTCGGGCCGGGCCTCCACCCGGGGAGAGCACACCGCCCCGCACAGCTCGAAGGCCGCGCGCACTCCGTCTCCCGTCATCCCCAGCAGGGACGCCATGGAGCCGGCCATGTCCGCCTGGGCGCCGGTCAGGATGCGCCTGGCCCCCTCCTCCGCCTCCCGGCGGTTCTGTCCGCAGCACAGGGCCAGCACGGCGCAGCCGCCCTCCGGCAGCCGGGCGGACACCACGGCCGGGCCGTGCATCTGCCAGCCCGCGCCGGACTCCAGGCAGAGCGGGACGGTGCCCGCCAGGCACAGCCACGTCTCCCCCAGCTGGCCCCGGGCCAGCCGCCGGACAAATACCGCGCCCCGCCGGGCCGTGATCTCCAGACCCAGCCGCCAAAAGGCCGGGTGGGCGGCAAAATCCTCTGGCCGGGCCAGCACCGGCTCGAACCGGACGGTCAGTTTCCCGCCGCTGGGGCCGATCACGCGCCGCAGCTCGCCTCGCTCGCCGCTGGCCACAGCCAGGGACACGGAGCTCACCTGTCCGGCGCTCCGGGCCGTGAAGGTGACGCTTCCCCCCTCGTACCGCCAGGGCCGGAAGGCGGCCTGACGCCGGGAGGGCGTCAGCGCCGCGTCCTCCACCGCCATGTCCATACCCTCGGGCCGGTACATGACGAGCCCGTCACACCGGGCCCGGCACCGGCCGTCGTCGCAGCAGAGCAGCGTATACACTCCGTTGGACATGGGGAACCACGCCGGATCTGCCGGGTCGTGGCCCTGGCCCTCCCAGCGGAATACCGGCCGTTCCGTCCGGCTCTCCGGCGGCCGGGTGACGGGACTGCGGCTCCGGCGCAGGATATCCCCGCCCAGGGGCACCCGCTCCGCCAGCAGCGGACGAAACGCCCCCATCTCTGGCGCGGCCATGAAATACCGGCGCAGCACCCCGCCCGTCAGGCAGTTGGCCGCCGCGCACAGGCTCATGCCCAGGTGATGGCTCATAAAGCAGGCCACCACCCGGCCCCCCTTTCCCGTCCGGCCGGGGGTCAGATCCAGGGCCTCGTAAAAGCCGTATTTTCCCCAGAGGCCCATCCCCCGCAGACGGCGCAGATTCTCCACCGCCGCTTTGGGGTGCACGCACAGGGCCAGAAAGCTGGCATAGGGGGCGATCACCATCTCCCCGTCCATGTCCCGGCGCAGCGCCAGCGCCCCCGCCCCGTGGGCCTTATAGCGGTAGTCCATCCCCGCGTCCAGGGAGAAGAAGGCGCTCTCGGAGCTGCCCCAGGGACTCCGGGCCCTCTGGCCCCGCTTTCGCTGGGCATAGAGGCAGAACCGGCCCGTCTCCCACAGCATGGAGCCGCCGATCAGGGGCAGAAAGAGCTCCGGCATCAGATACTCGAACATGGAGCCGGACCAGCTTGCCAGGCCCCGCCAGCCGTCCAGGGCCAGCTGGGCCCGGCTCAGGCTCTGCCAATGGCGCACAGGGGCCTCCCCCCGGGCGCAGGCGATAAAGCTGGTCAGCCGGGCCTCCGAGGCCATCAGGTCATAGTGCCCCGGCGAGGGCTCCCCCGACACCGGGTCGATGCCGATGCGGAAAAGGCGCTTTTTCTCATCGTACAGCGCTCCCAGATCCATGTCCCGGGCCAGGGCGGCGGCCCGCTCGGCCACGTCCGGGTGGCCGTGGGCGGCCATGCCTCCGGCCAGGCAGAGCAGACACGCGCACAGGTTGCCGCTGTCCACCGCCGACACATAGGGCGGCTGCAGCGGCGCGCAGGTGCGGGTGTCGTACCAGTTGTAGAGGTGGCCCCGCCACTTTGGCAGCCGCTCCACGGTGCCCAGCAGCCGTCCGGCAAACTCCGCCGCCTCCCCGTCGGAGATGATCTCCAGCTCCGCCGCCGCCAGGGCCGAGGTGAGGGCCAGGCCGATGTTGGTGGGAGAGGTGCGGCAGGCCGCCCCCTTGGGCGGCTGGATCTGCACGTTGTCCGGGGGCAGCCAGTGGCCGGATCGGGTACACTGCTGGGAAAAATAGTCCCACATCGCCGCAGCGGATCTGTGCAAAAAGGCCCGGTCGGCGGCGGTTAGATCGTTTTTCGGCCCCTGCTCCCGGCCGGAGGCCCAGGCAAAGGCCGGCGCGAACATCCACACCACCCCCGTGGCCTTCCCGGCCGGGCCGGGGGCCAGCAGCATGAGCGCCAGCCCCAGTCCCACGGAAAACCACATGGCGGCGGGCCGGTTCTTTCCCCGCTCCGCCTGGGCCGCCGGCACCCACTGGAGCATATGCCGGTGGCTGACGCCCATCCGCCACAGAGCCGTCGCTGCGGCGCTTGCGCAGGCCCACCCCTCCCAGGGCAGGAAGATCAGCCGGGCCATAAACCGGGCCAGCGCCCCGCCCACGCCCCGGAGCACGCCGCTCCGGCACCGGAGACGGGCATCCCTGGTGCGGACAAAGAGCCCGGCGAAGGCGGCCTGCACCGCCTCCGCTCCCAGGCAGACCAGCGCCACCGCCCCGGCCAGCCGCTGGCCGGGGAAGAAGAAACCGCACACCAGCGCCAGCAGCGACGCCGGGGCCGTCAGACTCCGGCGGGCGCTGTCGAAGAGCCGAAACCGCTCCAGCGCCGGCAGATCCCGGCCCCGGCCAAAGAGCCAGGGCAGATTCTGCCAGTCCCCCCGCGTCCAGCGGTGCAGCCGCCGGAACCAGGCCGCCGCGCCCACAGGCGCGCCGTCCGTCAGCTCCACGTCACCCACATAGGCCCCCCGCAGATACGCCCCCTCCAGCGCGTCGTGGCTCAGAACCGTATTGTCGGGGAAACGGTCGCCCAGGCAGGCCAGATACGCCGCTGCGTCCACCACGCCTTTGCCCGCGAAGCCGCCCCGGTCAAACAAGTCCGTATACAGCTCCCCCGTGGGCGCGCCATAGGGATCGGTTCCCCCCTGCCCCGCCCAGAGCTTGGCAAAATCCGTGGCCATGGCCCGATCCAGCTCCACCGCCATCCGGGGGTGGAGCACGCCGTGGCCCCGCACCACCACGCCCCGCTCCACCACCGGGGCGTGAAGCGGGTGCATGGCCGTGCCGATCAGCGCCCGGGCCGTCCCGGGCGGCAGAGCGGTGTCCCCGTCCAGACAAAGGATATACCGGGCCCGCAGCCCGCCGGCGTCCCCCGCCAGGCACTTCAGGCTGTTTGGCTGGCCCTGGGTCTGCCGGGCCAGCTCCAAAATGGCCCCTCGCTTGCGCTCCCAGGGGGTGTAGACCCCCTCTGTGCCGTTCCATGCCGGGTCGCGGCTGAGAAGATAAAATCCCCCGCCGTACTTCTCATTGAGCCCGTCGATCACCGCCCGGGTCTTCTCCAGGCGCGCCGCCGTCTCCGGCGGATAGGACGCGCTGTCGGGCAGATCCGCCAGCAGGGCGAACAGAAGCTGCTCCCCGCAGTCCCGGTTGGCGAGCCGGTACAGCTCCAGCCGCCGGGCAAGCCGGGGGCCGGCGTCGTCGTCCGTCAGCAGCGCCGACACGGCGCACACCGTCCGCCCGTCCGGGCCCAAGCCCCCCTCCAGGGCCAGACGGGGCAGCCGCCGGGGCCGCACAAGGCGCAGCAGCACCGAGTCCACCGCCACGCGGGTCAGCTCCCACAGGGGCAGCACCGTCAAAAGCGCCGTCCACAGGCTCCTTGCAGCGACGCCCGCCCCCAGACACAGGGCCAGCGGCAGCAGCGCCCGGGCGGTCATGTAGCCCGTCCCCCGCCGGGTGTTGGGGGGGAAGAGATAGGTATGCAGCCCCTGCTCCAGGGCGGACTGGGCCGCCTCCAGCGCCGATATCCCCCGCTTTTTCGCCAGCCGCTGGAGCCGCCGCCTGTACAGGGCCCGGCTCTGCTCGTCCATGGCCGGGTACACGTCGTCCTGCCGCAGCAGTCCGTCCACCGGGTCAGAGCGCTCCAGCGCCCCCGTCAGATCCAGCTCCGCCAGGGTGCGCAGGCCCCCGAAGAGCTCCGCCGCCCGGGACGCGTCCACGTCCGGCTCGGCCAGGGCCTCTACCAGCGCCGCCCGCAGCGCCGCGCCCACCAGAGCCGCCTCGTTTTCCGGCAGCTCTCCCTGGCGCCGGGCGCCGGTGAGAAATGCCTCTATCCGCTCCTCCGTCACGGCGCCCGCGTCCGCCAGGCAGCGGCACAGCGTCACCACCGCCGCCCCGTCCGGCCCACGGCGCAGTCCGCCGGCCGACCGGAGGGCGGCCAGGGCCAGGCCCGTCTCCCGCCGGGCCAGATATTCGTTGTCCCCGAACCAGGCGGGCTGTTGGTGATCACGCCCCTTCTCGCTCACTGTCGCCATAGCGGCGGCCAGCCGCCGGGCTGCCCGGCGGCCGGAGATGCGTCCCTTTACAGGTATGGTTCTGGCCGCCTGTTCTCCCCAGGCCGCCAGCCGTTTCGTGCTTATCTTTTCCATACCTGGTATCTTTTCCGCCCGGCGGGGAGAATATACAGCGGCCGCTGTCAAGAAAAAATACTTGACACCTTCGCCGGAATGGTGTATGATAGGCAAGCTGTAAAGCGACTTTCCTTGACAGAGGAGGCGGCACGGATGGGGACGACGCCGCTGGACAAGTCCCTCTTGCTGGATTTTTACGGCGAGCTTTTGACGGAAAAGCAGCGCCAGACCTGTGAGCTGCACTGGAACGAGGACTGGTCGCTGGCGGAGATCGCGGAGCAAGGCGGCCTGAGCCGCCAGGGGGTGTGGGACATCCTGCGCCGGGCGGAGGCGGCTCTACGGGAGTATGAGAACAAGACCGGCCTCGTCCGGCGGCATCTGGAGCGGCGCAGCGAGATCGCCGCCATTCGCCGGGAGCTGGCCGGGCTCTTGCCGGACACCGGACAGAGCCGGGACATTCTGGCCCGGCTGGAGGATTTGATGTAATGGCTTTTGAGAGCTTATCGGAAAAACTGAACGGCATCTTCAAAAAGCTCCGTGGCAAGGGGCGTCTGAGCCAGGCGGACATCAAGGACGCCATGCGTCAGGTGCGGATGGTGCTGCTGGAGGCGGACGTGAGCTACAAGGTCGTGAAGGACTTTGTGAACAGCGTCTCTGAAAAGGCGGCGGGCCAGGAGATCCTGGAGAGCCTCAACCCGGCCCAGATGGTCATCAAGATCGTCAACGAGGAGATGACCGCCCTCATGGGCGGACAGGCGGCGCGCCTGAACTACTCCTCCAAGGTGCCCAGCGTGGTGATGGTGGTGGGCCTGCAGGGCGCGGGCAAGACCACCAACACCGCAAAGCTGGCGGCCTTTGTGAAAAAGCAGCAGAACAAGCGGCCTCTGCTGGCCGCCTGTGACGTATACCGTCCCGCCGCCATCAAGCAGCTGGAGACGGTGGGGGCCCAGGTGGGCATCCCCGTGTTCCAGATGGGGCAGATCGACCCGGTGGACATCGCCAAGGCCGCCATCGAACACGCCCGCCGCCACGGAAACGACCTGGTGTTCCTGGACACCGCCGGGCGGCTCCACGTGGACGAGGCGCTGATGGAGGAGCTGAAGAACATCAAGGCGGCGGTGGAGCCGGCGGAGATCCTGCTCACCGTGGACGCCATGACCGGCCAGGACGCGGTGAACGCCGCCTCCGCCTTTGACCAGGCGCTGGGCATCACCGGCGTGATGCTCACCAAACTGGACGGCGACGCCCGGGGCGGCGCGGCCCTTTCCGTGCGGGCGGTGACGGGAAAGCCCATCAAATTCGTGGGCACCGGGGAAAAGCTGGACGCCATCGAGGTGTTCCACCCCGACCGGATGGCCAGCCGCATCCTGGGCATGGGCGACGTGCTCACCCTCATCGAGAAGGCGGAGCAGGCTGTGGATCAGAAAAAGGCCGCGGAGATGGCGGATAAGCTCATGAAGAGCCGCTTCACCCTCCAGGACTATCTGGAGCAGCTGCGCTCCATGAAGGACATGGGCTCCATCGAGGATCTGATCGGCATGGTGCCGGGCATGGACGCCAAGGCCCTGAAGGGGGCCAAGGTCGATCCCAAGGCCCTGGCCCGCACGGAGGCCATCATCCTGTCCATGACCCCCAAGGAGCGGGCCAACCCCGCCATCCTGAACGCCAGCCGCAAGCGGCGCATCGCCGCCGGCGCGGGCACCAGCGTGGTGGAGATCAACCGGCTTTTGAAGGGCTTCGACGCCATGAACGCCATGGTCAAGCAGATGTCCGGCTCCCGGAAGGGCAAGAAGATGGCCCGGCGCATGGGCATGATGGGCTTCTGAACCAGCTTTCAAAATTCCCAGAGAATTTGAAAAATAAAAAAGTACAAATATTTTTGGAGGAAAAACAATGGTCAAGATTCGTCTGAAGAGACAGGGCGCAAAGAAGGCCCCCTATTACCGCATCGTGGTGGCGGACAGCCGCTCTCCCCGTGACGGCCGGAACATCGAGGAACTGGGTACCTATGATCCCATGGCGCAGCCCGCTTCCATCCAGATCGACCTGGAGCGCGCCAAGTATTGGATCGGCTGCGGCGCCCAGCCCACCGACACCGTCCGCGGCCTTCTGAAGCTGGCCGAGGCCCAGCAGGCCCCCGCCGCCCCCGCCGCGGAGCAGGCCGAGTGAGACGGAGCGCCCCATGAAGGAACTGCTGACCTACATCATCCAGAGCCTTGTGGACGACCCGGACAAGGTCACCGTGGATGAGCACACCGAGGGCGGCGCCACCGTATACGAGGTGCGCGTGGCCGACGGGGATATGGGCAAGGTCATCGGCCGCCAGGGCCGGATCGTGCGCCAGATCCGGGTGCTCATGAAGGCGGTGGCCCAGCGCCAGGGAAAGAAAGTCTCCGTCGAGATACTGGATTGAAAAAGCAGCGATTAGAAGCGGGACAGATCGTGAACACCCACGGCGTCCGGGGCGAGGTGCGCATCCAGCCCTGGGCGGACGAGGCGGACTTTCTGACCCGCTTCCGCCGGTTTTTTATCGACGGAAAGGAAGTCAGGATCAACGCCTGCCGGGTGCATAAGCAGATGTGCATCGCCGCGCTGGAGGGCGTGGAGGACGTAAACTCCGCCATGGCCCTGAAGGGCAAGGTGGTGTTCATCGACCGGGACGACGTCCGTCTGCCCGCCGAGGCGGTGTTTTTGCAGGACATCATCGGCGCCCGGGTGGTGGACGAGTCCGGCGCCCAGGTGGGTGTGCTGGCCGACGTGATGCCCGAGCCCGCCGCCAGCGTACTGGTGGTGCAAGGGGATCGGGAGATCCTCATCCCCGACGTGCCCGCCTTCGTGCTGAAAAAGGACGCGGACGCCGGCGTGGTCACCGTACGGCTCATCGACGGGATGTGAAAACCACAAAAGACAGCATGGCTTTCCGGCCATGCTGTCTTTGTTTGTCTATATCAACGAACGCTTGATTTTTCTCAAAACTGCCTGCGTTGTTTTCAATCGACAGTTTAGGTATAATACAAGCATCACTTGAACGTGGAGGTTTTCGGATGAATACGAACCTGATCGGAGAGCAGATCGCCAAATACAGAAAGGCGGCGGGCCTGACCCAGGAGGAACTGGGAAAGGCCGCGGGGGTGAGCACCCAGGCGGTGAGCCGGTGGGAGTGCGGCGGGGCCCCGGACGTGACGCTGCTGCCAGCCATCGCGGACAGACTGCACGTCACCGTGGACGCCCTCTTCGGCCGGGAGAGCGGCCCGGCAAAGGACATGTCCAACGACCTTATCCAGTGGCTCCGATCCATCCCGGAGAAGGATCGGCTGACAAAGCTGACCCGCCTTTTATGGGATGCGGCCATTTACGGCGTCAGCGACCCGCTGTTCGACGCGCCCTGGATCGCCTACCCGGAAAAGGCGGAGATGGAGACGCCAGGCCTGCTTGGCCAGGGAAAGGCGCTGATGCGCACGATAACGGGCACCGACAGCGGCTACTTCCTGGGCGTGGGCGCGGAGGATTATTCCTATTTCGGTGTGTTTCCGGAGCCGGAGGAGGGCTATGAGAAATACTTCCTGACCGACGAGGAGTACCGCGCCCTGTTCAGCGCGCTGGCGCTGCCGGGGGCCATGGAGGCGCTGCGGTACCTCTGCCGGAGCCGGGAGGGTCTTTACGCCCCGGAGGTGGTGGCCGGTCACACGGGCACGCCTCTGCCGGAGACGGAACGGGCGCTGGAGGCCCTGACCCAGGCGCACCTGCTGGCGAGTTGGCCGATCACCATGCCGGAGGGGATGGTGAGCGTCTACGCCCTGCGGGACTTCAGCGGCGTGGTGCCGCTGCTGACCTTCGCCCGCTGGGCGTGGCAGGGCCACGGGATGAACCTGGTGGGCAACCTGATGCGGGAAAAGTGCTTTGAAAAGGGGACGCAGAGCGATGAAGAACAAAAATCCTGACCCCGCCCGGCCCTATATCCGGGCCTTTTACGAGCACAACCGCCTCCGGCTTTGGGCCACGGCGGCGCTGTATATGCTGCAGATACCGGCCGTACTCATGGTGTCATGGGTGCTGGGAGCGGTGATCGACGCCGTCACGGCGCTGGACGCCGCCCGGCTGATCCGGCTCTTATGGGCGGCGGCGGGCGTGGCGGTGTTCCTGGGCGTGGCGGAGGCGCTGTATTACCGGGCCCTCAGCGGCTGGCAGAGCCGGGCGCTGGGCCAGTACAAGTCCTATGCCTTTCGGAAGCTGGCCGAAAAGAGCATCAGCGCCTTTACCAAAGAGAACACCGGAAGGTATCTCGCCGTTCTCACCAGCGACGTGACGGTGATCGCCTCCGACTACCTGCAAAACCTGTTCGATCTGATCGTGCTGCCCCTGGAGTTCACGGCCATCCTGGTGTTTCTGCTGGCCTACAGCCCGGCGATGACGGGAGCCGCCCTGGCGCTGTGCGTGCTGCCCCTGCTGGGGGTGACCGTCTTCAGCCCGGAGCTGGGCCGCCGGGAAAAGGCCCTCAGCGATGCAAACGAGGGCTTTGTGGGCAGAGTCAGGGATCTGCTGGCCGGCTTTTCCGTCATCAAGAGTTTCAAGGCCGAGCCGGAGGCGGGGCGCATCTTCGACGGGGAGGATCGCGTGCTGGAGCATGCCCGGAGCCGCCGGCTGCGCTGGCGGGGCGCCATGCAGGGGGCGGGCAGCAGCCTCGCCGTCACCATGCAGTTCGGCATGTTTTTTATCGGCGCGTATCTGGCGCTGCGGGGCAGCATCACGGCGGGCACGGTGCTGATCTTCACCAACCTCTCGGGCTCTCTCATCCAGCCGGTTCAGCAGATCCCCCAGCTGCTGGCCCAGCGAAAGGCCGCCCGGGGGCTCATCGAAAAGCTGGCGGCGGTGACGGAGGAAAACGCCGCCCGGTCGGGCGAGCCCATAGAGCCCGTCCTCCGTGACGCCATCGAGCTGCAAAACCTGTCCTTTGCCTATGCGCCGGGAAAGCCGGTGCTGCGGGATCTTTCCCTGCGGCTGGAGGCGGGGAAAAAGTACGCCCTGGTGGGGGCCTCCGGCTCCGGCAAGAGCACGCTCTTGAGCCTTCTCATGGGCGCCTATGACGGCTATGAGGGGCATCTGACCGTGGACGGGCGGGAGATCCGCCGGATCGACCCGGACAGTTTGTACGACCTGGAGAGCCTCATCGGTCAGAGCGTGTTTCTCTTTGACGACACCATCCGCCAGAACATCACCATGTTCCGGGATTTTCCCGACGCGGCGGTGGACAGCGCCGTGTCGCGGGCGGGATTGACGGCGCTGCTGGCCCAGCGGGGCGGGGACTACCGCTGCGGGGAGAACGGTTCGGGTCTGTCCGGCGGGGAGCGCCAGCGTATCTCCATCGCCCGGGCCCTGCTGCGAGGCACCCCTGTGTTGCTGCTGGACGAGGCCACCGCCGCCCTGGACAGCCAGACAGCCGCGGCCGTCACCCAGGCCATACTGGATCTGGACGGCCTGACCCGGCTGGTGGTCACCCACCGGCTGGAACAAGCCGCCCTGGCCCAGTACGACAGGATCTTCGTGCTGCACGGCGGCGCCCTGGCCGAGCAGGGCACCTTTCAGGAGCTGATGGAGCGCCGGGGCTATTTCTACAGCCTGTACACCGTATCCAACGGCTGACCGGCCGTCCCGGACGGCGCGGAGAGACGAAAATAAAATGCGCCCCGTTTTGTGCAGCACAGGATCGTCGCACAAAACGGGGCGCTTGACATGCCGTGTTATCCCTCCGCCGGCAGCAGCCCGTAGATCTCTCTTCGCAGCGCCGCGAAAAAGCCGGGCTCGCAGGGGTAGCGCCTGAACGTCAGCCGGCCGCCGGCCAGCTTTTCCAGCATGGCCAGGACGGCGGGCCGTCCGATCTTTTCCTCCAGCAGCTCCAGGGCCCGCAAGTCCCACAGGGACTGCCGGATCACCATGCCCCGGATGGACTCCCAGGCCGTCCCGTCCGGCCCGGGGTAGACCAGAAACGGGTCGCCGGAGGGAAACGCCTCCCCCGCGTCGGTCACCCGGAAGGGGTCGATGTGCTCCACGGAGCACTGGGAATTATAGAAGTTGAAGCCCCAGTGGAGAAATCCCTCGATGCCGTGATAATACAGCAGCACGCCCATGATGCGGCTGCGGGCGCTGGGCATGGCGATGAACCGGTTGGGCACCTCCAGCGCCTGGGCGGTGCAGTAATAGGCCCACAGGTTGGGCACCCCCGCCTGGAGAAACGTCTCTATGTGATCCACGCTGACGATGGGCCGCTCCACCAGCCCCCGCTTGTACACATCGTAGCTGCTCAGCGCGTCCACCACCTGGCAGCCGTCCAGAAGCCCTTTCACCGAGTCTCTGGCGGCGGCATAGCTCGCCGCCTCCGCGTCGTGGGGCTCGTCGGAGATGTGGAAGAAAGTTCTGTCCAGCCACCCGGCCCGGGCCAGATACTCCTTCAGCACCGGCAGAAACTGCTCCAGAAAGCGGGTATATTCCCCTCCCACCGCCGGGGTGTGCCAGCCGAACAGCTTTTCCTCCGGCCCGCCGTCCACGCTGCCCATGATCTTGGGCGCGCAGATGGCCCCCCACTGGGTGAACAGGTGGGAGATCTCCAGGTATTTGATCCCGTTTTTCCCGCACAGGCCGATCCAGCGTCCCAGCTTGGCAAAGTCGAAGATGTAATCGTCCCCCCGCCGGCGCACGCCCACCAGCTGCACCGTCGTCCGCTCGCCGCCCTTGGCCGTGTCCAGCGGCGGGGTGAATACCGGCGTCAGGAGCATATTGATCCCGTGGCGGGCGGCGGAGGCCATGAAGTTGTCGATGATGCGCCAGTGCTCCGGGCTGAACACGCCCACCCCATAGTAGTCCGCCAGACAGTCCGCGTGGAACCACTGGGTGTGGATGAGCCGCTGGGGCGGGAGCGCTTGGGAGAGCACCTCCACCGTCAGCTGACAGGCCCACAGGTCTGTTCCGATCCCGTCCTCCGCGGCCAGGGTCACCCGGTGCCGGCCCGCCGGGGCGTCGATATCCAGCCACAGGGCGCGCCACTGCCCCGGCACCGCCTTGACCGTCTCCCCGGGCTCCATGGGCCGCAGCAGGTCGGGATAGAGCCCCGGCCGTGTGTCCAGGTAACGCTCGTCCCACGTGCTGTGGCAGGGATAGGCGCAGGGCACCAGCTCCACCCGGCGAACCGTCACGGCCACGTCCTCCGGCCGCTCCACCTGCAGGCGGAAGCTGTGCCCGCTGTCCCCCAGATCGTCGTTCTCGCAGAAATAGGCCAGCTGCAGGCAGAGCGTCTCCCCGCCGAGGACGCACAGCTCGGTCTGTTCAAGCCGGACGGGCTCCCTGTCCGGGAAAACCTTCTCCAGACTGTCCGTAAGACGAAATGCAAGTCTTGTCATGGGCATATCCCTCCCAAAGGCAGTGTATCACAATATGGGGCGGCGTACCATAGAAAAAGGTGCGCCGCCCCACCGTTCACTTCATGGAACGCACAAGGCGCTCAGCCCTGCTGGCTATCGTACCAGGCCTTGGCCTGGGCCGTCATCTCGGCGTAGACGTCGTCGGCGCCGGCCGCCTTCAGCTTCTCCTGCACGGCGGCGATATCGGCCTCGGGATCGTCGGTGAAGCCCAGATACAGCAGCTTCATATCGGTGGTCTGGATGTCGTTCATGGCCGCCACCTGGTTCTTCACGGACTCGTTGTTGAAGGTGAAGGACTGGAACTCGCTGGCCTCCGCCGTGGCGATCCACTTCTCATACAGCTCGTCGTAGTTGGGGATGCTGCCGTCGCCGGCGACGGTCTTCCAGAAGGCGTCGTTGCGGATGCCCCAGTTGCAGTTGCCGTCGTAGGGATAGTCGGCGTTGGTGTCGGTCAGGGTGATGGTGCCGTCCCCGTTGTCGATGTAGTGCTCGCCCTCGATGCCGTAGGAGAACAAATCGTGCAGCTCTTCATCGTTGCGCAGCAGATCCAGGGCCATCAGCGCCCGCTCCGGGTTCTTGGAGTTGGCATAGATGCACATGCCGTTGGCCAGATAGGACTGGACGATGGCGGGCGCGTCATACTGGGCGTCCACTACCCGCACGTCCCACTCGGGATGGGACTGAACAATGGTGGTGTACTCGCTCTTGGCGTTGTTGATGTTCAGCAGGGCGGCCGCGCCCTTGCCGGCCTTGAAGCTCTCCACATTGGTCTGGGTGTTCACAGCGGCGCTCTTGCTCCAGAAGCCCCGATCCTTCCAGTCCTTCAGCTTCTGAACAGAGGCCAGGAACGCGGGATCTTCCGTCTCGTTGAAAGCGGTGCAGGTCTCGTCGCCGGTCTGGATGTAGCCCATCAGCTGCTCGGGGTTGACCTTCTCCAGGTGGTCATAGGTGCCGGCCTTATAGAACAGGTCGTAGAGCATCCGGTCGTCGAAGTCGGAGCCGATGTCCAGGGGGATCATGGAAGGCTCGTTCTGGGC
>CANQDL010000060.1 GCA_947591105.1 uncultured Oscillospiraceae bacterium
TTCGCCACTCCGCTTAAATCTTATTTCCTACGCAGGAACCTTTTCTTTTCCCTGTCCACTTTCCTTGGGGCAGTTCAGCGGTACGGGGGCGTTTTTGTATTGTCTTTGTATTGTCTTTTTTACGCCGCGGCGGCTTTTTTCTTGTTCATCAGGGTCTGGAACAGGAAGATGCCCGCCACCACGACCAGGCCGGCCACGTCGCTGACGGTGCCGGGGTAGATCAGGAACAGGCCCGCCGCCAGGGCCACGATCCGCAGCACCCAGGGAACGGTGCCCCTCAGATAGCCCTCCAGCCCCACGCCCAGGGCCAGGATGCCCAGCACAGAGGTGATGACCACCTGCACTACCTCCAGCGCGGTGGTGTCCACCAGCAGCATGGTGGGATTCAGCGCGAAGATATAGGGGATCACGAAGGCGGCGACGGCCAGCTTTGTGGCGTTGAAGGCCGTCTTCATGGGCGGGGCCTTGGCAATGGCGGAGCCGGCGTAGGCCGCCAGGGCCACGGGGGGCGTGATATCCGCCACGATGCCGAAATAGAACACGAAGAAGTAGGCCGCCACAGGGGTGATGCCGATGGATTTGTCAATCAGGATGGGGGCGCAGGTGGAGGCCATGATGCAGAAGGTGGCGGTGGTGGGCACGCCCATGCCCAGCACGATGCAGCACAGCATGGTCAGAAACAGCGCGATCAGCTTGTACCCGCCGGACAGCTGTACCACCATATTGATGAGCTTGGAGCCCAGGCCCGTGGAGGTGACGCACCCGGCCACCAGGCCGGCCATGGCGCAGGCCACCGCTACGGTGATGGTGCTCTTGGCCCCGGCCTCCAGGGCGTCGATGAATTTGGAAAACGTCAGGTTGTCGGAGGTATCAGGATTTTTCGTCGCCTTATTGATGAGATTGTTTGCGATGCCCACCACGATGGTCACCACGATGGCGATAGCCGCAGACGCCTGCATGGAGTTTTTGCCGGTGGAGACAAGATACACCAGGATGACCAGCGGCAGCAACAGGTAGATCTTCGGCAGCAGCTTCATGAACCTGGGCAGCTCGGATCGGGGAATGCCCCGCAGGCCCAGCTTTTTGGCCTCCAGATGCACCACGATATAGATGCCGGTGAAATACAGCACCGCCGGCAGGATGGCTTTGAGGGCCACCTGGCTGTAGGGCACGCCCATATATTCCGCCATCAGAAACGCCGCCGCGCCCATGATGGGGGGCATGATCTGCCCGCCGGTGGAGGCGGCCGCCTCTACCGCGCCGGCAAACTCGCCCTTATAGCCGGTCTTCTTCATCATGGGAATGGTGACGGAGCCGGTGGTGACCGTGTTGCCCACGGAGGAGCCGGACACCATGCCGCACAGGGCGGAGGAGATCACCGCCACCTTGGCCGGGCCGCCGGAGGAGGAGCCCGCCACGCAGTTGGCCAGGTTGATGAAGAAGGTGGATATGCCGGTGCGTTCCAAAAATGCGCCGAAGATGATGAATACCACAATATATTTGGAGCAGACGCTGATGGGCGTGTTCATCAGCCCGTCGGTGGCGTAAAACAGGTTATAGATGACCTTGCCGAACCGGACGTTGGCGAACGTGTACACGAACAGCGCCCCCACCACGCACAGGATAGGGATGCCCACGCACCGGCGGCACAGCTCTATCAGCACCAGGATGGACATGATCGCCATGACCACCATCTTGGGATCTCTGGTCACCTTGCTGGCCATGGAGATGATATCTCTGGCGTGTACCGCGTAGTAGATGCAGGGAACAGCCCCGGCCACCATCAGCACGATATCGTACCAGGGCAGGGAGTTGACCTTCACGTGCCCCTTCCGGATGGGATAGTTCAGGTAGCCGATCACGATGATGACGGCCAGAAAGATCATCATCTTCTGCTGGCTCATCAGGCTCCGGAAGACATCCAGATGTACCACCGCCAGCACCTTGTCGGGCAGCGTCACCCAGATGCAGTAAAACGAGACCAGGGCCTCGAATATCCGCAGGAACTTCTGGGGCTTGCCCTCCCAGACCCGGACGTTGGACTCCCGGTCATATTTCTTCATGACCGCTTCCACATCGGCGGCTGTGCCGGTGGAGGTGTCGATCTCAGACGCGGTTTTGTTCTTATCTTCTGACGCCATATGTGCTCCTTTCCTCTCTGCGGGATACATGGACACGCGCCCCTTGGCCGTGTGCGCGTCCATCTGTCCCGCATGATCATTATGGGTCGCCGCAGCGGGCAAGCCCGCTGCGGCGGCGACAGGTTTCAGCTCGTCTTACTCCGCTTCCTTCACAGGAACCTCGATGTCCTTCTCGGCGAAGTACTTGGCAGCGCCGGGATGATAGGGCACGGAGGTGACGGAGCTGGCAAACTCCAGGCTCAGCTCGCTGGCCTTATCGTGAGCCAGATCGTCCAGGTTCTCGAACACGGTGGAGACGAAGTTGTAAACGTCGTCCTCGGACACACTGTCGTTGGCGATGACGACCGCGCCGATGGCCACGGTGGTCACGTCCTCTTCAGTGCCGTAAGCATCCTTGGAGATGACGTTCTTGCTGTAGTAGGGGGAACTCTCGGTCAGCTTGTCGATGTGCTCGTCGTCCAGGTTCACCAGATACACATCGTTCTGGGCGGCCAGGGAGGTGACGGCGTTGGTGGGAGCGCCGGCCACGATGAAAGCGGCGTCGATGGAGCCGTCCTGCAGGGCCTCGGTGGACTCGTCGAAGGACTTGAACTCCGCCTTGATGTCATCCTCGGTCAGGTCGTAGGCGCCCAGGATGTCGATGGCGTTGAAGTACACGCCGGAACCGGCAGCGCCGATGGAGACACTCTTGCCCTCCAGGTCGGCCACGGACTTGATGTCGGGATCAAGAGTGACGATCTGCACCTGCTCCATGTACATGGCGGCCACGGTGGAGAAGTCAGCATAGGCTTCCTCGAACAGGCGCTCGCCGTTGTAGCCGTAGGCCATGACGTCGGACTGGACGAAAGCGATGTCGGCGTCGCCCATCTCCAGGGCCTCGATGTTGGCCTTGGAGCCGTCGGAGGTGACGGCGGTGACGGTGGTGTCGGTCAGCTCGCCAACCTTCTGGGCCAGAACGCCGCCGAAGGCGTAGTAGGTGCCGGCGGAGCCGCCGGTGGTGAAGATCAGGTCGTCCGCCGCAAAGGCGGTGGCGCCGAAGCAGCCGAACGCCATGACCAGCGCCAGAACCAGCGCCAAAGTCTTGAGAGTCTTTTTCATGTTTGGTTTCCTCCTTGATGTTATGTTTGCAGTTTTTAGTTTCACTTATTTCGTGATGAGGCAATTATAACCGCCTTTATCCGACATTTCAAGGGAAAAATGAAATTTTCTGTACTAAAACTTTCAAAATCATCAATTCTACCGACATCTGTCTTTTCGTTTCGCTCCTTTTTGGGCACACTGGACAAAGGGGGACGGCTTTCGGACACGGATTGACAATTTCTCCCGCGCGTTTATAATAAAGAAAAAACATGAAGGAGGACACGACCGTGACCTATAACGAGATACTTACCGCCGCCCGGGGGCAGGTGGGCCCCACCTGCAAGGCCTGCCCGGTATGCAACGGCATCGCCTGCGGCAACACCATGCCCGGCCCCGGCTGCAAAGCGCCCAACAACGTGGCCGCCCGCAACTACGCCAAGTGGCAGGAGATCTTCGTCAACATGGATACCCTGTGCCCCAACGCGCCCATTGACACCTCCTTCCGCCTGTTCGGCTGGGATTTCAAGGCCCCCGTCTTTATCGCCCCCCTGGGCGCGCTGAAGATGCACTACGGCGACAAGCACGACGATTTTTCCTACAACAGCATTCTGGTGCCCGCCTGCGCCAATTACGGCATCGCCGCCTTCACCGGCGACGGCGTCGATCCGGAGATCATGAAGCGGGCCTCCGACGACATGGTGAAGGTTCAGGGCATCGGCATCCCCACCATCAAGCCCTGGAACCTGGAGGCCGTGTTTGAAAAGCTGGACATCCTCAACGCCAAGGGCATCTTCGCCGCGGCCATGGACGTGGACGGGGCAGGCCTGCCCTTTTTGAAGGCCATGAACCCCAACGCGGGCAGCAAGTCGGTGGATGAGCTGCGCCAGATCACCGCCTACGCCAAAATGCCCTTCATCGTCAAGGGGATCATGACCCCCAAGGGCGCGGAGAAGGCCATCGAGGGCGGCGCGGCGGCCATCGTGGTGTCCAACCACGGCGGCCGGGTGCAGGGCGGCGTGCCCTCCACGGCGGAGGTGCTGCCCTCCATCGCCAAGGCGGTGAACGGCCAGATCCCCATCTTCGTGGACGGCGGCATCCGCTCCGGCGTGGACGTGTTCCGGGCCCTGGCCCTTGGCGCGGACGCGGTGCTGCTGGGCCGGCCGGTGGTGCCCTTCGTCTACGCGGCGGGGGCCGAGGGCCTGACGGTATATCTGGACAAGATCCTGGGAGAGCTGCGGGACACCATGACTATGTGCGGCACCCCCACCCTGGCGGACATCGGCCCGGACAACGTGATCCGCTTCTGACCGCAAAAGAAAAAACGACCCTGGAGGAACGCTGTTCCTCCAGGGTCGTCTTTTTTCTTTTTCCTATGCCTTCAGGCTCTTGCCGGCCGTATCATAGGCGCTTGTGTAGCTCTTGCCGTTTCCGGTGACGCACCGGACGGTGAAGGCGTATTTCGTCCCGCTCTTGGCCTTCGTCCAGGTGTAGGAGGTCTTGGCGGTATCGGCGATCTTCGTCCACTTGCCGCTGCCGATCTTATAGAATACCCGGTACTTCTCCGCACCCTTCACCTTGCCCCAGGTGATCTTCACGCCCGAGGCGGTGTTCTGCACCTTGCTGATCTTGGGCGCGGCGATGTATTTCAGGCTCTTGCCGGTCTTGTCGTAGGCGCTTGTATAGCTCTTGCCGTTTTCCAGAATGCATCGGACGGTGAAGGCGTATTTCGTCCCGCTCTTGGCCTTCGTCCAGGTGTAGGAGGTCTTGGCGGTATCGGCGATCTTCGTCCACTTGCCGCTGCCGATCTTATAGAATACCCGGTACTTCTCCGCCCCCTTCACCTTGCCCCAGGTGATCTTCACGCCGGTGGCGGCATTTTGTACCTTGCTGATCTTGGGCGGGGCCACATAGACCAGGCTCCTGCCGGAGTTGTCGTAGGGGCAGGCCTTGCCCGCGCTGTCGTACGCCTTGACGGTAAACGTATAATTTGTGCCGCTCTTGACTTTCTTGAATGTATAGCTGGTGGACTTCGTCTCGGTCAGGCGCGTCCAGCCGCTCTTCGTCTTGTAGTACAGCCGGTACTTGGACGCGCCCTTTACCGCCGACCAGCTGACCTTGATCCCGTTGGACACGTTCTCCAGGTCGTTGACAACGGACGCGGCCACATACTGGATGCTCTTGCCGGTCTTGTTGTAGGCGCTTGTATAGGCGGTGCCGTCGTAGTTGACGCAGCGCACGGTGAAGGTGTACTTCGTCCCGCTCTGGGCGTTTATCCATACGTAGTTGGTGCTGTCCGTGTCGCCGATCTTTTTCCAGCTGCTGCCCTTTTTGTAAAAGACCCGGTATTTTGCCGCGCCTTCCACCGCGCCCCAGCTGATCTTGATCCCGGCCACGGTGGTGGTCACGCTGGAGATCTTCGGGGTGGCCAGCTTTCCCCCCAGGGACTGGAAGGCGTAGCCCCACACGCCGGCGTGCTTCTCGGCGCTGGAGCCGGTGTAGCCCCGGATGAGCGTCCGGCCGGGCTCGCCGAAATCATAGTGCTTGCCCTCGAACTGCTCTATCTCGCAGCCGGCGTTGAGGATCGTCACATCGGCCAGAGGGCATCCCTCCAGCACGCTGTAGCCGATGGTCTTTACCGACTGGGGGAAGGTCATGCTCACAATGCCGCTGCCGGCGAATGCCTCCGGCCGCACCGCGGTGACCTTGGAGGGGATGCTCACGCCCGTCAGACTGACGCATCCCTTAAAGGCGCTGGCGCCGATGACGGTCACCGTGCCGGGGATGCTCACGCTCGTCAGATTGACGCAGCCCTCAAACGCCCCGTCGCCGATACCGGTGGCCCCGCTGCCGATGATCACGCTGCGCACCGCTTTCACGTCCCACCCGTATCCGGCGGCCCCGCCGCTCAGGGGGTGAAACTCCCCCTTGCCGGAGATGGTCAGCGTGCCGCTGCCGTCCAGCGTCCAGTTCAGCTGGTCGCCGCAGACGCCGGCGCCGGCCTGCCTTGCCCCGGCGGTCTGTTCCGCCTCCAGGGGGGCGGGAGCGGTCTCCGGCTCCGGTTCAGGGGTGACGGCGGGTTCTTCCGTGACGGCGGGCTCTTCCGTGGCAACGGGTTCCTCCGTGACAGCGGGTTCTTCCGTGGCAACAGGTTCCTCCGTGACAGCGGGTTCTTCTGTGACCACGGGTTCCTCCGTAACCACAGGTTCCTCCGTAATGGCGGGTTCCTCCGTGGGAGCGGCGGTCTCTTCCCCGGCGCCAAAGCCGGGCACGGCGGCGGACAACACCGTCAGCAGCGCCAGCAGCACGCACACACCCCGTTTTATCATGCTCTCTACCCTCCTGGCCCTAGGCCCCGTCTTTTTCTGTTACCATAATATACCGTCTTATCCCCTGTTTGTCAACCGGCCCGACGGCCGACCGGCTCTTGGGAGGCGAAGAAAGGTGTTGACACGGCCAAACTATTGTGATAGTATAGCAGCATAAACTATTGCAATAGTTTCAGAAAGGACGCAGGAAATCATGTCGATCAAGCTGTTTGACTCAGAGCTGAGGGTGATGAAGGTACTCTGGGAGCGGGGGGACGTCACCGCCAAGGAGATATCCAACATCCTGGCCGGGAGCGTGGGGTGGAACATGAACACCACCTACACCGTCATCAAAAAGTGCGTGGCCAAGGGGGCCATAGAGCGGCGGGAGCCAAACTTTCTCTGCCACGCCCTGCTCACCCGGGACGAGGTGCGCGCCGCGGAGGCCGGCCAGCTGGTGGAAAAGCTCTTCGACGGCTCCCCCGAGCTGCTGTTCGCCTCGCTGCTGGGAAGCAAGCGCCTGACGGCGGAGCAGATCGCCCGGCTGCGCAGCTGGATCGACGAACAGGAGTGAGCGTATGAGCCTTATGCAGATGAGCCTCGCCGGCGGGTGCGTGATCCTGGCCGCCATCCTCATCCGGTGGATGGGCCGGGACCGGCTGCCCCTGGGGACGTTTTCCGCCCTGTGGGCCCTGGCGGCGCTGCGGCTGACGGTGCCGGTGGGCCTGCCCTTCCGGTTCAGCGCCTGGGCGCTGCTGCCCCGGCGGCTTCCCGCCCCGGCGGCACAGTTCGCCCTCACCCCGGCGGCCGGTGTGCCGGCCGCGTCAAAAGTTGACATAACACATCTGGCAGACCCCGCGTCACCGCCGGCGGCGGCGAACCTCTCCCCCTGGGTGATCCTCTGGGCGGCGGGGGCGTGCGCGCTGGCTCTGGCGCTGGCCATATGCTACATCCGCACCCGCCGCCGGTTCCGGGACGCCCGGCCGGCGGACAACGCCTGCACCGGCGCCTGGCTCCGGGAGCATCCCTGCCGGAGGCGGATACGGATCTGCGTCTCGGCGGGGACGGACGCCCCTCTGACCTACGGCCTGTTCCGGCCGGTGATCCTCTTTCCCGTGGACACGGACTGGTCGAACCGGGATCAGCTGAACTTCGTGTTCGTCCATGAGCTGGCCCACATCCGGCGCTTTGACGCGGCCCGGAAGCTGGTTCTGGCCGGGGTGCTGTGCCTGCACTGGTTCAACCCGCTGGTGTGGGTCATGGCGCTGCTGGCCGGGCGGGACATGGAGCGGGCCTGCGACCGGGCGGTGGTGACCGCCTTCGGCCCGGCCGCCCGGGGGGACTATGCCCGGACGCTGCTGGATATGGAGCAGCGCCGGGGCGGCGTGCAGCTGGCCAGCGGGTTTGCCAAAAACGCCATTGAAGAAAGGATCCATTCTATCATGAAAATAAGACCCAGATCATTTTTGAGCGCCGCTCTGGCGCTGGCGCTGGTGCTCTGTGTGGGCGCGGTGTTCGCCACCGCCGCGCCGGAGGACAAGGCGGACGAGACCGACCCCACCGTGCTCTCCGGCGACGTGATGCAGTCCCAGGACGGGACGACCGTCTACGTGTTCACCGCCGAGGGCAAGCCGGTGAGCCTGACCCAGGAGGAATACAGGCTGCTTCTCGCCGATCCGGTGGAAGTGGAATGGTGGACGGAGGAGGAATACGCCCAGTGGCTGGAGCAGGAGAAAGAGGATCTGCAAGACTGCCTGGGCCAGCGGGCCTGGACAAACGCCGACGGCTGGTTCACCTGGACACAGGAGAAGATCGACCAGACCATCGAGATGTATGAGCAGGTACTGGAAGAGATCGAGAACGGCCTGCTGGTGTCCAAGGCCGTGGACGGCCGGGCCGACGTCATGCTGATGCAGGGCGACGGATACGTCCGGGATTACCTGTACGACAACTCCGAGGACGGCATCGTCATGTACAAGTACAACGATGAGGACGACGGCTGGATCTTCAGCGTGATGACGCAGGCCGAGGCCGGCGCCATGCAGGAGCAGAACGACGCCATCGCCGCAGAGCGGCAGCAGCTGGAGCAGCAGCTGGCCCAGCTGGACGAGGAACGGGCCCAGATCCAGCAGCGGCTGGCGGCCATGGGCGAAGCGGAGGCGGAGGATGTCCAGCTTGAGCCGGAGAGCGATGGGACGGTAACTGTCCCTCCCAGCGAGACCGGTACTGTGTTTTTCGAGCAGGCAGACGGCGGCCCTTACGGCGAGATCGAGAGCGGCAGCCGCGTCAGACTGGTCGATGACATATACGCCGCGGCGGGCAATTCGGTGGCGGTGGGCATCCAGACCCGCACGGACGCCTCGCTCACAGTGTCGCTGCACGGCGACAGCACTGCCATGGGCCAGAGCGTGGATCTGAAAGCAGGCCAGATACAGACGGTCACCTTCTGCCCAGAGCAGGACGACACATTCGTCATATACCTGACCAACAACAGCGAATACCCGGTGGAATTCATCGCCAGCTGGGCCGTGAGCTGAAAAAACGATAAAGAGACCGCCGGAGGCACTTGCCTCTGGCGGTCTTTGATTTTTACGCAGCCACGCGCCGGTGAGGATGGGCGGCGATCTCTTTGCCGCGGCGGTTCCGGTGGCGGTGCAGCTGCACCGGGTCGGCGTACCAGCGGGCGCGGCTGTGCACGTGCACGCTCTCCCGCGTCTGCCGGGCCTGCTGCTGCCGGAACCGCTCCTGGTGCCGCCGGAGCCGGCGGATGCAGCATACGCACGCGGGGATCAGAAACAGATCCGCGCATATCCAGGCCACCGGAGAGGCAAAGCACACAGCCTCGAACCCGAAGGCCGGCACCAGAAGTCCCGCCATCCCCATCCGGGCGGCCATCTCCATCCCGCCGGAGACGATGGCCAGCACGCTGTAGCCCATGCCCTGGATGGACATGCGCAGGATGACCACCAGCGCCAGG
The DNA here is from genome assembly GCA_947591105.1 of uncultured Oscillospiraceae bacterium. Lineage (GTDB taxonomy): Bacteria > Bacillota > Clostridia > Oscillospirales > Oscillospiraceae > CAJOIG01. Next base: position 9,504 of record CANQDL010000060.1, read on the forward strand.
GTGGTAAAGAAGGTGGTGGACACCCGCAGATACCGGCTCACCAGCGCCACCAGCGCCGCCGTCTCGGTCTCGCCCGGGTCGATGAACCACAGCGCGCAGCTGGGGGCGAAGGCCTGCATGGCGGCAAAGGCCCCGGCGGAGTACACAAAACCCATGAGCACGCAGGCGCGCACGCCCCGGCCCAGCCGATCCAGCTTCGCCGCGCCCACGTTCTGGCCGCAGTAGGTGGCCATGGCCGCGCCCAGGGCGTCCAGCGGGCTGAACAGCAGATTCTGTATCTTGGCCCCGGCGGCGGCAGCGGCCACATACAGGCTTCCCAGGCCGTTGACGGCGGACTGCAATATGATGGAGCCCACGGCTGTGACGGAAAACTGCAGCCCCATGGGCACCCCCATCACGCAAAGATCCCGGCAGAGCTTCTTGTCCGCCCGGCGCTCCGCCCGGCTCAGCCGCAGAATGGGAAAGCGCCTGTACACATACCAAAGGCAGGCCAGGCCCGACACCGTTTGGGACGCCACCGTGGCCACGGCGGCTCCCGCCACGCCCAGGCCGCACCAGAGGATCAGCGCCAGATCCAGCGCGATGTTCAGCACCGAGGACAGGGCCAGAAAATACACCGGCGTGCGGCTGTCTCCCAGGGAGCGGATGATCCCCGCCAGCAGGTTATATAAATAGGTAGCGGGAATGCCCATGAAGATGATGAAGATATACCGGTAGGCGTCGGAAAAGATGTCCTCGGGCGTGTCCATGGCCGTGAGGATGCCCCGGCAGGCCAGGCCGGTGGCCACGGTCATCACCAGGGCGAAGATCACGGAAAGATAGGCGCTGTTGGCCACATACCGGCGCATCCTGCCGTGCTCCCCCGCGCCCATCTCCCGGGCCACGGGGATGGCAAAGCCGCTGCACACCCCGGTGCAGAAGCCGATGATGAGAAAGCTGATGGAGCCGGTGGCGCCCACGGCGGCCAGGGCCCCGGAGCCCAGAAGCCTGCCCACGATCATGGCGTCCACCATATTGTACATCTGTTGGAAGAGCAGCCCGAACAGGGTGGGAAGGGCAAAGCCCAGGATGAGCTTGGCCGGACTGCCAACGGTCAGATCTTTTGTCACGGAAGATCCCTCCTTCGGGAAAAAGCGTCGCCCCGGGCCTATGCGGGCCGCTTCGCCGAACCGGCCCCGCCCCGGGAACACGCATATTATAGGCACCCCCGCCGGGGATTTCCAGCGCAAAAGTATATGATTTTCCCGCCCCATCCCCCGTCCGCTTTTGAGCACAATTGAGAATCATCCCACAAAACCGCCCTCTCCGCCGGGCCCGCCGCGCTGGGCCCGGCAGGGGCGGCAAACCGTTTGATTTTCTGTCGAAATAGCAGAATCCCCAAAATTTGCCATCCCATTTTGTATAGCATTTCACGTTGACAGTCGGTTATATTTGGTGTATATTCACAATATGACTAGATGAAAACGTTCCCGGGAAGGTTTTCAGTTCCGAGGGAGGGCCGGCGCTTGACCATCAAAGACGTAGCGGCACACTGCGGCGTGAGCGTCAGCACCGTGTCAAGAGTTCTCAACAACCACCCGGACGTGCGCAGCGACGTGCGGGAGCGGGTGCTCCGGGCCATCCGGGAATGCGGGTACGTGCCCAACAACAGCGCCCGGGCCCTGGTCACCAGCCGCTCCACCGCCATCGGCGTGGTATCCCGCGGCGTGGACAACTCCTTTCTCTCCTCCCTGATCCGGGTCGTGAGCCGCCAGATCCACCAGCGGGGCTACACCATGGTGCTGCACCAGATCGCCACCCAGGCGGACGAGATACAGGCCGCGGCGGTGCTCCAGCGGGAGAAAAAGCTGCTGGGCGTCATCTTTCTGGGCGGCCGGTTCAACTACACCGACGAGGAGCTGCGCCAGCTGACCGTTCCCTTTGTGTGCTGCACCTACACCAACACCTTCGGCAATCTCGCCAAGGACGCCTATTCCTCCGTGTCCATCCAGGACGAGCGGGAGGCGCACAAGGCGGTGGATTACCTCATCGGCCACGGCCACCGGCGCATCGCCGTGCTGCTGGACGATCCGGCCGACAACTCCATCGGCCAGCTCCGGTTCCAAGGCTACCGCCAGGCGCTGGAGGAACACGGACTGCCCTATGACCCCGCTCTGGCCGTGTTCACCGGCAGCTACGATCTGCGCTCTGCCTACGAGGGGGTCTGCGCGCTGGCGGAGAGGGGCGGGGACTTCACCGCTCTGCTGGCCATATCCGACTCCCTGGCCATCGCCGCCATCAAGGCCCTGAACGACCGGGGCCGGCGGGTGCCCCAGGACTGCTCCGTGGTAGCCATCGACGGACTGGACATCACCAACTACACCGTCCCCACCCTCACCACGCTCTGCCAGCCGGCGGAGGAGATGGCCTGCCAGAGCGTACAGATGCTCACCGATATCATCGAGGGCACCGGCTCCCACCGGCATCTGCTCATGGAGACCGTTCTCCGGCCGGGAGGCTCCGTGGCCCGTCTGGCCTGACGGCCCGTTATTTTCGCTCACTTCGGCGCTGCCGTGTGAAATATTTTTTGAAAGGAAAACACAAGAAATGAAAAAAGCGCTTGCACTTATCCTGGCCCTGGTGATGTGCCTGAGCCTGTGCGCCGTAGCCTTCGCCGACGAGGACGAGGGCTCAGTGTACTGGCTGAACTTCAAGCCGGAATCCGACGAGGTTCTGCAGCAGATCGCCGAGATGTACAAGACGGAGACCGGCGTGGATGTGAAGGTCGTCACCGCCGCCTCCGGCACCTACAGCCAGACCCTCAACTCCGAGATGGACAAGTCCGATCCTCCCACCCTGTTCGTCATCGGCAACACCGCCGGCGTCCGGGACTGGCAGGACTACGCCCTTGACCTGACCGGCACCCCCATCGCCGAGGAGCTGAGCACCGACGCTTACAACCTCTATGCTGAGGATGGCAAGCTGGTCTCCATCGGCTACTGCTACGAGTGCTACGGCATCATCGTCAACCCCGACCTGGTGGAGGCCGCCGGCCACTCCATGGACGAGATCAAGAACTTTGACGGCCTGAAGGCTGTCGCCGAGGACATCCACGCCCGCGCCGAGGAGCTGGGCTTCGACGCCTTCACCTCCAACGACATGGACAGCTCCTCCTCCTGGCGTTACACCGGCCACATGGCCAACCTGGAGTACTACTACGAAGAGCAGGACGCCGGCACCACCTGGACCGAGTGCCCCCCCGAGCTGACCGGCGCTTACATGGACAACTTCAAGGCGCTGTATGATCTGTGCGTGGACAACAGCCTGGTCGCCCGCTCCGAGCTGGCCACCGGCGGCCACGACGCCGAGAACGAGTTCAAGACCGGCCAGGCCGCGTTCTTCGTACAGGGCTCCTGGGAGTATTCCGCCATTGCCGAGGACGTGCCCAACGCCACCATGATCCCCTACTACTGCGGTGTTGAGGGCGAGGAGAAGGCCGGCCTGAACTGCGGCACCGAGAACTGCTGGGCCATCAACGCCAAGGCTTCCGAGGCCGATCAGCAGGCCACCATGGACTTCATGGTCTGGTGCGTGACCGATCCCGA
>CANQDL010000061.1 GCA_947591105.1 uncultured Oscillospiraceae bacterium
GCTCAACGCCCTGGTGGGCTATGACCGGGCCATCGTCACCGACATCCCCGGCACCACCCGGGACACCATCGAGGAAAGAGCCGTCCTGGGCGGCACGCTGCTGCGCCTGGCCGACACCGCCGGCCTGCGCTCCACGGACGATCCGGTGGAGCGGCAGGGCGTGGCCCGGGCCAAGGCCGCCGGCCAGGCGGCGGAGCTGGTGCTGGCGGTGCTGGACGGCTCCGCGCCCCTGACGGCGGAAGACGAGACCGTCATAGAGGCCGCCCGCAGCGCCCCCCGCAGCATCCTCATCCAGAGCAAGGCCGACCTGCCGGCCGTCTGGCACATGGACGGGGCCATCCCCGTCAGCGCTCTCACCGGCCAGGGACTGGACGCCCTGGAAGCGGCGGTGGCCGCCCTGTTCCGGCAGGAGACCTCCCCCACCCCCGGGGAGACCCTCACCAACCCCCGCCAGGCGGACGCGGTGGATCGGGCGCTGGACTACGTCCAGGCCGCCAGAGAGGCCATGCAGACCGGATTTGCCCCCGACGCGGTGCTCACGGAGGTGGAGGGAGCGCTGTCCGCCCTGGGGGAGCTGTCCGGCCGCACCGTCCGGGAGGACGTGACAAACGGCATCTTCGCAAGATTCTGCGTGGGGAAATAGATCTCCCTGAACGATCCTATAGCTCTGACCGCGCCCTGGCTCAACGCCGGGGCGCGGTTTTGGCGTCTTTTTGCCCGGATGGGGGCGGGCTGCGCCCTCCAGCAGGAAAATAATGCAAAAATTAATAATTATATCCCACCAGCGGTGGGACAAGCGGGGGAAAGATGTGTTATATTCATTACAACAAGTTACATAACTGTTATAAATTTTATAAAATTAACACTACTATTCCGCAAAAGATTGGGGGCAGCCATGACAGAGCGACGATCTATGCGCACGGACACGGACGCTTGCGGCAGCGCCGGCACCTTCCCGCTTCGCCTGAAGGCCCTGCGGGAGAGACAGCAGATGGACAGAAAGACCCTGGCGGAACTGATCGGGTTATCCAAAAATGTCATCGGCCAGTATGAGAGCGGGGAAAAAGATCCCTCCGTCAGATCCCTCATTGCGCTGGCTGATTATTTCCACGTCTCGGTGGACTATTTGTTGGGCCGGGAAGAGTGACGCCCCTCCCGCCGGCAACGGGAGAGAGAAAAGGAGGTACTGTAAATGTATAGAAAGTGGATCTGCACGCTGCTGGCCGCGCTGACGCTCTCCGGCCTGACCATACCCGCCTTCGCGCAGAGCGACGGGACTGAGGGCATGGAGGGCGGCCCGCCTGTGATCGCGGTGGGCGACCCGGGCGACCCTGTGGACGCGCCGGCGGAAGAGGAACCGGCGGACGCCGCCGTGGACGAGACGCCGGAGGACGTCCCGCCGGAACCGGAAAAGGACGGCGGGGACGCCGCCGGGGACGCCGCGCCCTCGGAGGCGGCGGGCTTTGACTTTGCGCCGGGCGGGATCGGCGTCACCCTCGACGGGCCCCTGGATCAGTTCGTCCGCTTCTACTTCTTCGCCACCGGAGGCGATATGTACGACAACCATTACTTCTACGCGCCGTCGCTTGGCCTGCAGCGCTTTGATCTGTTCGACGATCAGGGCAACGGGGAGTACGTAAAGGTGCGCGACGATCTGCCCTCCCAGATCAACGTATACCCCGGCACGGAGCTCGTCCTGGAGCTTGATCCGGCCTACGACATATCCATCGACAGCGGAGAGATGGTGCGCAATTCCTATTACCTGGGCGATCTGGACAACGGCGAATGGGGCATTGCCGAGCGGATCGTCAACGTCATCGCCCCCGAGAGCGGTTCGATGACCGTCTCCATCGTCCCCAACCCCAAGGCCCTGCCCCGGGAGATCCCCCTTACCCAGTACGGCGGCGGGCTGGACGGCGGCTTTGAGTGCGCGCTGGTGCGGGACGAGACGAGCTTCGGCCACTGGTCGTATTTTGAGACGGACGAGAACGGCGTGGATCACGGCACCATATTCACCGGCACGATCCTGTGCTTTGAGCTCAAGCACGGCTATACCATCGAGGTGCTGAAGGGCGGCAAGGTCGTCCGCACGGGCTCCTTCCCCTACCCCACCCTGGATCACACCATGCCCAGCGTGGACATCCAGGTGGACGACAACGCCAAGGAGTTCGTCTACGCCATCGTCAAAAAGGGCGAGCACTTCACCATACCCGACGGCGCCTCCGAGCCCGGCACGGGCTCCGCCGCCAGCACAGGCGGCCTGTTCACCGACGTGGCGGCCGGCGTGTGGTATGCCGATCCCATAGAGAGGGCCTATTCCAGCGGCATCGTCAAGGGCGTCACGGACAGCACCTTCAATCCCAACGGCACCACCACCCGGGGCCAGACCGTGACCATGCTCTACCGGGCGATGGGCTCCCCCTCCGCCGGGACGGTGTTCGCCGACACCACCGGCGAGGTGGGCTCCGCCGCGGGCTGGGCCGCAGGCCAGGGCGTGGTGAACGGCGTGAGCAGCACGGCCTTTTCCCCCAACAGCTCCGTCACCCGGGAGCAGCTGGTGACCATGCTGTACCGCATGGCCGGCAGTCCCTCCGCCGACACGTCTATTTTGACCTCCTATACCGACGGCGGCTCCGTTCAGAGCTATGCCCAGAGCGCTGTGGCCTGGGCGGTGTCCGCCGGCCTTCTCACCGGCTACGGCGACGGCACCATCCGTCCCGCCGGTGCGGCCACCCGCGCCGAGGTCTGCGCCCTCATCATGCGCTATCTGGGGGCATAAAAATAAAAGACAAAACGCCCGCCCGCGGCCAGGCCGCGGGCGGGTATGTTTTTTGCGGTTTTCAGTACTGCTCCACGTCCTGGAGCGCGTCGTAGCCCTCCTCGCCGGTGCGCACCTTGACCACGTTCTCCACGTCGTAGACGAAGATCTTGCCGTCGCCGATATGGCCGGTATAGAGCACCTTCTTGGCCGTCTCGATCACCGTGCGCACGGGGATCTTGCTGACCACGATCTCCACCTGTACCCGGGGCAGAAGGGTGATGTCCTGCACCACGCCCCGGTAATACTCGGGCTTTCCCTTCTGCACGCCGCAGCCCATCACGTTGGTCACCGTCATGCCAGTGATGCCGATGTCCAGCATGGCCGCCTTCAGGGCCTCGAACTTCTCCATGTGCAGCAATATGGTCACGTTGGACATCTTCACCCCACCGTCGGAGGCCACCGGCTTGGGCGAGCGCACCTGCACGGGCACAGCCTCGTCCACGGGCGCGGCGGGCATATCCCCGGCCTTGCCGGCGGCACCCTCCGCCACGGCGGGCACGCCAAGGGCGGGCATGAAGTCCGCGTAGGCGCTCACCAGGCCGTGCTCCGTCACATCCAGGCCCAGCAGTTCCTCCTCCGGCTTGACCCGCAGGCCGATGGTGGCCTTGATGATCAGGAAGAAGATCGTGATGGTCACGGCCGTCCAGCCGATCACCGCCGCGATGCCCAGCAGCTGCACCCCCAGCAGATGCAGCCCGCCGCCGTAGAAAAGGCCGGTGAGGGTGTCGTTGCCGGGGGCGGAGGTGGTGGCGAAGAGCCCCACGGCGATGCCGCCCCAGATGCCGTTGCAGCAGTGCACCGCCACGGCGCCCACCGGGTCGTCCACCCGCAGCTTGTTGTCCAGAAGCCACACGCCGAACACCACCAGCAACCCCGCCACCGCGCCGATGCAGATGGCGCCGGTGCAGTCGGTCACGTCGCAGGGGGCCGTGATGGCCACCAGGCCGGCCAGAGAGGCGTTCAGGCACATGGACACGTCCGGCTTGCCGTACTTGAGCCATGTAAAGATCATGCAGACGGTCGTCGCCACGGCCGGGGCCACGGTGGTGGTCAGAAACACGCTGCCCAGCTGCTCCACGCTGGTGCAGGCCGCGCCGTTGAAGCCGTACCAGCCCAGCCACAGGATGAACACGCCCAGCTCTCCCAAAGGGATGTTGTGGCCGGGGAAGGCGTTGACCTTTATCACCTTGCCCTTGGCGTCCCGGGTGAACTTGCCGATCCGGGGCCCCACCAGGGCCGCGCCGATGAAGGCGCACACGCCGCCCACCATGTGAATGGCCACAGAACCGGCGAAATCGTGAAATCCCAGCTGGGCAAGCCAGCCGCCGCCCCAGATCCAGTGGGCCTCGATGGGGTAGATCAGCGCCGAGATGACGCCCGAGTAGATGCAGTAGGACAAAAACTTCGTCCGCTCCGCCATGGCCCCGGACACGATGGTGGCCGTGGTAGCGCAGAACACCAGGTTGAACACGAAATTCGACCAGTCAAAGCTCTCATAGGCCGTGAAGATGTCAAAGCCCGGCTTGCCGATGAAGCCCAGCACGTCCTCCCCCAGCAGCAGACTGAAGCCGATCAGGATGAACACGCAGGTGCCGATGCAAAAATCCATCAGGTTCTTCATCAGGATGTTGCCGGCGTTCTTCGCCCGGGCAAAGCCGCTCTCCACCATGGCAAAGCCCGCCTGCATCCAGAACACCAGCGCCGCGCCGATCAAAAACCACACGGCAAATATCTCGCCCGACAGGCTCTCCAGTATCTCCTCCATGCTTCCATTTCCTCCTCTTGATGCGGATAGATTCAAAAAACGACAGGGACGTCCTGACCTTCTGTCACGACGTCCTTGCCGTTTCATGTTACGCATGATACCGCCGGCCGGTTCGATTGTCAAGGCATAATGCCTAGTTTTTATCTCCTGATTTGTGCATTTTGTCGGATTCCATAGACTTTGCCCGCTGGGCTCCGGTCTATTTATGAGATTTGCCTATCTTTAATATTAGATTTGCTTATTTTATCTCCCGTTTCCGTTACCGTCCCGGCATGGGCAGCTCCACCCCCTGGACAGACACATGATCCACCTGGGCCAGATCCACAGGCGCGTCCAGCTTAAAGGAGCAGAAGCCAATGGTGCCGGTGTTCATGTTGGCGCGCACCTGGGTGCCGTCCAGAAGGGTCACGAACACGTCCGGGAACTCCAGCGCCTCGTACTCCTCTCCGGTATACTCGCAGTCGGCCCCCATCGACGTCAGCCGGAAGCTGGTCAGCTCTATGGGCACATCCGCCAGCCTGGTCTCGCCGGCGCTGTTCCAGGCCGCGCTCACTCCCGTGCAGGGCACCGCCCCGTCCACCAGCTGCACCTCGTCGGCCTGCTCCGCCGCCCGGGGCGTCAGCGTCAGCTCAAAACGCCATGTGCCCTCCGCCACCGTGGTTTCCGTGCCGTCGTCCGCAAACTGGCAGAAGTCCGTCAGCGTCAGCGTCCGGGGCACGCCGTCCAGAAAGGACGTCTCGCCCCCCGGCCGCGTGTAGACGAAATACTTCAGCAGCACCGTGACACGCCCGTCATGGCTGTCCCCATCCGGCTCCGTGCCCTGTGATCCGCCCATCTGGATGACGTCGCCGGCGCTCATCGCACCGTCGGAGAGATCATTCTCTTGGAAGAAATAGTGCTCGCCCTCCAGCGTGATCCCCTCCGGGGCAGTCACGGTCAGCTTGATATACGCGTCGTTCTTGCCGGCCACGGCCTCGTCCACCGTGACCTGCCAGCCGTCCACGGCTGCGCTCCGGCCCACCTGCACGGTCTGCTCCCGGATATAGCTCTGCTGGCTCTCGGTCAGCGGTGCGCCGGACTGCTCTTCAAAATAATCCCCGAACCACCCGGCGTAATAGGCCAGCGCCGTGGCCCCCAGGGCCAGGATCAGCGCGGCGGCCAGTCCCACGGTCAGGGCGCGCCGTCCCAGACGCCGCCGGACAGGCAGCCGCCGGGCGTCCTCCACCAGCGCCGGGTCGATATACCCGATGGCCTCCAGCAGTCTCTCCCCTGTCATGACACCAGTCCCTCCTTTCGCAGATACGCCCATAGCCGCTGCCGCGTCCGGGCCAGCATAGATTTGACCTTGCTCTGGGAGAATCCAAACCGCCGGGCGATGTCCGCCACCGGGTCAAGATACCAGTACCGGCACAAAAACACCTGCCGCTCCACATCCGGCAGGGCCCGGACAAAGCCCTCCACCGTCCGGCCCAGCTCCGCCGCCTCCAGACACGCCTCCGCGCTCCGGCCGCCGGGGATGCACTCGGACAGCTCCTCCACCGCCAAGGCCGTCTCGCCGCCGCCCCGCTTGGCGGTGTGGGCGGCCTTCCACCGGTTCAGGGCCACCCGCCGGGTGATCGTCCCCAGATAGACCGCCAGCCGCCGGGGCCGATCCTCCGGCATGGCGTTCCACGCCCCCAGCCAGGTGTCGTTGACGCACTCCCGGGCGTCCTCCCCGTCGGAGAGGATGTTGCGGGCGATGGTGTGGCAGTATCCGCCGTATTTGCGCTCTGTCTCCTCCAGGGCCCGCTCGTCCCGGGCCCAGTACAGGTCTATGATCCGCTCGTCGTCCACGCTGCCGCCCCCTTTCGCCCCTATAGTCAACAAAAATCGCCGCCGGTCGCATTTTTTAAGCCTCGCAGAGCTCGCCGCCGGAGCGACGCGCCCACCAGGCCTCCCCCTGTGCAAGGGGAGGCGGGGCGGAGGGGTTGTCAGACAATCCCTCCGTCATGCTTCGCATGACAGCCCCCTTTGCACAAGGGGGCCTCCATAAAGAAAGGGCGCGGTGCCGGTGCACCGCGCCCTCGGGTCATGTATTGTCTTACAGCAGGATGTTCTTCTCGGTCTCGGGATCGAACAGGTGCAGCAGCTCCGCCGGGAAGGTGAAGGCGATCTGGGTGCCGTAGGGGATGCCGGCGCGCCACTCGCTGGGCAGGTCGGTGGAGGGGATGCGCAGAACCACGTCCTTGCCGTCGGCGTCCACGTGCAGATAGATCTCGGAGCCCATCATCTCGGACACGTCCACCTTCGCTCCCAGAGTGGAGCCGCTGGCCTCGGCCAGATGTACGTGCTCGGGACGGATGCCCACCGTCACGTCCTTCTCGGTGATGTTCTGGGCAGCCAGCTTCTCCTGGGCGGCCTTGGTCAGCTCCATCACGGCGCCGTGGGTGTGCAGCTCGTAGCCGCTGCCCTTCTTGACGACCTTGCCGTCGAAGAAGTTCATCTGGGGCGTGCCGATGAATCCGGCCACGAACATATTCTCGGGAGAGTCGAACACCTCCTGCGGCGTGCCGATCTGCTGGATGAAGCCGTCCTTCATGATGACGATACGGTCGCCCAGCGTCATGGCCTCGGTCTGGTCATGGGTAACGTAAATGAAGGTGGTGTCGATGCGCTGGCGCAGCTTGATGATCTCGGCACGCATCTGGTTACGGAGCTTGGCGTCCAGGTTGGACAGCGGTTCGTCCATCAGGAACACCTGGGGCTCACGCACGATGGCGCGGCCGATGGCCACACGCTGACGCTGGCCGCCGGACAGAGCCTTGGGCTTCCGATCCAGGTACTGGGTGATGTCCAGGATCGCAGCGGCTTCCTTCACCCGCTTGTCGATCTCCGCCTTGGGCATCTTGCGCAGCTTCAGGGCAAAGGCCATGTTGTCATACACGGTCATGTGGGGATACAGGGCGTAGGACTGGAACACCATGGCGATATCCCGATCCTTCGGCTCCACGTCATTGACGCGCTTGTCGCCTATGTACAGGTCGCCCTCGGAGATGTCCTCCAGGCCAGCCACCATACGCAGCGTGGTGGACTTGCCGCAGCCGGAGGGGCCTACCAGCACGATGAATTCCTTGTCCGCGATCTCCAGGTTGAAGTCGTGGACGGCGGTCACCTTGTTGTCGTAGACCTTCTTGATGTTTTTCAGGGTAACAGTTGCCATGCGCATGAGCCGTAGGAGCACTGCCTCCGCAAATACTCCCTTGTCCGGGAAGAGCGAAACTCCCCGCACTTTACGACAGGTCTCCACACTGCCGCACCGCCGGCCCGGCGGAAGGGTCATCCTCCTTTTTTACGGTTTTGCGCCGCTATAGTAGAGGAGTAGCGACGCAAGACCTAAATAATTTTGGGGTATGCGCCCAATTACGATTCTAGTTTACCATGAAATATGACAGAATGCAAGGATAAATTGGGATTCAACACAACAATATTGGCGATTTTGCCCACCTCCAGGCTGCCGTACCGGTCATAGATCCCCAGCGCCTTGGCCGGATTGACCGCCGCGGCGGTGACTGCGGTGTGCAGGTCGATGCCAAAGTGCACCGCCCGAACCATGCCGCCCATCAGGTCGGTGATGGAACCGGCGATGGTGCCGTCGGCCAGGGTGGCCAGCGGGCCCTTCACGAAGATGTCCTGGCCGCCCAGCTCGTACTGCCCGTCGGGCATACCGCAGGCCCGCAGGGAGTCGCTGATGATGATGACCCGATCCCTGCCGAACAGCTTGAAGACCGCCCGGATCACGGCGGGATGGATATGTACCCCGTCGCATATCAGCTCCACCCGGCAGTCCGAGTCGGAGGCGGCCCCCACGGGGCCCGGGTCACGGTGCGCGAAGGGATTCATGGCGTTGAATAGGTGGGTCGCCTGCTTTGCGCCCGCGTCGAAGGCGGCCAGGGCCTGGTCGTAGTTGCAGGCGGTGTGGGCCACGCTGACGGTCACCTCGTCCCGCACCCGCTGGATGAAGTCCACGGCCCCCGGGGCCTCCGGCGCCAGGGACACCAGCTTGACCAGTCCCCCGGACAGCTCCTTGAGCCGCAGCAGCAGCGCCGGGTCAGGGTCGCGTATCCAGGCGCCGTTCTGGGCGCCCTTCTTGGCCTGGGACAGGAACGGCCCCTCCAGGTTCACCCCCACCAGATCCGCGCCGGAGGAGGCGTTGGCCTTGTGCGCCGCCGCGCTGCGGCAGATCTTCTCCAGCTGGGGCACGTCCAGGGTCATGCCCGCGGGGCAGATCTGGGTCACCCCCCGGCTCAGCTCATAGTCGGCCATGGTCTGCAGGCCGGCGGCGTCCCCGTCGGAGAAATCCGCGCCCTGGCAGCCGTGAAAATGCAGGTCGGTCAGACCCGGGATGACGTAGCACCCCGACACGTCCAGGCTCTCCCCATCGCCCTGCTGGGCGATGAGGCCGTCCTGCACATACACATCCCGATCCACAAAGCCCTTCTGCGGGTCAAAGACCCGTCCGCCAGTCAGCTTCATAGCTTTACCCCCGTTTCCAGCAGGCCGGCCAGAGCCGCCTTATCCCCCACCAGCACCACGTCCGGATGCAGCTGCAAAATGGACGCGGGCACCTGGGGGGTGATGGGCCCGGCAAAGGCGTCGCGCACGGCCTGGGCCTTGTCCTCGCCGCTGACGACCACCAGCACCCGCCGGGCGCGCATGATGGCGCCCACGCCCATGGTCAGGGCCTTTTTGGGCACCTCGTCCCGGCTGGCAAAAAACCGGGCGTTGGCGTCGATGGTGGACGCGGTCAGCTCCACCACATGGGTGGGGGCGATGAAAGCGTCCCCCGGCTCGTTGAAGCCGATGTGGCCGTTGCGCCCCATGCCCAGCAGCTGGATGTCCGCCGGGCCCAGCTTCCGCAGCAGCGCCTCATACCGCTCACACTCCTGGGCCGGGTCGGCGGCCGTGCCGTTGGGCACGTTGGTGTTGGCGATATCGATGTTCACATGGTCAAACAGGTTGTGATCCATGAAATACCGGTAGCTCTGGTCGTGGGTGCCGGGCAGGCCGGCGTACTCGTCCAGATTCACCGTGGTGACGCGGGAAAAGTCCAGATCTCCCTGCTTGCACCCGGCGATCAGATCCTGATAGAGCCCGATGGGGGTGGAGCCGGTGGCCAGGCCCAGCAGGCAGTCCGGCTTGGCGATGATCTGGGCGGCCATGACAGCCGCCGCCTTGCGGCTCATGGCCTCATAGTTGTTGGTGCAATAAACTTTCATATCTCTTCACCTCAACAGTATTTTGTCTCCGCGCGGGCGATCATATCGACGCACTTTGCAGCCACGGCCCTGTCCGGATCTGTCAGGCCGGTGAGGGGCGCCCGGGCGTCGCCGATGTCCGGCCCGCCCTGCTGGCGCAGCACCTCCTTGATCATGGCGTACATATTGCAGCCGCCGGAGCACAGTGCCTCGATGATGCGGCAGATATCCGCCTGCAGGGCGCAGGCAGCGTCCATCTGCCCGGCCAGGGTCAGCTCCATGGCCTTGAGAAACAGCGCGGGCATGGCCCCGTAGGTGCCGCCGATGCCGCCGGTGGCCCCGGTGGCCAGACCCGCCACGATCTGCTCGTCCGGGCCGTTCATGACCATGGCGCCCTCCTTGATGAACAGGGAGATGTCATAGGTGCTCATGGAGGAATTTTTCACGCCGATGACCCGGGGATTTTGCAGCATCTGCCGCAGCAGAGCCGGAGTGAGAGCCACGCCCGCCAGCTGGGGGATGTTATAGATGATGAAGTCCGTGTCCGGCGCGGCGGCGGAGATGTCGTTCCAATACTGGGCGATGGCGTTCTCCGGCAGCTTGAAGTAGATGGGCGGGATGGCCGCGATGGCGTCCACCCCCAGGCTCTGGGCATGGGCGGCCAAGGTCTGGCTGTCGGCGGTGTTGTTGCAGGCCACGTGGGCGATGACGGTGAGCTTGCCGCCCACCTCGTCCATGACAGCCTCCAGGATGGTCTTGCGTTCGTCCACGCTCTGGTAGATGCACTCGCCGGAGGAGCCACCCACGTACAGGCCCTTTACCCCCTTCGCCAGCAGGTACCGGGCCAGCTCCCGGGCCCGAGGGGCGCTCACCGCTCCCGTCCGGTCATAGCAGGCGTAGAAGGCCGGGAATATGCCCCGGTATTTGGATAGATCTTTCATAGCGTATCAGCCTTTCACTGCACCCATGGTAATGCCCTGAGTGAAATATTTCTGGAAGATGATGAACACGGTCAGGATGGGCACGCTGGCCAGGGCCGCGCCGGCCATGATCAGACCGTAGTCGGTGGAGTTCTCCGCCTGCAGCTTGGCGATGCCCAGGGGGATGGTCAGCACATTGGTGCCGGTGAGCATGATCAGCTGCATAAAGTAGTCGTTCCAGGAGTTGATGAAGGTGAAAATAGCCAGCGCGCCGATGCCCGGCTTGACCAGGGGCACCACGATGTGGGTGAAGGTCTTGGCCTCGCTGGCTCCGTCGATGCGGGCGGCCTCCAGCATCTCGCTGGGGATGCCCTCGGAGAACTGCTTCATCAGAAACACGCCGAAGGGCCAGCCTACGATGGGCAGGATCACGGCCCACAGGGAGTCGTAAAGCTCCAGCTTGCTCATCTCCCGGATCAGGGGGATGAGGATGACCTGCTTTGGCAGGGCCATGGCGCACACGATCACCGTAAAGATCAGCCCCCGGCCGAGAAACCGCTTTTTTGCCAGGGCATAGCCGGCCATGGTAGCGGTCACACAGGTGATGATCATGGAGGCCACCGCCATCCACACGGTGTTGATCAGCCACCGGATGGCCGCAGGCACCTCCGGCCCGGTGATGACCGTCTTGGTGAAGGGCACGGTAAAGTCAAACAGCGGCGCCGAACGGCGGGTGAACAGCTTTTCGTAGTTGGTCAGCACCCACTCGCTGGGCCACCAGGCGGGGGTAGCGGCATTGATCTCCTTGGCCGTCTTGAACGAGCCGGTGACGATCCAGTACAGGGGAAACAGGAACATGAACGCCAGCACCACCAACAGAATGACGGTGATGACCTTGTAGGGCGTGGTATGGTGCACGCCGGCATTGAGATTGTTCATACCCGCACCCCCTTCAATAGCTGGTGTCCGCCTTGGCCAGCTTGAACTGGATGGCGGAGAAGATAGCGATGATGATGGCCAGGATGACGCCCATGGCGTTGCCGTAGCCGTAGCGGTACAGCTTGAACGCCTCATAGTAGATGTAATACATGATGGTGTCCGTACTGTGATTTGGCCCGCCGGAGGTCAGCAGCTGGATCAGGGCGAAGCACTGGAAGGAGTTGATGGTGGTGATGACCAGTACGTACAGGGTGGTGGGCATGATCTGGGGCCACTTGATGCGCCAGAACACCTGCATATTGTTGGCTCCGTCCACCTGGGCCGCCTCCACCAGGGACTGATCCACGTTGCCCAGAGCGGAGACGTACAGCACGATGGGCTGGCCCACGGAGGTGGTCAGCAGGATCAGGATGATGCAGCCCAGGGCGAAGCGCTCGTCCCCCAGCCAGTTGATGTTCTTGTCCAGCAGCCCTACGGCCTTGCCCAGGTAGTTGAAGATGCCGTAGTAGTTATTGTACATCCACTTCCACACCACCGTCACCGCCACGGAGCCGGTGACCACGGGCAGGTAGAAGATGCAGCGGAACGCGCTGCGGATGGGCGCCCGCATCTTGTAGATGGCGGAGCTGACCCACAGGGAAAAGCCGCAGGTCACCGGCACAGACACCAACACGATGATGGCCGTGTTCTTCAGCGCCCGCAGAAAGATGGGGTCCCGGAACAGCTCCTTGTAGTTGGCCAGGCCGATAAAGATGTCCTTCCGGTTCATGGTGGCGTCGAAAAAGCTGGTGTAGATACACATGACCATGGGGTACACCACGAACCCCACGAAGAAGATCAGGCTCGGCAGCAGGAACAGATACCCGGATATGGTCTCTCTGCGCACCAGAGCCCGGCTCATGGGTGTTTTGCCCAAGTCGATCAGCCTCCTTTCACTGTTTTGTCGTCTCTCAGGGCACAAATATCCGTCCAGCGTTTTCATTGGGCGGACATGTCTGTCCTGAGAGAAGGCAACACCCCCTCCCGCGCACAACGCGGGAGAGGGTGCGCACCTATCTAATTATTGGTTGTCTACCGGGAAAACTCAGTTGCCGGCAGCCTCGTTGGCGGTGGCGTCATATTCCTCCAGCGCCTCCATAGGGTCGGTGCCCGTCCCCACCTGCTGCAGCATGTTCCACCACGCTGTGCGCGCCTCCGTCCAGCCCGGCGTCACCTG
>CANQDL010000062.1 GCA_947591105.1 uncultured Oscillospiraceae bacterium
ATCGTCAGCGTCCACGGCGGCGGCTGGGTCTACGGGGACAAGGAGCGGTATCAGTACTACTGCATGGACCTTGCCCGCCGGGGCTTCGCGGTGGTGAATTTCTCCTACCGCCTGGCGCCGGAGCACCCTTTCCCCGCTGCGGTGGAGGATGTGAACGCCGCCTTCACCTGGGTCTGGGAGCACGGCGGGGAATACTGCATCGACACCGGGCGCGTCTTTACGGTGGGCGACTCCGCCGGCGGACAGCTGGCCGCCCAGTACTGCGCCATGCTCACCGATCCGGCCTTTGGCGCCATGTACGGCTTTCCGCTGCCCCCGCTGACGATCCGGGCGGCGGCGCTGCACTGCGGTCACTACGCCTTTGACGGCTCCGAGGAGGGTCTGGATCAGGCGGTGATGCGCGCCTATTTCGGCAAAGGCACCCGGGAAAAGCTGCCGCTGGTGGACACCCTGGCCCACATCACCCCCGCCTTTCCCCCCACGCTGGTCATGACCGCCTGGTACGACTTTCTGCGGGAGCAGGCGCCGCTTCTGCGGGACGCGCTCAAGGCCAAGGGCGTGCCCTGCCAGTACCGGCTCTACGGCACGGCGGATCAGGAGCGGATGGGCCACGTGTTTCATCTGGACATCCGCAGCCCGGAGGCCCGGGCCTGCAACGACGAACAGTGCGCGTTTTTCCGCGCCTATATGTAGAAAGCAAAAAAGGAGATTTGCGCTATGGCTCACATCTACGCCACGAAAGACCCGGCCGTCACCGCCCGGGAGACGGAGCATATGGCTCTGGCCCGCCGCCTGGCGGGGGAATGCGCCGTGCTGCTGGAGAACGACGGCACGCTGCCCCTGGCCGCGCCGGGGAAGATCGCCCTGTTCGGCAACGGCGCCCGGCAGACGGTACGGGGCGGCACCGGCTCCGGGGATGTGAACGTCCGCAGCGACGTGAACATCGAGCAGGGACTTACCCGCGCCGGCTTTACGGTCACCACCGGCCCCTGGCTGGATCGCCAGCAGGCCCGCCACATCCAGGCCAAGGCCGATTACCGCGCCTGGGTGCCCGCCTATGCCAAACAGCAGGGGATGAGCGAGTTTCTGGTGGTGTTCTCCCACCCCTTCCAGGTGGTGGCCCCCCAGGAGATCACCCCCCAGGATATCGCCGGCTCCGACACCGACACCGCCGTTTACGTCATCTCCCGCACCTCGGGGGAGGGGGCCGACCGGTTCAACAAGCGGGGCGACTACCTGCTCTACGACGAGGAGCGGCAGCATCTCATCCAGCTGGGCGCGGCCTACAAAAAGCTGATCGTGGTGCTGAACGTGGGCGGCGTGATGGACATGGGCGAGATCCTGTCCGCTCCCGGGGTGAGCGCGGTGCTGCTGCTGGGACAGCTGGGCAACGTGGGCGGCGACGTGCTGGCCGACCTGCTGCTGGGCAGAGTAGATCCCTCCGGCCGGCTCACCGACACCTGGGCCAGGACGTACGGCGACTATCCCACCGCCGCCACCTTCAGCCACAACGACGGCAACGTGGACGACGAGTACTACGCCGAGGGCGTATTCGTGGGCTACCGCTGGTTCGACACCTTCGGCGTGGAGCCGCGCTATCCCTTCGGCTACGGCCTTTCCTATACCTCCTTCTCCATGCAATGCGGCCCGGTATCCCTGTCGGCGGGGCAGGTATCCCTGCCTGTGACCGTGCGCAACGCCGGCGCCCATCCCGGCAAGGAGGTGGTGCAGGTATACGGCTCCGCCCCCGCCGGGGACGTGCCCAAGCCCTATCAGACTCTGGCCGCCTTCCAAAAGACCGGCCTGCTGGCCCCCGGCCAGAGCCAGACCCTCACCATCCGCTTCCCCCTGGAGGCGCTGGCCTTTTACAGTGAGAAGCAGGCGGCCTGGGTGCTGGACGCGGGCCAGTACGTCCTGCGGGTGGGCCGCAGCAGCCGGGACACCGCGGCCGCGGCGGTGCTGATCCTGCCGGAGACGGTGGTGACCGCCCAGGGGAAAAACCTCTTTGCCGGCGCCGGGGCGCTGCGGGAGCTGACCCCGCCCCCCTCCGTACCGGAGCCGATCGACCCCTCCCTGCCCCGGCTCACCATAGATCCCCGCTCCATCCCCACCCAGGTCTTTACGTACCAGGGCGCGCGGCAGCCCTTTGCCTGCCGCAAGGATCAGACGCTCACCGCCGCAGACGTAAAGGCCGGCCGCTGCACCGTGGAGGAGCTGACCGCCCAGCTGACCGTGGAGGAGATGGCCACTCTGTGCGTGGGCACCCTCCGGTTCGACGGCTCCATCGTGGGCAACGCCTCCCTCACCGTCCCCGGCGCGGCGGGAGATACCAGCGCCGTCATCCGGGACACCCGGGGCGTGAAGAACATGAGCATGGCCGACGGCCCTGCGGGCCTGCGGCTCCAGCCGGTGTTCAAGACGGACAAGGCGGGCAGCATCCTGCCCGGCGGGGACGTGATGGGCGACATGACCATGCCCTTCGACCCTAAGTACGACGAGACCAACTCCGACACCTATTACCAGTACTGCACCGCCATCCCCATCGGCTGGTCGCTGGCCATGAGCTGGAACCCGGCCCTGCTGACCGAGGCGGGCGACATGGTGGGCCGGGAGATGGAGCTGTTCGGCATTGACCTGTGGCTGGCGCCGGCCATGAACATCCACCGCGACCCTCTGTGCGGCAGAAACTTTGAGTACTACTCGGAAGATCCCCTCATCGCCGGCACGGCCGCCGCCGCCATCACCCAGGGGGTGCAGCGCCACCCGGGCCGGGGCGTCACCATCAAGCACTTTGCCGCCAACAGCCAGGAGGACAACCGCTACTTCACCAACTCCCACATCAGCGAGAGGGCCATCCGGGAGATCTACCTGCGGGGCTTTGAGCTGGCCGTGCGCCAGGCCCAGCCCATGGCCATCATGACCAGCTACAACCTTCTCAACGGCGTGCACACCGCCAACCACTACGACCTGCTGCAGGCCGTCTGCCGGGACGAGTGGGGTTTCCGGGGCGTGGTGATGACCGACTGGTTCACTTCCCAGCATATGCCCGACCTGACCGGCAGCGACACCCCGGCCTATCCCATCTCCGCCTCCACCGGCTGCGTCTACGCCGGCAACGACATCCAGATGCCCGGCTGCCAGGGCAACGTGGACGACATCGTCCGCGCCGTCCAGACCGGGCAGGAGATCGACGGGTACAAGCTCACGCTGGCGGATCTGCAGTTCTGCGCGGCCAACGTGATCCGCGTCGCCATTGCCGCCGATCCCTGATCCCGCGGCGCCCGGACACATATGAAAAAGCTGGCATGGCAAAAGCCACGCCAGCTTTTTATTCATATCCCAGGCGGATCACGCCGCCGGCTCCCATCCGGCATAGAGGGTGAGGCTGTCCGTGACCGGCTCCGCCATGTCCCAGCTGTCGCTGCACGCCGGGTCACGGTACCAGCCGGTGAAGACGTAGCCCTCCCGGGTGGGATCGGCGACCTCCGGCAGGGTGTCGCCGTATGTCAGCTTCAGCCCCGGCACGTCCGTCCCCCCGTTGGGGTCAAAATCCACCGGGATGCCGCTTCTTCCAAAGGCGATCACCAGCACGAACACCAGCACCAGCAGCCCCAGGCTGACCGCCGCCAGGGTATTGGCGCCCCGCCGGGTGAGCTTGACGCTGTCATAGAGCCCGCCGGGCTTGCCCAGAGGCGTTCCCGCCCCGGCCTTTTTCTCCTCCGCCATTGGGTCAGACGCCTTACTTGCGCACCAGGTACTTGCGCATATCCAGCGAGCAGGCCGCCAGGATGATGGAGCCCTTGATGATGAACTGCAGGTTGGGGTTGATGCCCAGCATATTCAGCGCCACGAAGATGATCCGCAGCACGAACACGCCCACCACGATGCCGCCGATGTTGCCGGTGCCGCCGACAAAGGACACGCCGCCGATGACGCAGGCCGCGATGGCGTCGCACTCGTTGTTCAGACCGGTGGCAGCGGTGATGGAGCCCAGACGGGCCGCCTCCACATAGCCGGCAAAGCCGTACAGCGCGCCGGCCAGGGTGTGCACCAGCACCGTGGTCTTGAACACGTTGACGCCGGAGACACGGGCCGCCTCGGCGTTGGAGCCCACGGCGAACATGTTCTTGCCGAAGGTGGTCTTGTTCCACACGAACCACATCACGCCCACCAACACAAAGGCGTATACCACATACCAGGGTATGGACACGTTCTTGGACGCGATCTTGATGGCCGGGCCGGACACCACATCCTTGAACTGCTGCGCCACGTTGCTGATGGGGCCGCCGCCGTTGCCGTTGATCTGGAAGAACATCAGGATGACGCCGTAGGTGATCAGCTGGGTGGCCAGGGTGACGATGAAGGGGTGCAGACTGAACTTGGCCACGAAGAAGCCGTTGACCAGGCCGATGACCGCGCCCACCAGCATCACCAGCAGCATCACCGCGAAGATCCATGGGCCGGAGGTGTTGGGCAGGTGCTCAAAAATAAGCTTGGTGGCCGCACGATTTTGTAAAAACGCCGCCGCCATGGCCGCCGTCAGGCCGAACACACGTCCGCCGGACAGGTCGGTGCCCGTCAGCACGATGCACCCGCCGATGCCCAGCGCCATGGGCAGCGAGGCCGCCGCCAGGGTCAGCACGTTGGCAATGGAGCTGGCGCTCAAAAAGTTCTTGTTTACGACGGCCGTGAAGATGATGAACAGGGCCATCAGTATGTACAGGGCGTTGTTCAGCAAGCCGTCGACCCAATAGCGCCGCCGGTCGATGCTGTCAAGAGAGCGGTATTCCTCCGCTTTTCTTTTCAAATATCCGTTCATATCCTAATTCCCTGCCTCCTCAAACGTATTTTGCCGCCAGCGTCATGATCTCCTCCTGGGTGGTGGTTCTGGCGTCCACCTCGCCGGCCAGGCGTCCGCCGGACATGACCAGGATGCGGTCGCAGATGCCCAGCAGCTCCGGCATTTCGGAGGAGACCATCAGCACGGTCTTGCCCCGGCTGGCCAGATCCAGGATGAGCTGGTAGATCTCGTATTTTGCGCCCACGTCGATGCCCCGGGTGGGTTCGTCCAGCAGCAGCACCTCCGGATCGGTGAGCAGCCAGCGGCCGATGATGACCTTCTGCTGGTTGCCGCCGGACAGGCTCCGGATCTTCGTCTCCTGGGACGGCGTCTTGGTGCTCATGGCGTCGATGGACCACTGGGTATCCTTGCGCATGGAGGCCTTGCTCAGACAGATCCCGAACCGCAGATGCTTTTTCAGACTTGCGATAACGGTGTTTTCCCTGACGTTCAGGATGGAGAAGATGCCAGTGGCCCGGCGCTCCTCGGTCAGCAGGGAGAAACCGTTTTTGATGGACTGGCGGGCATTTTTGTTCTTGCACACCTTTCCGTCCAGGGTGATCGTCCCGGATTTGCGGGTGGCCACGCCGAAGATGTTCTCCAGCGTCTCCGTGCGGCCGCTGCCGTCCAGACCGGCCAGCCCCAGCACCTCGCCCCGGCGGGCCTCAAAGGACACGTCCCGCAGCAGAGAGTACTGGCCCGACAGGTTCTCCACCTTCAGATACACCTCGCCGGGGGTATTGGTCTTGGGCGGGAACTGGTTTGTCAGCTCACGGCCCACCATCAGCCGGATGATGTCGTTGACCTCCAGCTCGGAGGCGGGCCTGGTGGCCACGTTGGCCCCGTCCCGCATGACGGTGATGGTATCGGAGATGCGCTTGATCTCCGCCATTTTGTGGGAGATGTATATGATGCCGATGCCCCGATCCCGGAGCATATTGATGATGCGGAACAGGTGCTCCACCTCTTCCTCCGTCAGGGAGGACGTGGGCTCGTCAAAGACGATGACCTTGGAGTTGTAGGAGACGGCCTTCGCGATCTCCACCATCTGCCGCTGGCTCACGGGCATGGTGCTCATGACCCGGCGGGGATCAACATGGATCTCCAGATCCTCGAACACGGCCATGGTGTCCTTGTACATCTTCTTCTCGTCCACCATGACGCCGCCCTTTTTGGGATAGCGGCCCAGCCAGATGTTGTCCATGACGGTGCGCTTGAGGGCCTGGTTCAGCTCCTGGTGCACCATGGCGACGCCGTTGTCCAGCGCCTCCCGGCTGTTCTTGAAGTTGATCTCCCTGCCCTCCAGCTCGATCTTGCCGCTGTCCTTGGCGTAGATGCCGAAAAGGCACTTCATCAGGGTGGATTTGCCGGCGCCGTTTTCTCCCATGAGGGCGTGGACAGTGCCCTTCTGAAGCTCCAGGGAGACGTGATCCAGGGCCTTGACGCCGGGGAATGTTTTTGTGATATCCGTCATCCGAAGCAGGACGTCCTGCTGCATATATGCTTCACTCCCTTGCTCAAAAAATCTCCGGCTGCTCCCCAGCCTCCGGAGATCGGAACTTCCATATTGGAAGGAGCAGCCGCCGTCCTGGCGGCTGCTCCCTGCGAAAAACTGGCAAACGGTGGATTACTCGCCGGTGAAGGGGGCGTAAGCAACGAACAGCTTGTTGGTGAAGCCCTCAGCCACGGAGAACATGTCGTCGGAATCCGCCACGGCGGAGACGCAATCGGCCAGGGTGGACTCAGCGGCGACGCCCTTCAGCACGCCGGTGATGGCAGTGGCCATGCCCACGTTGTCCTGCTTGACGGTGCCGGTCATCTGATCGGCGGCGATAGCGTCCTGGGCCACCTGGGTGGCGTCCACGCCGAAGACGGGGATCTTGGTGCTCTCGCCGTCGCCCAGGTTGTAGCCGGCGTTCTGCAGCGCGGAGATGGAGCCCAGAGCCATGTCGTCGTTGTTGGCGATGACCAGCTCGATCATGTTGCCGTTGGACTCGCTGTACTCAGCCAGGTTGGTGCTCATGAAGTCGAAGGCTGCAGCGGAAGACCAGGCGCCGTTGGGGTCGAGCTGATACTTATCGGTGTTGCTCTCGTTGAAGTACACCAGCTCGGGCTTGTCGTTCTCGGTCAGAACCGCGTTGGCGTCCTCCACACCGTACTGGGTGCGGTAAATGGCCTCCACGTTGCCGGCGTCGCCCATGAACATGGCATAGGAGATCTCGCCGTCGCCGTTCAGATCCACGTCGTCATAGTTCTCGATCAAAAAGTCGCCGATCATCTTGCCCTGCATGTGGCCGGCCTCGGGGGCGTCGGTGCCGACGAAGGCGATGTTCTCATGCTCGTCCAGAACGGTGTGCTCCTCACCGTCGCCCTCCACGGCGCGGTTGAAGAAGATGATGGGCAGGTCGCCTGCCGCCTGGATGATCTGCTCGGCGGCGTCGGCGGAGCCGGAGGTGACCAGGTTCACAACCAGTACGTTGTAGCCGTTGGTGACAGCGGTCTGGATCTGCTCCAGCTGGGTAGCCTGGGTGTTGTTGCCGTCGAAGTCGTCAAAGGCGATGCCAGCCTCATCCAGCTGCTCGTTGAGAGAGGCGCGGACGGTGGACAGGAAGGGGTCGCTGAACGCATACCAGAACACGCCGACCTTCAGGCCGCTCACGTCCACTTCTTCCTCCGCAAACGCCACCGCGCTCAGGCTCATGATCAGCGCCAGCGCCAGGATCAGTGCTAACAGTTTCTTCATGATCAGTATCTCCTTTTATAAAATTTCGCTGGGGTTTGTTAGGATAATTCTAACAAACCACCCCTTCATTTGTCAATATATTTAGTAAAGTTTTCTAAAATGTTACAACACTTCTCCCTCTGTCCCAACATTGCGCCAGTATATTTGGTAAAATTCACTAATATGCGTCCATACCGCCTGCCGGGCGGCAAAAAAAGAGCGGAGCGTCTCCGCCCCGCTTATATATGCCGCTCGCGCGCAGCATAGGATGTGGATCGTTTTCTCAATCCCCGGAATTGAACTGCACAAGCTTTTCCCAGTCGATACTCCCATCCTCAAAGCAGAATTCCTGGGTAAACTCCCGAACCAGCCGGTTCGCCGCCTTCTGATAGGAGGCGTCAAATTCCTCCACATACTTTTCCGGCAGCCTGTCCATGAAGCGGATCAGCTTTATGTAGAACTCCCCGTCGCCGGTCAGCTCTGTCCAGAAATCCTTGCCCGCCAGTTCCGTGTAGAACTTGGGAAGCCCCCGGCTGGAGGCCCTCTTCCTCCCGTAGCCGTAGCCCACGATCGGGACAAAGCGCTTCTTTGCCTGCTGGGCCAACTTGCCGGCCGCCATGAAATTCTGCTCCTGCTTTTTGCGGCTGTCCGCATTGAAGACGCTCGTGCCGGATTTTACGGCGATAGCATAGATGGTATTGTCCCGCTCCACCATGATGTCCACGCCCTCCGCCAGCGCCTTCTGCCCCTGGGCGGCCGCGGTGGCGATCGGCTCAAAGAACACATTGCCAAAAATCGTTTCCTCGGAGGAGGAGACAAAAGCGGCAAGAATCGCGTCAATGATCTGCGCCGCCCCATTCATGGCCTTGGCCCGGAACAGGTACGGGTTCTTGCGCTTCATAACGGTCTTGACGTTCAGACTGTCGATCTTTTTGATCAGATTCGTATAGAAATTGTCCAGCGCGGTGGCGATCGCCTCTACGATGGCGTCCTCATCGTAGCTGTTACTTATGGGCAACGCCGTTCCCCCCTATCTCGATGGCCTGCTTCAGCTTTTGATGGATATCCGTGCCTCTGAAGCGCTTTGTGTGTACTTCCGCGGAGTCATCGGCCGCAGAGAGCACCGCTTTCCCCAGCGCCTCCGCCAGCCCCACGGGGACGGCATTGCCGATCTGCCGGTATTTCGCCGCGCCGGTTCCCATAAATTTCCAATCATCTGGGAACTGCTGGATGCGGGCATATTCGCGGATGCTCAAGGGCCTGTCCTGGGTGGGGTGGCACATCATGGTGGCCTTCTGCACCGGGGACGTCACCAGCGTGGGAGCGGGCTGGCTGTAACTGAGCCGTCGGTAAAAGCCCACCTTCCCGCCGCCGGAACCATAGGCGCCGCCCATGGCCTCCGCCCGCACGTCCTCCGGTAGGTCGCGCCAATTCCCGCCCTCCGGGACAAGGCGCAGATAAGCCAGGCGGTCTTTGCTGAATGCGGCGCATTCCCCCCAGTCCCGCTCCAGATCCTGGATGGCGTCGCGCAGGGTGCGCCAGCGATATACCGGTTCCTGATGTCGCTGAAAATGCGTGGGAAGGGGAAGAAAAATATTCTCGCTGTCCCGGCTGCCGATCAGCACGAACCGCTCCCGGAATTGGGGGACGCCGTAATTGACGGCATCCAGCAATCCGTATACCGTCTTATATCCCAGCTTGTCAAACTCCGACAGGATCACGTCCAAGACCGTCCCCAGCCGCTGCTCCGGGTCGGCGTCGTCCCGTTTGGCGAGGGGGATGTGTTTCAGCGGCGCGGACATGAGGCCCTTCACGTTTTCCATGATGAAAAACCGGGGGCGGATATAGTCGATCATGCGGATGAAATCCATGAACAGGCTCCCCCGGGGGTCGTTGATGCCCATTCGCTTGCCCGCGGTGGAGAAGGGCTGGCAGGGAGGTCCTCCGCAGATGAGAAAGGGCTCTCCCCGGGCCATTCCGGCCTGTTCCAGCAGCTCCGCCTCGCCGATCCTGCGGATGTCCCCGTCCAGGACTTTGTGCCCATTCGCCCGCATGGTAGCGGCGCAGGCGGGATCCACATCCTGCCCCAGCACGATGTTTAGTCCCGCCTTTTCCAGTCCTATATCCAGACCCATGGCCCCGGAGAACAGAGAGATCACGTCCCGGCTGGCGGCGTTGTCTTTATATCGCAGCACGTCCATCTCCCATCCCCCGTTTCTCTTTTGATAATGTGTCGTACCATGTCGCGCGGTTCCGGCCCCGCCGGGAGCGCGACCGGTATCTTTCAAGTATAATGGCGTTTCACGTCATTATACCATGTCGCGCCGACCTGCGCAAGCGGGAGACCGCTCCCGGTTCTAACCCATCGCACCCACCGCATACACTGTGGCAAGGTAAGGCAACGGGAGTGATGTGTTTGCGAGAGGACATTGAACAGCGGGCCCGGGATCTGGCCCTATACATCGTGGAGAACAACGCCACCGTTCGGGACGCCGCCCAGCATTTCCGGCTCTCCAAATCTACCGTGCACAAGGATCTGGCCGAACGGCTGCGCCATATTGACCGGCCGCTCTATACCCAGGCCAGGGCCGTGCTGGAGCGCAACAAGGCCGAGCGGCATCTGCGGGGCGGCGAGGCTACCCGCCGGAAATATAAAGGCGCCTGAAAAGGATCTGCCGGACGCGAACGCGTCCGGTTTTTTCTTGACATCACCCCGGGCAGATGATACCTTATAGTGGAATCACACAAAGGAGAATACCATGCAAGAGATGTATGAGGCCCTCGGCGTGAGCCGGAAGGTCTATTCTTTCGGCCAGGCGGTGCTGACCGGGCTTCGGGAGCGGTTCGCCGCCATCGACGAGACGGCGGAATATAACCAGGCAAAGGTGCTGCGCGCCATGCAGAAAAACAAGCTCAGCGGCGCCTGCTTTGCCGCCAGCACCGGCTACGGCTACAACGATCTGGGCCGGGAGGCCCTGGAGGCGGTGTACGCCGACTGCTTCCACACGGAAAGCGCCCTGGTGCGGCCCCAGATCACCTGCGGCACCCACGCGCTGGCCCTGGCGCTGGGAGCCGTTCTGCGGCCGGGAGACGAGCTGCTCTCCCCTGTGGGCGCGCCCTATGACACTCTGGAGGAGGTCATCGGCATCCGGCCCTCCCCCGGCTCTCTGGCGGAGTACGGGGTGACATACCGCCAGGCGGATCTGAAGCCTGACGGCAGCTTTGACTACGACGCCATCCGGGCGGCCATCACCCCCAGGACGAAACTTATCACCATCCAGCGCTCCAAGGGCTACGCCACCCGCCCCAGCTTCTCCGTGGAGGCCATCGGCCGGCTGATCGCCTTCTGCAAGAGCGTCAAGCCGGACGTGCTGTGCATGGTGGACAACTGCTACGGGGAGTTCGTAGAGCGCACCGAGCCCTCGGACGTGGGGGCGGACATGACGGTGGGCTCTCTCATCAAGAACCCCGGCGGAGGACTTGCCTCGGCGGGGGGCTATATCTGCGGCACCGCCGACTGTATAGAGGCCTGCGCCCGGCGGCTCACCGCCCCGGGCCTCGGCAGAGAGGTGGGCGCCAATCTGGGCCAGCTTCCCAGCATGTACCAGGGCTTTTTCCTGGCCCCCACGGTGACGGCCGGGGCCCTGAAGGGCGCCATCTTCGCCGCCAACATCTATGAGAGACTGGGCTTTGCCTGCGTGCCCGACGCCACCGAGCCCCGCCACGATATCATCCAGGCGGTGACCCTGGGCTCTCCCGAGAGGATGGAGGCCTTCTGCCTGGGTATCCAGGCCGCCGCGCCGGTGGACAGCCATGTGACGCCGGTGCCCTGGCCCATGCCGGGCTACGACAGCGACGTGATCATGGCCGCAGGGGCGTTCGTGCAGGGCTCCTCCATCGAGCTTAGCGCCGACGGGCCCATCCGGCCCCCTTACGCGGTCTACTTCCAGGGCGGACTGACCTGGTATCACGCCAAGACGGGCATTCTCATGAGCCTGCAAAAATTATA
This sequence comes from uncultured Oscillospiraceae bacterium, assembly GCA_947591105.1. Taxonomy (GTDB): domain Bacteria; phylum Bacillota; class Clostridia; order Oscillospirales; family Oscillospiraceae; genus CAJOIG01. The sequence continues at coordinate 11,572 of CANQDL010000062.1, forward strand.
TGAAAGAGGTCTTGTTGACCTGAAAGAGATATAGAGCTATGAACTGGTTTTGGTTTTCCCTGATCGCACTTTTGTGCTGGAGCGGCTCCGACCTGTTTTCCAAGATCGGCTGCCGGGAGCAGAAGGACAAGACCGCCCACCTGAAAATGGTGGTGGCGGTGGGCGTAGTCATGGGCCTTCACGCGGCGGTGGAGGTGTTCGTCCAGGGCGTGCAGATCGACATGCACACCATATTGGTATACCTGCCCGTGTCGCTGCTGTACATCTTCTCCATGATGCTGGGCTACATGGGCCTGCGGTACATAGAGCTGTCCGTCTCCTCCCCCATCTGCAACTCCTCCGGCGCGCTGGTGGCCATCATCACCCTGATCACCGCAGGCCTGGGCTCCATCTCCGGGCTGCAGCTGGGCGCCACGGCGCTGGTCTGCACAGGCGTGGTGGGTCTGGGATTCGTGGACATGCACGAGGACGACGAGGCCCGGGCCGCCCGCCAGAGCATCTCCAACTACAAGTACGCCAAGAGCTTTGTGGCCATTTTGCTGCCGGTGCTGTACTGCGTGCTGGACGCGGCGGGCACCTTTGCCGACAGCCTGGTGCTGGAGACCCTTAACGAGGACAGCGCCAACGTGGCCTACGAGCTGACATTCCTGGCCGCCGGGGCCGTATGCCTTATCATCCTGCTGTGCAAAAAGGAGCGCTTCACCCTCCGGCAGGAGACGCCCAAGTACGTGGGCGCCTGCTTTGAAACGGCGGGCCAGCTGGCCTACATCTACGCCCTGGCCGACAGCGAGCATGTGGCCATGTCCGCGCCCATCATCTCCGGCTACTGCCTGGCCTCCGTGGTCTGGAGCCGGCTGTTCCTAAAGGAAAAGCTCTCCTGGAAGCACTACGCCATGATCGCCGTGGCCGTGGTGGGTATCGTGCTGCTGGGCCTGGCCGAGGAGATGTGACGCCCGACGCCAAAACGCCCCCGTACAGCGGTGCACCGCCCCATAAAAAGTAGACAGTAGACAAAAGGCCCCCTGTTGTAGGAGAATGACTACGACAGGGGGTATTG
>CANQDL010000063.1 GCA_947591105.1 uncultured Oscillospiraceae bacterium
ATGAGCATCGAGATCACGCCCCCCAACAACGTGGAGGCCGGGGAGTATTCCATCCCCATCTCCGCCATCTCCGCCTCCGAGAATCTGGACGGAGAGCTGACCGTGACCATCTCCGGCAGCTACGCTCTGGACATCTCCACCCCCAGCGGGCTTTTGAGCTTTGACGCCGCCGCCAACAAGCCCAGCGCCGTCACCCTGAGCGTGACCAACACCGGCAACGTGGATCTGCAAAACGTGAACCTGACCTCTTCGGCGGCCACGGGCTGGACGGTGGAGTATTCCGAGTCCACCATCGACGTGCTGGAGGCCGGAGCCACCAAGGAGGTCACCGCCTATGTGACGCCCTCGGACGAGGCCATGAGCGGCGACTATGTGGTGGTGCTGACCGCCTCCAACAGCGAGACGACCGACCAGGCGGAGTTTCGGGTGAGCGTCAAGACCGAGACGGTCTGGGGCATCGTGGGCGTGGCCCTGATCCTGGTCATCGCCGTGGTTCTGTGGTTCATCTTCCGCAAGTTCGGGAGGCGCTGAACATGGCGGAGCCTTTCATCATCGAGACAAAGGGGCTCACCAAGCGCTACGGAGAGGTGACGGCGGTGGACGGCCTTGACCTGACCATCCGCCAGGGCGAGGTATTCGGCCTGCTGGGGCCCAACGGCGCCGGCAAGACCACCACCACGCTGATGCTCCTGGGCCTCACCGAGCCCACCGAGGGCACGGCGGCCATCGACGGCTTCGACTGCACCCGGGAGCCCCTGAAGGTCAAGAGCATCGTGGGGTATCTGCCGGACAGCGTGGGGTTTTATCCCGACATGACCGGCCGGCAGAACCTGATCTTCACCGGCCAGCTCAACGGCCTGGATCGGGCGGTGTGTGAGCAGCGGGCGGCCCAGCTTCTGGAGCGGGTGGGCATGACCTACGCGGCGAACCGGAAGGCCGGGACATACTCCCGGGGCATGAAGCAGCGGCTGGGCATTGCGGACGTGCTGATGAAGGATCCCAAGGTCATCATCATGGACGAGCCCACCCTGGGCATCGACCCGGAGGGCATGCGGGAGCTTATAAGCCTCATCCGGGAACTGTCGGTTCAGGACGGACGCACCATCCTCATCTCCTCCCACCAGCTCTATCAGGTGCAGCAGATCTGCGACCGGGTGGGCATCTTCGTCCACGGGAAGCTGATCGCCTGCGGCCGGATCGAGGAGCTTGGAAAGCAGCTGGAAAACGAGGGGAACTATTCCCTGGATCTGCAGGCGGAGCCCGACAAAAAGGAGCTTTATGAGCGTCTTTCCGCTCTAGAGGGCGTCAAGCGCATCGAGCAGGACGCGTCCGGCCTCATACGCATCGAATCGGATCGGGACGTCCGCAGGGACGTTACAGATCTTGTCATGACCAGCGGCTGCGTGCTGTGTCAGCTGCACCAGCGGGGCGGCGATTTGGACGAGATCTATCACAAGTACTTTGAAAAGGCAGGTGAAAACGATGAACGAGCAGGCGGCGGTAAGACCGGCGGCAAACTCCGCTCCCTCTTCCATAGACAGCAGGCGTCCGGCCAGTAACAGGGCGGGCCTCTATGCCCTGTACCGCAAGGAGTTGGCCGACCATCTGACCAGCAACCGGTTTTTCCTGGTATGCGCGCTGCTTCTCATTGTCAGCGCGGCCAGCCTGGGCGGGGCCATATCAAGTCTGGGCGGCAATTCGACGGACAGCAGCGAGTTTCTGTTCCTGAAACTGTTCACCACCAGCGGTAACTCCATCTATTCCTTTGCCACGTTCATCGCCTTCCTGGGGCCGCTGGTGGGCATCACCCTGGGCTTCGACGCCATCAACAACGAGCGCAGCCAGGGCACCCTGAACCGTCTGGCCGCCCAGCCCATCTACCGGGACAGCATCATCAACGCCAAGTTCCTGGCCGGGGCCACGGTCATTCTGATGCTCACCCTTACCCTGGGGCTTTTTATGAGCGGCGCGGGCCTGCTGCTGATTGGCATCCCGCCCTCCGGGGAGGAAGTGTGCCGCATCATCGCCTACCTTCTGCTGAGCGCGGTGTATATGTCGGTATGGCTGGCGCTGGCCATCATCTTCTCCGTGGTGTGCAAGCACGCGGCCACGGCGGCCCTGGCCAGCATCTCCATCTGGCTCTTTTTGAGCCTATTTATGAGCCTGGTAGCCAGCGGCGTCAGCAACCTGCTTTTCCCGGTGGAGGGCATCCAGGGCTACGGCAACATGATGCGCAACTATGAGCTGGATCTGGCGCTGAACCGCATCTCGCCTTACTACCTGTTCACGGAGGCGGCCACCACGATCCTGAACCCCAGCGTGCGTTCCATCGGCATCGTGACCATGTCCTCCGTATCCGGGGCCATCGACGCGCCCCTGCCCTTCGGCCAGAGTCTGCTTCTCATCTGGCCCCATCTGGTGGTCATGATCGCCCTGGCGGCGGCGGGCTTTGCCATCGCCTACGTCAGCTTCATGCGCCAGGAGATCCGGGCGTAAGAACCATCTGCACATGCTCCCGCCCCCAAAGGGCGGGAGCTTTTTTCATCCGCGTCCATAAACCCTTGACAGTTTCTCAAAAAACCGATACGATGACATCACCCCGGCTCCCATGGCCGGAGAAACTATGAAAGAAGCTATATGAGGATATAAACACATGACCAAGATACTATTCGTCTGTCACGGCAACATCTGTCGCAGTCCCATGGCGGAATTTGTGCTGCGGGATATGGTGACCCGGGAGAGGCGGGCCGGAGCGTTTTCCATCGCCTCCGCCGCTACCAGCACCGAGGAGATTGGAAACGGGGTCTATCCCCCCGCCCGGCGGAAGCTGCGGGAGCACGGCATCGACTGTTCCGGCAAAACCGCCCGGCAGATGACATACCGGGACTATGGGGAATATGATCTGCTCATCGGCATGGACAGCGCCAACATGCGCAATATGCGCCGGATCTGCGGCGGCGACCCGGAGGACAAGCTGCGCCTGCTGATGGCCTACACCGGCCGGGAACGGGATGTGGCCGACCCCTGGTACACCGGGGATTTTGAGGCCACCTGGCGGGATGTGAACGCCGGGTGCCGGGCCCTGCTGCAGGCCATCGACCGGGGCCAGGCATAGAAAGGCGGCCGTCAGCGCGTACCCCTTTGGGCGCGTTGACGGCCGTTTTCCGTTTTGTATAGGCTTACGCTGTGATCTCGCCGGAGGCGTTGATGTTGGGCAGAGACACGCCGCTGTAGGTGCCCTTGTAGGCCCAATCCACCGACAGGGTGCCCGACGTACCGGTGGGCACGTCCAGGGTAGCGGAGAACAGGTCGCTCTCCGTCCGGCCCACGTCGCTGCCCAGCATGATGGCACTGCCGTTGGCAGTGGTGCTGTAGCCGCCCAGGGTGATATTCACCTTGGTGCCCATCACCTGCAGGCTGTAGGACGTGACCTTTCCCGTCACATACACCCGGCTGGTGCCGTTGCCCTGATCCTCCGTCCGCCAGCTTACCGTCAGGTTCAGATTCGTCCCCGTATTGGAGGTGAAGCTGCCGTCGCTGGGCGGCGGGGTGGGCGTGGGCTCCGGAGTAGGCGCCGGCGTGGCGGGCGCCTGGGTGGGCTCCGGCGTGGCGGGCGGGACTGTGGGCGGCGCCATGGTGGGCTCCGGCGTGGCGGGAGGATCGGTGGGGATCGGCGGCACCGTCATCACCGGCGACTGGGATATGACCTGTTCGCCGGCCGGGACGTTCTGCACCTGCCCGCCGCCTGTCCGGTCACGGAAAAACAGCACATACGACTCCAGGCCGATCACCGCCACCAGGACGATCACCAGCAGCACAACGAGAAATTTCTTCATATATGCCCTCCTCACCGCCTCGTCCCTCCCTCTGGGGCCGCCGGCTTTTTCTCTCCCACATTATATAGCATATCGGCAATAAACGCAAAGGGAAAACCACATTTTCCCGCAAATCGCCCAACATTTTCCCCCGGGCAAAAGTTATGGTTGCAAAAGCGGCCGGGATTGACTATACTGTAAGGGATCAAAAATAAGGAAAGGTTATGCTCATGAAAAGCTATCTTGATATGAACAAGGCCGAGCTGGCCCAGGAGCTGTCCGCCGTCCGCGGGCAGTATGAGGCGCTGTGCGCCGTGCCCCGGAAGCTGGACATGTCCCGGGGCAAGCCCAACCCCTCCCAGCTGGATCTGTCCATGCCCATGCTCAGCCTTGACCCGGCCGGCCTGTCCCACACCGCCGGAGGCGCGGACACCCGCAACTACGGCCAGCCCACCGGCATCGACGAGTGCAAGGCCCTGTTTGCCGAGCTGCTGGGGGTGGAGCCGTCCAACGTCATCGTGGGCGGCCAATCCAGTCTGAACCTGATGTACGACAGCGTGGCGCGGGCGCTGCTGCTGGGCGTGTACGGGGGCAAAAAGCCCTGGGGCCAGCAGGGACAGCTGAAGTTCCTCTGCCCTGTCCCCGGCTACGACCGGCACTTTGCCGTCACCGCCGAGTTCGGCTTTGAGCTTGTCAACATCCCCATGCTCCCCACCGGCCCGGACATGGCGCTGGTGAAGAAGTATGTGGAATCCGATCCGACGGTAAAGGGCATCTGGTGCGTGCCCAAGTACTCCAACCCCTCCGGCATCACCTACAGCGACGAGACCGTGCGCGCCTTCGCCGCCCTCAAGCCGGCGGCGGACGATTTCCGCATCTTCTGGGACAACGCCTACTGCGTCCACGGCTTTGACGATGAGGACGACGAGCTGCTCAACATCTTCGACGCCTGCCGGGAGCAGGGCTCCCAGGACATGGTATACGAGTTTGCCTCCACAAGCAAGATCACCTTCGGCGGCGCGGGCGTGTCGGTGCTGGTCGCCAGTGAGAACAACATCAAGCACATCACCCGTCAGATGGGCGTGCAGACCATCGGCCACGACAAGATCAACCAGATGCGCCACGTCCAGTTCCTCAAAAACGCCGCCGGCGTGCGGGAGCACATGAAAAAGCACGCGGCCATCGTCCGGCCCAAGTTCCAGTGCGTGCTCCGCGCCCTGGACGAGCAGATCGCCCCCCTGGGCATCGCCAAGTGGAACCGGCCCCATGGCGGCTACTTCGTGGCCTACGAGGGCCTGCCCGGCACCGCCTCCCGGTGCGTGGCGCTGTGCAAGCAGGCGGGCCTGGTGCTCACCCCCGCCGGGGCCCCCTTCCCCCACGGAAAAGATCCCCAGGACAACGTGATCCGCATCGCCCCCACCTTCCCCGACCTGCCGGAGCTGGAGGCCGCGGTGGAGCTGTTCTGCGTGGCCGCCCGTCTGGCGGCGCTGGAAAAGCTCTCGGCGGAGAAATAACATACCGCACAAAAAAGTGCACGGCAGCCACGCTGCCGTGCACTTTTTTGTCTCTGTCCCTGTCACTCCTGGAACATGGGTGTGGAGAGGTACCGGTCGCCGGTGTCGGGCAGCAAGACCACGATGGTCTTGCCCTCGTTCTCCGGGCGCTTGGCAAGCTCCACGGCCGCCCATGCCGCCGCGCCGGAGGAGATGCCCACCAGCACGCCCTCGGTGCGCCCGATGTCCCGCCCCATGGCAAAGGCGTCCTCGTTCTCCACGGGGATGATCTCGTCGTACACGGCGGTGTTGAGCACCTCCGGCACAAAGCCAGCGCCGATGCCCTGGATCTTGTGACTGCCGGCCACGCCCTTGCTGAGCACCGGCGACGTGGCGGGCTCCACCGCCACCACCTTGACCGCCGGGTTCTGCTGCTTCAGATACTCCCCCACGCCGGTGAGTGTGCCGCCTGTGCCCACGCCGGCCACAAAGATGTCCACCGCGCCCTCCGTGTCCCGCCAGATCTCCGGGCCGGTGGTGGCCCTGTGGGCGGCGGGGTTGGCGGGATTGACGAACTGGCCGGGGATGAACGCACCGGGGGTGGCGGCGGCGATCTCATCCGCCTTGGCGATGGCGCCCTTCATGCCCTTGGCGCCTTCGGTAAGCACCAGCTCCGCGCCGTATGCCTTCAAAAGATTGCGCCGCTCCACGCTCATGGTCTCGGGCATGGTCAGAATGATCCGATAGCCCTTGGCCGCGGCCACGGCGGCCAGGCCGATGCCCGTGTTGCCGGAGGTGGGCTCCACGATCACCGCGCCCGGCTTCAGCTTTCCGGACGCCTCCGCGTCCTCGATCATCGCCTTGGCAATGCGATCCTTCACGGAACCGGCCGGGTTAAAGTACTCCAGCTTGGCCAGGATCGACGCCTTCAGGCCCAGCTTCTTCTCCAGATTGGCAAGCTCCAGCAGCGGCGTGCCGCCCACCAGCTCGGTAAACGATTTGTAAACTGGCATAATTTGAATCCCCCTATTTCCTATTGGTTTAGTATGCTTTTTGCATGCTGTTATTATACACCCTTTTCAGTCCCTGTCAACACCTTTTTTCATCAGACGCAAAAAATCCCCCTGCCGCCCATGACGGCAGGGGATTCTTCGTCCTGTCCATGCTATATGACGTAATCGTTTCCGGCCAGGTTGTTGGCCCGATCCACCATGTCCTGCAGGGTGATATTTCCCAGATAATCGGTGACGACCTTATAAAGGCCCGTCCACATGTCCAGCGTGGCGCAGCTGGCGCACCTGTCGCACACGGTTGCGTCCGACTCCAGACACTCCACCGGCGCAAGGCTTCCCTCCACCAGCTCCAGGATCTCCGCGATGTTGTACTCCTTTGGTTCCCGGCTCAGCCGGTAGCCCCCCTGGGGCCCGCGGATGCCCTTCACCAGGCCCGCCTTGCTCAACTGGGTGACGATCTGCTCCAGATATTTCTGGCTCAGCTCCTGCCGGGCGGCCACGTCCTTGAGCGTGACCAGGCCCTCGCTGCTGTGCTGGGCCAGATCGACCATCGTCCGCAGGGCGTACCGTCCACGGGTGGATATCTTCATATAACCGCCGCCTCCCCAAAAACTCTCCGCGCCGGGTCTTACGCCTCCAGCGCCGCCATGGCCTGCTGCACGTCCGCCTCACAGGAGCGCATGGCCAGAATGGTCTTCTCCATCAGCTGCTCCAGGGGCCAGCCCAGCATGTCCGCGCCCTTCTGGATCACTTCCCGGCTGCACCCGGCGGCAAAGCCGGTGGACTTGAACTTCTTTTTCAGGCTCTTGACCTCCATGTCCTGCACGCTCTTGCTGGGCCGCATCAGCGCCGCCGCGCCGATCAGTCCCGTCAGCTCGTCCGCCGCATAGAGCACCTTCTCCATCTCCAGGGTGGGTTCGATGTCCACCGTCAGGCCGTAGCCATGGCTGCACGTGGCGTGGATGGTGGCCTCGTCCACGCCGGCGTCGCGCATGAGCTGCTGCTGCTTTACGCAGTGCTGCTCCGGCCACATCTCAAAATCCAGGTCGTGCAAAAGCCCCACCGTGGCCCAAAAATCCGCCTGGTCGCCGTAGCCCAGATCGTTCGCGTACCAGCGCATGACCCCCTCCACCGTCAGCGCGTGCTGCAGGTGAAAATGATCCTTATTGTACTTGGTCAAAAGCTCCCATGCCTGTTGCCGCTGCATCATACATATCCTCCGTTTTCCATATGGTTCCCCCGCCCAGCACCAGATCTCCGTCATAGAGCACCACGGCCTGGCCGGCGGTGATGGCCCGCTGGGGCCGGTCAAAGACCACCTCCAGCTCGTCCGGCCCGGTCTGGATCGCCGTGGCGGGCTGTTCGGTCTGGTTATAGCGCACCCGCGCCCGGCAGCGGACAGGGCCGTCCAGCCGGGACAGGGGGATCAGATTGATGTCTCTTGCCAGAAGCCGCCGGGAGAAGAGCGCGTCGTTGTCTGCCAGCATCACCGTGTTGGCAGCCATATCCTTGCTCTTCACGTAAAGCGGCCGCCCCGCCGCCACTCCCAGGCCCCGGCGCTGTCCCACGGTGTAGCGGATGGCTCCCCCGTGGCGGCCCAGCACGTTGCCCTGGCTGTCCACAAAATCGCCGGGGGGATAGTCCCGGCCGGTATAGCGCCGGATAAAGGCGGCGTAATCCCCATCCGGGACAAAGCAGATGTCCTGGCTGTCCCGCTTGCGGGCGTTGAGAAGGCCGTTCTCCTCCGCCAGGATCCGCGCCTGCTGCTTTGTCAGCGTCCCCAGGGGAAACCGGGTGCGGGAGAGCTGCTCCTGGGTGAGCATATACAGCACATAGCTCTGATCCTTTTGCCCGAAGGCGGCCTTTTTCAGCAGCCACCGGCCGCCGGCGTCCCGCTCCGTCCGGACGTAGTGGCCCGTGGCCATTACGCTGCATCCCAGCGCGGCGGCCCGCTCCCAGAGCCGGGAGAATTTCATGTACCGGTTGCAGTCGATGCAGGGGTTGGGCGTCTGCCCCGCCTCATATCCCGCCGTGAAGCGGTCGATCACCTGGCGGGAGAAATCCTCCGTCAGATTCAGCACATAATAGGGCATTCCCAGCCGGCAGGCAACGGAGCGCGCGTCCGCAGCGTCCTCCTCGGTACAGCACGTCCGGCTCTCCGGCCCGGCCTGGCCGTCCCAGAGCCGCATGGTCACCCCCACGCAGTCATAGCCCTCCCGGGCCATGAGCAGGGCCGCCACGCTGCTGTCCACGCCGCCGGACATAGCGATGAGCGCCTTATCTGCCATTGTTCTCGTCCTTTATCATGATCTCTGCGCTCACGCACAACAGGATGAGCACCCCGCCCACGATGCCCAGGGCGGTAGGCTTTTCACCCAGGATGAGCCGGGAGAACACCGCCGTCATCACCGGGGCCGTGCACTGCAGCAGCGCCGCACGCCGGGAGGGGATGTACTTGAGCGCGGTGTTCTGCAAAAAATATCCCGCGATGGTGCAGCCCACCGCCATGTACAGTATGCCGCCCCACACCCCCAGGGACGCGCCCTCAAAATGCCATCCGCCGCCCACCGTGACCATGGCGGCCAGGGCCAGCACCGCGGAGGACGCCGTCATCATGGCGGTGAGGGTGATGGGATCTACCCGATCCAGCGACCGCTGGCCAAACACCAGCGACCCTGCCAGCAGACACGCCTGGGTCAGGGCGAATACCTCGCCCGCTCCAAATCCGGCCAGACCGCCCCGGCCGCACAGCAGATACAGTCCCAGGATCACCAGCGCCAGAATGGGCAGATGCTTCCAACTGTAGCGCCGGCGAAAGACCAGCAGCGCCAGTACCGGCGTCAGCACCGAGGACAGCGAGCGCAGAAACGCCGCGCTGGTGGCGGCCGTCCGCTCCACGGCCAGATTGCCCATTACAAACGCCCCGCCCATGCACAGGCTGGGCAAGATCCAGTCGCTCACCCGGCAGGCGCGCAGTCCCGCCGCGATGCGCCTGCCAAACAGCGCCAGCAGGATCGCCAACGCGATGCAGTAGCGGATGACCATGACCGGATATACCGGCTCCGACCGGTATACCAGCTTGGCGATGGGGTCTCCCAGGCCGTATATAACGCTCTGGGCCAGGATCAGGCCATAGGCCCAGCGGCCCGGCGCCTTTCCGTCCACGTCTTACGCTTCCCCGGCGGCGTGATCGTGCTCGTGGGCCTTGGCACAGTCCTCGCAGCCGAAAACGGCCGGGTCGTAGGCGATGCCCTGCTTATCGTAATAGTCCTTCACCGCGGCGCGCACCGCCTCCTCCGCCAGCACGGAGCAGTGCAGCTTATGGGCGGGCAGACCGTCCAGCGCCTCCGCCACGGCCTTGTTGGAGAGCTCCAGTGCCTCGGTGATGGGCTTGCCCTTGATCATCTCCGTGGCCATGGAGGAGCTGGCGATGGCGCTGCCGCAGCCAAAGGTCTTGAATTTCACGTCGGTGATGATGCCGTCCCGCACCTTGATATACATCCGCATGATGTCGCCGCAGACGGCGTTGCCCACCTCGCCGATCCCGTCGGCGTCGGGCATCTCCCCCACGTTCCGGGGGTTCTGGAAGTGATCCATCACGGTTTCGCTGTAAAGAGCCATTTTGCAATATCCTCCTCAAATCAGGTGGGGCGTCACGCCCCGCTCAAGCTCATCCCACACCGGGGACATATCCCGCAGGTAATCCACCACCTGGGGCACGACTTTCAGAATGTGATCCACCTCCGCCTCGGTGTTGTGGGCGTCCAGGCTCAGCCGCAGGCTGCCGTGGGCGATCTCATGGGGCAGGCCCAGGGCCAGCAGCACATGGCTGGGATCCAGGGAGCCGGAGGTACAGGCGCTGCCGGAGGAGGCCGCCACGCCCTTGGCGTCCAGCCACAGGAGAAGGCCCTCCCCCTCAATGCCCTCGAAGCAGAAGTTGACCGTGCCGGGAGCGCGCTGCTGCCGGTCGCCGTTGAGGCGGCTGTGGGGGATCTTGGACAGTCCCGCGATCAGCTTTTCCCGCAGGCCGGTGACATATTCCATGTCCGCCTGCAGGTTCTCCGTGGCCTCCTGGATGGCCACGGCCATCCCCACCACGCCGGGGATGTTCTCGGTGCCGGCGCGCTTGCCGCGCTCCTGCTGACCTCCCTCGATCACGTTCACCAGGGGCACGCCCTTGCGGGCGTACAGCGCCCCCACGCCCTTGGGGCCGTGGAACTTGTGGGCCGCCATGGACAGCATATCCACATTCAGCGCCCGCACGTCCACAGGCACGTGGCCCACGGCCTGCACCGCGTCCGTGTGGAACAGCACCCCTCTCTCCCGGCAGATAGCGCCGATCTGGGCGATGGGCTGGATGGTGCCGATCTCGTTGTTGACAAAAACGATGGTCACCAGGGCCGTGTCCTCCCGGATGGCCGCCGCCACATCCTCGGGGGTGACCACGCCGTTTTCGTGCACGTCCAGCAGCGTCACCTCAAAGCCCTGCTGCTCCAGCTTTTTCAGGGTGTGCAGCACCGCGTGGTGCTCAAAGGCGGTGGAGATGATGTGCTTTTTCCCCTTCCGGGCGCCGGCCATGGCCCCGGAGATGATGGCCTGGTTGTCCGCCTCGCTGCCACCGCCGGTGAAGTATATCTCCTTGAAATCGGCGTTGATGGCCTTGGCCACCGTCTCTCTGGCCTTTTGCAGCGCCTCGGCGGCCTTCTGGCCGGGAGTGTGCAGGCTGGAGGCGTTGCCGTAGATCTCCGTAAAATAGGGCAGCATCGCCTCCAGGGCCCGGGGGCTCAGGGAGGTGGTCGCCGCGTTGTCCGCGTATACATACATAGTGTTAATCGCCTCTCCGTTTGATTTCGGGCATAGTATAACCCTTATTTCCTAGTCTGTCAATGGGTTTTTCGTGCCCGCCGCCGTTTTATTGACTTTTGCCCGCCCGGCTCCTATAATAAAATCAAATCACTTATAAGTCTTCCGGGAGGATGCCATGAACAATTTCACTTTCTACTCCCCCACCCTGTTCTCCTTTGGCCGGGGCGAGGCGGACAACGTCGGCGCGCTGGTGCGCCGGTTCGGCGGCAGCCGGGTGCTGCTGGTGTGCGGCGGCGGCTCCGTGCGGAAAAATGGGGCCTACGACGGGGTGACCGCCTCCCTTGCCAAGGCGGGCCTGCCCTTCACAGAGCTGTCCGGCATTCAGCCCAACCCCCGCAGCGGCAAGGTGTACGAGGGCATCGACCTGGTGCGCCGGGACAAGCTGGACTTCATTCTGGCCGTGGGCGGCGGCAGCGTCATTGACACGGCCAAGGCCGTGGGCATGGGCGCGCCCTACCAGGGGGATTTCTGGGACTTTTTCACCGGCAAGGCGCCCATAGAGAGGACGCTTCCCGTGGGCACGGTGCTAACCATCTCCGCCGCCGGCAGCGAGGGCTCTGACAGCTGCGTCATCACCCAGGAGAAGGGCAGTCTTAAGTGGGGGTGCCCCAAGACCGACGTGATCCGGCCGAAGTTTTCCGTCCTTGACCCCAGTTTCACCTGCTCTCTTCCCCCCTACCAGACGGCCAGCGGCGCGGTGGATATGATCGCCCACATCTGCGAGCGGTATTTCACCAACACCCCGGACGTGGCCCTGACCGACCGTCTGGCCGAGGCGCTCATACGCACCATTCTGGACGCGGCCCCTAAGGCCCTGCAGAACCCCGGCGACTACGCCGCCCGGGCGGATCTGATGTGGGCCGGGATGCTGGCCCATAACGACAGCTGCGGCGTGGGCCGGGAGCAAGACTGGGCCAGCCACCAGATCGAGCACGAGCTGTCCGCCCTGTATGACTGCGCCCACGGGGCGGGTCTGGCGGTGGTGATGCCCGCCTGGATGCGATATGTGTCCGGCCACGACCCCATGCGCTTTGCCCAGTTCGCCGCCCGGGTATTCGGCCTGGAGACGGATTACGCCCATCCGGAGATCACCGCCGCCCGGGGCATCGCCTGCCTGCGGGACACCTTCCGTGCCTGGGGCATGCCCGTCACGCTGGAGGAGCTCGGGGCAAAGCCGGAGGACATCCCCGCGCTGATCGCCCACCGGCGGGAGAAGCCGGGGGCCTTCCCCTTCGGCAAGTTCGTCTCCATCGGCCCGGAGGAGATGGAGGCCATCCTCCGCCTGGCCTGCGAACAATAAAAAAGCGGCAAAAAAAGTGAACTGCCCCAAGGAAAGAGGACAGGGAAAAGAAAAGGTTCCTGTGTAGGAAATAAGATTTAAGCGGAGTGGCGCA
>CANQDL010000064.1 GCA_947591105.1 uncultured Oscillospiraceae bacterium
GGAGGCTACTCATCGCCGCAGGCGATGCCGCATCGACGGCCCCCTTGTGCAAAGGGGGCTGTCAGCGTCTTTGGCGCTGACTGGGGGATTGTAACGTTGGTTCTGCTGCGCAGTGACAACCCCTCCGTCCCGGCTTGCGCCGGCCCACCTCCCCTTGCACAGGGGAGGCTTTTCATCGCCGCAGGCGATACGATATGGACGGCCCCCTCGGGCGAGGGGGCCGCAGGATCGGTGTTTTTTACTTTGTGAACGTCAGATCCAGCTCGCCGTGCATCCCTGTCAATCCCTCGCTGAGGGTGTTGCCGTCGATCCAGGCGTCCGCGTAGGGCACGGGCTGGCCGTTCTCGTCCGCGTAGCCGCTGCCCTCGCCCACGGCGGTGACTCTCTCCACCTGGGCCGGGTCGATGAGCCGGTTGAAGGTATAGATGGTGCGGAAGTCCTTGCCGTAACAGCCCACAGCGGCGTTATACATATAGGGCTCGTCCTGCTTCAGGACATACTCGCTGCCGTCGGTCATGTGGATCACCAGGTCGCTGAAGTTGTAGTTCTGCCCGTAGGGGCTCCCCTCCGGGGGCACGATCTGCAATCCCACCGGGGAGATGCTGGCGCTCCAGCCCTCCGGGCCGGTGAGGGCCGTGGCGGCCACCGCCTGGGACAGGGGGAAGATCACCCCGCCCTCGGCCTCCACGTCGGCGGCCAGGGTGGCGTCCGGGTCATGCTCCTTCACCACGCTGAAGGTCAGCTTCAGGTTCTCCGCTTCCTCCAGGCCGTCGAAGGGCGCGAAGTACATAGCCACGGTCTTCCGGGTGTCGGTGCCCCCCGCCGCCACGATGCTATTCTCGTCCAGGAAGTGTATTTCCTTGCCGTCGGCATCCACGAAGCACAGCGTGGCGCCCCGCAGGGTGCCCACCGCGCCCGGATCCTGGATCAGCATACCGCCCTCCTCGGTGAATTCCACCCCGGGGAAGCCGTTGGGATCTTCCATGGTGTAGGTGAGCACCCCCATGCCGTTGGCGTCCATGACGATGTCCTCCACGGTGAAGGTCACGTCCTCCACCTTCACGCTCTGGCCCACGGTGGCCGTCTCGTCCCCCACCAGGGCCTCGGCCGCCTCCGCATCCATCGGCACCCGCTCCTGGCCGGGCAGGTCGTACTCCTTCGAGACGTTGCCGTCCTCGTCGGTGAGGGTCACGTGCTCGCCGTCGTAGCTCTCGATCTGCTCATCGCCGAACACCGTCTCGAAAAAGCCGGTGTACTCCCCCACGGCGTAGGCCGTGACGGACAGGGCCAGCACCAGCGCCGCCGCGATCAGGGCGGTGCGCATGGTCTTGCGGCCGGTGCGCCTGACAGCATATCTCTTATCCTTTTCGATCATGTCCAATACCTCCTCCAAGGTCTCGTCGGAGGCATGGAGCGGCCCGAGGGCCCGCCGTATCGCGTCTTTTTCCTTCATATCATTCTGCCTCCGTCAGAAGATTTTTGAGCTTCTCCCGGGCCCGGGCGAGGCGCGTGCCCGCCGTGGCCGTCGGGATCCCCAGCAGCTTGGCCGTCTCGGCGAGGGAATAGCCCTCGTAGTAGTACAGCACGATCACCGCCCGGTACTTCACGTCCAGCGCCATGATGGCGGCGTAGAGCTCCCACGCCTGTTCGTCCTCAAAGCCCAGGGACGCGTCGTACTGCTCCAGGGGAATACCTCCCCGGCGGCGCCAGGGCGAGCGCAGTATCTTTTTGCACTCGTTGAGGGTCACCCGGATCAGCCACGCCTTCAAATGCTCCCCGCTCTGGAACGTCTTATCCGTCCTGTACAGGGCCAACAGTGTGTTCTGGGTCACGTCGTCCGCGTCCTCCCGGCTTTTCAGACAACTGAACGCGATGCGGAAGATCATATCCATGTACTGCCGCGCCAGTCCGGTAAAGCTCTCTTTCGTAAACATCGAAAATCTCCTTGCAAGAAGTTTCACCCATAATATCCGCCAGCGGGTCTGGTTTTTTCACCCGCCGGCCAAAAAATTTTCGCCCGCCTGATTTTTCCCCGATCCCGACGCAAAAGCTCCTCGCCGCTTGCCGCAGTGAGGAGCTATTATTATGGGGATCTATATGGTTTACTTCAAGAGGCGCTCACTTCTTATATGTGACGCTCACGCCCTTGGTGTCGTAGGCGCTGGTGTAGGTCTTTCCGTCTTTTGTCACGCACCGCACCGTGAAACGGTAGGTCGTGCCGCTCTTGGGGCTTTTCCAGGTATAGCTGGTTGCCGTGGTGTCGGCGATCTTCGTCCACTTGCCGCTTCCGATCTTATAGAACACCCGGTACTTGGCCGCTCCTGTCACCTTCCCCCAGGTGATCTTGATCCCCCCGGCGGCCTTGACCGCCTTGGAGATCTTGGGCGCGGCGACGTAGGTCAGGCTCTTGCCCTTGCTGTCATAGGCGCTGGTGTAGCTCTTGCCGTTTTTCGTCACGCACCGGACGGTGAAGCTGTACTTCGTGCCGCTCTTTGCCTTCGTCCAGGTATAGCTGGCGCCGGTGGTGTCGCCGATCTTCGTCCACTTGCCCTTTCCGGTCTTATAGAACACCCGGTACTTGGCCGCCCCCTTCACCTTGCTCCAGGTGATCTTCACGCCCGTGGCGGTGTTGGAAACCTTGCCCAGCTTGGGCGCGGCGATATAGGTCAGGCTCTTGCCGGTCTTGTCGTAGGCGCTTGTGTACTTCTTCCCGTCCTTGGACACGCACCGGACGGTGAAGGTGTACTTTGTGCCGCTCTTGGCGCTTTTCCAGGTATAGCTGGTGGAGGCGGTGGCGGCGATACGGATCCACTTGCCCTTATTTTTGTAGTAGACCGCGTACTTGGCCGCGCCGGAGACCTTGCCCCAGGCGATCTTCACGCCGGAGACGGTGTTCTGCACCTTGCTGATCCTGGGGGTGGACAGATCTCCCGCAGGCTGGCTCGGGGCGGGGGTGACCGCCGGGGTGGGCTGCGCCGGAGCGGCGGTGGGCACTGCCGGGGCCTGGGTGGGCGCCGGCGTGACAGGAGCGGCCGTGGGCGCCGGGGCGGGGGCGGCAGTCGGTTTTACTTCCAGCGGCTCAAAGGCATAGCCGTATTGCTTGGCATATGTCTCCGCAGTCGAACCCGCATAGCCGTGGACTGTGGCGACACTCGACTCGCCCAGCGTCCCGTAGGCTCTCACATCGATCCCGCTGTCGGGATTTTGCACCGTGACGCTGCGCAGACTGCTGCAATTGATAAAGGCCGCCCGTCCAACGGAAGTCACTCCCGCAGGGATCACCACGCTCTCCAGGGCCGTACACTTTTGAAACGCGTTGAAGCCAATGGTTTCCAGGCTCTCCGGGAGCACCAAACCGTTCAGACTGGCGCAGCCATAAAAGGCGTTGGCCTCGATCCCCGTCAGTCCCTCCGGCAGGGTGACGCTCCGAAGGCTGCCGCAATTCCAAAACGCGCTCTCCGGAATGACCTTTACGCCGGCGGGTATATCCGCCCCGGTCAGGGCGCCGCACCGGGAAAACGCGTAAAGCCCGATGGACGTCACCGTGTCCGGGATGACAACGTCTGTCATTTGGACGTGATTGCAAAAGGCGTTGCCGCCGATGGAGGTGACCCCGTCCTCGATCACCACATGGCTGAACTGATAGCGCCGGCTCTGCCACGGCGCGCTCACAGAGGACGCAAAATCCGGCATGGCGCCGCTGCCGGATATGGTGAGCACGTCGTCTTCGATCCGCCATGTAAGGGCGGAGCCGTCGATCTGCCCGTGGGGCACAGGCGCGTCTGTGGACGCCGGCGGCGGCGCGGCAGCCTCGTCGTCGCCGCTCACATAGGCGCTCTCACTGATGGAATAGCTGTAATCCGCTCCCAGGTCGTGATCCGCCAGCCCGCGCCCCGCAAGAAAATACTGCGCGTTTGGCTCCTGCCCGGCCCCCATGGCGGCGTCCAGGTGATAATACCGCCCCGAAAGCGAAACCACATTCCAGCACTTCGTCTCCCCCGGATCGGACACGACCCGGCACTGTACCCCCGCGGCCAGGGCCAGCCGGTAGATCGCCACGGCAACGCCCTGGCTGTTGGCGCTGTTTTCGCAGAGCGCGCTGTAAGCAGTCCCGTCAGCGGAAAAGCTCCCGGCCTGCACCTCCACGTGCTGGCATATATAGTCATAGATACCCTTGATCTTCTCATAGGCGGTCAGGCCGTCTATGCCGTTGAGGATCTCCGCAGCCTTGGCGGCCGTCTGCCGCTCCTGCTCCCCGGACGCGCCGGACAAATAGCTGACGCTGTATGTCGCCGTGCACTCATAGATCCAGTCCTGGCTGGTGGGGCTGACCGGGGCGCTCGTGTGCTGCTCCTGGGCGTTACACTCCTTCACCTGCCAGAGGATATAGTCCCCCTCGTCCGGCCTTCCGGTATGGGCAAGCGCCTGGTTCCAGATTGCCGCGATATAGCCGTTCAACGCCGTGGAAAGCTGATCTGCGTCGTAGGCGATATCCGTAAAGTAGAAGCTGACGGTGATCGACGCCTCCCGGGCCTTGAGCCTGTCCCGAACCCAGGCCGCCGCCTCCCGAAGGGAATCCTGGGACACATTGCTGATGGTCATGATCCCGTTGTGGACGCCCGCCTCCACGGACGCTCCCAGTTCCGGCACGGCCTCCGGTTCCGGGGTAACCTCCGGCTCCGGCGTGGCCTCCGGCTCCGGGGCGGCCTCCGGTTCTGGGGCAACCTCCGGCTCCGGGGTGATCTCCGGCTCCGGGGCGGCCTCCGGCTCCGGGGTGATCTCCGGCTCTGGGACAGCTTCCGGCTCCGGGGTGACCTCCGGCTCCGGGGTGACCTCCGGCTCCGGGGTGACCTCCGGCTCCGAGGTGATCTCCGGTTCCGGGGTGACCTCCGGTTCCGAGGTGATCTCCGGCTCCGGGGTGACCTCCGGTTCCGAGGTGATCTCCGGCTCCGAGGTGATCTCCGGCTCCGGGGCAGCCTCCGGCTCACTGCACTCCTCGGTCAGTTGATCCGGCGCGGTCTGCTCTGTGATCTCCTGCTCTCCGAAGGCAGGGACACACAGAGAAAAAAGAGCCAGCAGGGCCAGTATCAGACTCAGAGCGCGTTTGAACATTCTCATGCCTCCCATGACGCTTTTCAGCGGCCGTTTCGCGGTTTTCACTATACTCCATTTTACCCTTCCCACGGATGCGGTGTCAACAAAAACGTCCCGCCCGGGAAAAGCCGGGCGGGACGCGCCAGACGCGCTATGCGTATCGGATATCCTTACGCGATGATGCTCAAGCCCTTGGTGTCATAGGCGCTGGTGTATTTCTTGCCGGTCTTGTCTACGCACTGGACAGTGAAGCTGTAGGTCTTGCCGGCCTCGGCCTTCTTCCAGGTGTAGCTGGTCTTGGCGGTGTCCGTCAGCTTCATCCACTTGCCGTTGCCGATCTTATAGAACACCCGGTACTTGGCGGCGCCGGCCACTTTGCCCCAGGTGATCTTCATGCCGGTGCTGCCGCTGACCACCTTGGACACCCGCGGCATGGCCACATAGGTGATGGCCTTGCCGGTGTTATCGTAGCCGCTGACGCTGGTCTTCCCGTCGGCCGAGACGCACCGCACGGTGAAGCTGTATTTCGTGCCGCTCTTGGCCTTCGTCCAGGTGTAGCTGGTCTTGGTGGTGTCGGCGATCTTCTTCCAGCTGCCGGAGCCGGTCTTATAGTACAGCCGGTACTTCTCCGCGCCGGTGACCTTGCCCCAGGTGACCTTCACGCCGGTGGCGGCGTTCGACACCTTGGAGATCTTGGGCGCGGCGATGTAAGTGATGGCCTGGCTTCCCTTGGTGTTATAGTCGCTGGTATAGCTCTTGCCGTCCTTCGTCACGCACCGGATGGTGAATCTGTATTTTGCGCCGCTCTTGGCCTTCGTCCAGGTGTAGCTGGTCTTGGTGGTGTCCCCGATCTTCTTCCAGCCGCCGCTGCCTTCCTTATAGAAGATCCGGTACTTGGCCGCGCCGGAGACCATGCTCCAGCTGATCTTCACCCCCGTGGCGGCGTTGCTCGCCTTGGGCACGGCAGGGGTCTTCAGCTTATAGTGGGTGATGCTCAAGCCGGTCTTGTCATAGGCGCCGGCCTTTCCCTTTTTGTCGATCGCCCGGACGGTGAAGGAATATTTCTTGTTCACCTTGGCGCCCGTCCAGGTATAGGAGGTGCCGGTCACGTCCTTGATCTTCGTCCAGCCGCTGCTGCCGGTCTTGTAGTACACCCGGTACTTGACCGCGCCGGCCACGGTCTTCCAGGTGACCCTCACCCCGGTGGTGGTGTTGGCCACCTTGCTCAGCGCAGGCGCAGCCAGGGTCTTTTCTCCCAGAGACACGAAATCATAGCCGTACTCCGCCGCAAATTCCTCCGTGGTGGAGTCGGAATAGCCGTAGAGCGTCGTGATCCCCGGTGTGCCCAGCGTGTACTGCGCGACCACACTCCAGAACTCGCACTGGGGATTTTGTACGGTCACCCTGGTCAAGTACGCGCATTTCTCGAACGCGCCGCTTTGCACCTCTGTCACACTCTCCGGCAGGACGATCTCCTTCAGACTGTGGCACTGATAAAACGCCTTCTGGCCGATAGTAGTTACCTTATTGGGGATCGTGATATCGGACAGGTTCCCGCACCCTTGAAACGCGCGGTTGCCGATCATGGTAACGCTGTCCGACATCACAACGGCGGACAGATTGGAGCAGCCATAAAAGGTGCTGTCGCTGATGACCGTCAGGTTCTTGGGTATCCAGACCTTGTCCAGGTTGGTGCAATCATAAAACGCACACTCGCCGATGCGGGTCACCGTGTCGGGGATGCGAACGGCGGTCATCTTGCTCAGACCATAGAACGCTCCCTCGCCGATAGAGGTGACCCCGTCCTCAATGTTGATGGTCGCCACTTGCCGACGATAGCCGCTCCAGGGAGCGGTGCCAAAGCTGGAGTAGTTCGTCATATCCCCCTGCCCGGAGATAATGAGCATACCGCCCAAGGTCAGCTCCCAGTGGAGGTTGGGGCCGCAGTTGCCGAAGGCCACGATTCCAATATCGTCCTTGGTCTGGGCCTCGTCCTCCGCCGTCAGCGCTTCCTCCTCTGGCTCCGCCGGGACAGATTCCTCCGCCGCGACGGGCTCCTCCGGCTCGCCCTCGGCATAAGCCATGGGCAGCGCCCCTAATAGCATCAGAGCCGCCAGGAGCAGGGACAACGTACGCTTTGCCATTTTTCCATTCCTCCTGTTTCCAAATTTATGTTTGCAAAGTTTGATATCACTATTTATAATTATATCTTCCTTCCCAATCTCTGTCAATCGGTTTTGCCCCGCTTCCGGCTTGCAAACGGGATCGGATTATTTTATAATGGTGTCTGTTTACAGACCCGGGAGGACAACAGGATGCGGATGCGGAACAAGAAAAATCTCATACCCCGGATGGAGCGGTGCGCCGCGGTGCAGGTGAAGGAGCCGGAGGCCTTTCGCGGCCGGTGGGCAAGCCTGCTGCCCGGCTGCACCCAGGTGCGGGCGGAGATGGGCTGCGGCAAGGGGGCCTTCACCGCCGGCACGGCCCAGGCCGCCCCGGAGGCGCTGCTGGTGGCCCTGGAGAAGGTGCCCAACGCCATGGTCACCGCCATGGAGCGGGTGTGCGCCGGGCAGATCGAAAATGTGCGCTTTATCGACACGGACGTGGTCAGACTGCCGGAGATCTTCGCCCCGGGAGAGGTGTCCGTCATCTACATCAATTTTCCCGACCCCTGGCCCCGGAAAAAGGAGGCCAAGCACCGGCTGACCGCCCCCAGCTTTCTGGCCCTGTACTGGGACGCGCTGGCCCTGGGCGGGCGGATCGAGTACAAGACCGACCAGCCCTGGCTCTTCGACTGGTCGTTGGAGCAGTTTCGCGCGCTGGGCTATGACCTGTCGGAGATCACCTACGACCTGCACAGGGACGGGCCGGTGGGCGTCATGACCAACTACGAGGAGCGGTTTTACGCCCAGGGCCTGCCCATCCACCGGTGCGTGGCCACCAAGACCCGCCCGGAGCACGCCCCCCTGCCGGAGCCGGCCAGACGGCCCCGGCCCCAGGAGGACGACGCATGAGCGGACAGAGAGAAAACCGCATGGCCGCGCCGGACGTGCTGCGGGTGGCCGCCATTTTCATCGTGGGCTGGTTTCACATCTGGCAGCAGAGCTGGCTCGACCCCAGCTTCCGGATAGGGGAACATTATGTTAACATCCAGCAGATCGTCCGCCACGGCTCCATAATGGTGGACATCATGCTGCTTCTGTCCGGCTTTCTGCTGGCGCTGCCCGTTGCCCGCCAACGGCAGCAGTCGGAGGTGCTCACCGATCCGGGCCGCTTTTTCCAAAAGCGCTTCTGGCGGATCGCGCCCTGCTATTATCTGTGCATTATGTTAACCACCGTCTTTTACGCCCTGCCCCAGCACCTGTACAGCTCCACGGGCTTTATGATAAAAGACCTGCTCATGCACGCCACGTTCACCCACGTGCTGTCCTATCAGACCTACTTCTTCTCCCCCACCGCCGCCACCATATGGACGCTGTCGGTGGAGGTGCAGTTTTACGTGATCTGGCCTCTGCTCGCCCGGCTCTACATCAAGCGGCCGGGGGAGACATGCCTGGGGCTGATGGTGATCGCCCTGGTGTTCCGCTCCTGGGTCAGCTCCCGGGCCTATGTGTTCGACATGTTCAACCAGCTGCCGGGTCAGCTGGATCTGTACGCCTGGGGCATGGCCGCGGCCATGCTGTACACCCGGGCGGAGCAGGACGAGGTCTTTTCCCTCAAGACCCGGCGCTGGCTCGCGCCGGTGGGGATGCTGCTGGCCTTCGCCGCCATGCTGTGCGCCATGTATGCCCAGCCGCTGGGCGAGGTGGAGCTCTTCATGCGGGGGCAGATGCTCTGGCGGTTCCCCATGGGCATTTTCGGGGCGGTGTTCCTGGTGTGCGGGTGCCTTGCCCCCCCGGGACTGGCCAAGGCCCTGGGCAATCCCCTCACCCGGTTTCTGTCGGACATCTCCTATAACTTCTACCTGTGGCACCAGTTTTTGGCCTGCCGGCTGAAGGACTGGCACTTCCCGCCCTCTGTGGCGGAGATGCCCAACCAGGCCTACGAGCAGCCCTGGCAGACCCAGTACACCCTGGTGTGCTTTCTGGGCGTGGCGGCCTTCTCCGCCCTGCTCACCTACCTGATCGAAAAGCCCGTGCGCCGGTGGGGCCTGCGCCACCTCAAGAGCAGAAAGGAGCCGTCGGCCCTGTGAACGTATACGATTTCGACAAGACCATCTACCCCCGGGACAGCACCGCCCAGTTTTATCTCTGGTGCCTGCGCCGCTGGCCGGGCGCCTGGCTCACCCTGCCCTGCACCGGGTGGGCCTTTTTCTGTCTGGGACTGAAGCTGAAGCCGAAGACCGCCTGCAAGCAGATCTTTTACCGCTTTCTGCGCCATGTGCCCGCCGACGCGCCGGAGCGGTTCTGGCAGGAGCACATAGGGGATGTGTGCCCCTGGTACCTGGCCCAGCGGCGGCCGGACGATCTGGTGATCTCCGCCTCCCCGGAGTTTCTCCTGGCCCCGGCGGCGGCGCGCCTGGGCTTTGCGCTGATGGCGTCCCCCGTGGAGCAGGCCACCGGCCGGTATCAGGGGGAGAACTGCCACGGTCAGGAGAAGGTACGCCGGTACCGGGAAAAATACGGCGACGCCCCCGTGGAGGGGTTCTGGTCGGACTCCCGCTCCGACGCTCCCATGGCCGCTCTGGCGGCCCAGGCGTGGCTGGTCACAAGGGATGGTATGGTGCCCTGGTGAGCGGTTTTTCCCCGTTCCAGATTTTGGGATTTACATAACGCTCCTTCCTTGTGGAAGTTGGTCAAAAAATGGGTATAAATTGGAAAAACATCTAAGGATTCGTCAATTGAAAAGCCTCCGAAGAACGTAGTAGAATGGATTATCGAAAGGGGTCGTCCCCCGAGCTTCGGAGGTTCATGGCTATGAGACTGTTGGAGCAGCGCATCCTGCGGGACGGGAAAGTCCGCGCCGGTGGCATTTTGAAGGTGGACGGCTTCCTCAATCACCAGATGGATGTGGAGCTGTTCACCCTTCTGGCACAGCAGTGGCACAGTGCCTTTGCATCTGACAACGTAAATAAGATCCTTACCATCGAGGCATCCGGCATCGGGCTGGCGTGTATCGCCGCCCAGGAGTTCGGGTGCCCTGTTTTATTCGCTAAAAAGACAAAGACGAAAAACATCGACGGCGAGCTGTACACCACCAAGGTGGCCAGCTTCACCCACGGCACCACCTACGACGTGATCGTATCCAAGGAATACCTGCTGCCCACCGACAGGGTGCTGCTCATCGACGACTTTCTGGCAAACGGCGCGGCCCTGGAGGGGCTGTGCGACCTGGTGCGCCAGGCGGGCGCCACGCTGGTGGGCGCGGGCATCGCGGTGGAGAAATGCTTCCAGCCCGGGGGCGCGCGGCTCCGGGCCCAGGGTCTGCGCATCGAGTCTCTGGCCAGGATCGCCTCCATGAGCGACGACGGCCTCACCTTTGCCGATTGACGGACAAGCCGTCCGCTGATCCATATACGCCCGAAAAATATATTTTATTTAGGAGGCAAATCATGAAAAAGCTCTCTTCCCTGCTCCTGGCACTGGCGCTGGTGCTGTCCCTGTGCAGCGTCGCCTTCGCCGCCGACGGCATCGCGCCCGAGGACCTGAAGATCGGCATGGTCTGCATCGGCAACGAGGACATCGGCTACGACACCGCTCACCTGACCGGCCTGCGCACCGCCGCCGAGAACCTGGGCATCCCCCTGGACAACATCACCTACAAGTACGACACCCCCGAGACCGCCGAGGCCTATGACGCCTGCGTGGACCTGGCCGACCACGGCTGCCAGATCGTGTTCACCAACTCCTACAACCACGAGCCTCACACCATCCAGGCGGCCGGCGAGTTCCCCGAGGTCACCTTCGTGGCCATGACCGGCGACAAGGCCGCTACCTCCGGCCTGGACAACGTGAAGAACGCCTTCAACCACACCTTCGAGTCCCGCTACGTCTCCGGCGTGGTGGCCGGCATGAAGCTGAAGGAGCTGATCGACAACGATAAGCTCACCGAGGAGAACTATGATGCCGACGGCAACGTGAAGATCGGCTATGTGGGCGCGTTCCCCTACGCCGAGGTGGTCAGCGGTTACACCGCCTTCTTCCTGGGCATCCGCTCCATCGTGGAGAATGTCCACATGGACGTGCGCTACACCTCCAGCTGGAGCGATGAGATGCTGGAGAACGAGGCGGCCAAGACCCTGCTGGGCAGCGGCTGCGTCATCATCGGCCAGCACGCCGATACCACCGGCGCGCCCAAGGCCGTCCAGACCGCCCATGAGGCCGGCCAGGAGGTCTACTGCGTGGGCTACAACATCAGCATGCTGGAGGCCGCCCCTGACTGCGCGCTGACCAGCGCCGGCAACGACTGGAGCGTGTACTACACCCACGCGCTGCAGTGCATGCTGGACGGCACCGAGCTGGAGACCGACTGGTCCGCCGGCTACGCCGAGGGCGCCAACTACATCTTCCCCCGCAATGAGGGCGTCGTGGCCGAGGGCACCGAGGAGAGGATCACCGAGGTCCAGAACGCCATCATCGACGGCTCCCTGCAGGTATTCGACTGCTCCACCTTCACCGTGGGCGGCGAGCATCCCACTTCCGCCTTCCCCGCCTATGACACCGACGGCGACTTTGAGCCCGACACCGGCGAGCCCATCGAGGACGGCATCTTCTATGAGTCCACCCTGCGCTCCGCCCCCTACTTTGCCCTGCGCATCGACGGCATCACCGAGCTGAACGCCGACAACTGATACGAAACCGAACAAAGCGCCGCCCCTCAAGCGGCGCTTTGTTTTTTCCCATTTCCACCAAGGAGGAGCTCTATGGCAGAGGAATTTGCCGTCCGGATGGTGAACGTGACCAAGACCTTCGGCCACGTGAAGGCAAACGATAAGGTCTATTTGGAGCTGCGAAAGGGCGAGATACTGTCCCTGCTGGGCGAGAACGGCAGCGGCAAGACCACCCTGATGAACATGCTCTCCGGCATCTATTTCCCCGACGAGGGCCAGATATATGTGGACGGCCGGGAGGTGACCATCGCCTCCCCACACGACGCCTACGCCCTGGGCATCGGCATGGTGCACCAGCACTTCAAGCTGGTGCACGTGCTCACCGCGGCGGAGAACATCGTCCTGGGTCTGCCCGGCGGGGTGGTGGTGAACCGGAAGGCCGTGGCGAAAAAGGTTCGGGACATCTGCGACCGGTACGGCTTCGACGTGGATCCGGTGAAGAAGGTCTACGACATGTCCGTCTCGGAAAAGCAAACGCTGGAGATCGTCAAGACCCTCTACCGGGGCGCGCAGATCCTCATCCTGGACGAGCCCACCGCCGTGCTCACCCCCCAGGAGACGGAAAA
>CANQDL010000065.1 GCA_947591105.1 uncultured Oscillospiraceae bacterium
GCTGAATTTCTGTACCGTGCTTCTCAATTTTTCCACGTCTCTGCAGACTGGCTGCTGGGCCTGTCTGATGTTCGGTCCCCGGATTGGGATCTGCAACGCGCCTGTAAATACACGGGATTGTCTGAAAAGTCTATAGACGTTCTTCGTTCAAGCCGCCAGTATTATTTCTTTGACTTTACGTCAATTGATTTTTCCTCACTTGTTGATGGTATTTTGATGTCAGATGATCTCCCAAAGCTTATGTATTTTCTAAATCGTGCCTCATCAGAAAACATCTGGATAAATGCCCCTTCATCAATTTTGGATGATGATCAACCTATCGGCACATTGATCCACGGACATCAAAATTGGACATGGCCGCATAATCTAAGAGAACCCCATCATGAAGACAGAACCCCGATGTTCTTTTCTCCCATCCCCGTTGAAGAGGCTCGCGATTTTCACATAAATGAAGCTTTATCAATAACCGAACAGATATACCGTGGCCTTATTTTTTCTGCAAATCACCTAACAAATAACAGTTTTCACGGAGCAAATTCAAAGGAGGCCACCGACCATGCCCCGGAAGAGTAATACAAGAGCCGCCCAGGGGAGCGGGACGATCCGCCAGCGGCCGGACGGCCTGTGGGAGGCCCGCTTCTATGTCAACGGCCAGCGCCGGAGCGTGTACAGCTCCACCCAGAAGGAGGCCCGCCAGAAGCTCACGGCGGCCACCTCCGACGCGGACAATGGCGTGTATATGCAGCCATCCCGGCTCACCCTGGACGCCTGGGCCGCCACCTGGAAAAGCACCTACCTGACCGACGTGAAGCCCGGGACGCTGCACACCTACACCTACATCATGGACAAATACCTCCGTCCCGCTCTCGGAAAGATGAAGCTGTCCAGCCTGACAACGCCAGCCATCCAGGCGGTATACAACCGGCTCCTAAAGGATGGTCTGTCCCCCAAGTATATCCGGGACATACACGGCGTTCTGCACAGGTGCCTCACCGACGCCGTCACCGTCGGCTACCTGCGCACCAACCCGGCGGATGCCTGCAAGCTGCCGAAGAAGGCGCCCCCACAGCTGTCCCCCTTTGATGAAGTGCAGATCGGGGCGTTTCTGGAGGCCATCAAGGGGCACCGGCTGGAAGCGGTGTTCTATGTGGCCCTGTTCACCGGCATGCGCCAGGGCGAAGTCCTGGGCCTCACCTGGGGCGCCGTGGACTTCACCCACGGGCGGATCACCGTGGACAAGCAGCTGCAGCGAGCCCGGGACGGGAGCGGGACATATACCCTCGCTGCCCCGAAGAACAGCAAGCCCCGGCACATCACCCCGGCGCCCTCCGTTATGGCCGCGCTGAAGCATGAGCGGGCCATGCAGGCCAAGAACCGCCTCAAGGCCGGACAGAGCTGGGCCGGTGATATGGATCTATGCTTCACCGATGAGCTGGGGCACTGTCTCAACCCTCACACGGTGTATCTGAACTTCAAGGCCATCGCCGCCTCTATCGGCGCGCCGGCCGCCCGGTTCCACGATCTGCGCCACAGCTATGCGGTGCTGGCCATCAAATCCGGGGACGATATACTCACCGTACAGCGGAACCTGGGCCATCACTCCGCGGCCTTCACCCTGGACGTGTATGGCTTCATCACGGAGCAGATGAAGCAGGCGAGCGCCGCCCGGATGGAAGCCCAGATCAAGGCCCTCTGTCAGGCTTAAAAAAACTGTAAGGGGTAAAAGTAGGGGTAAAACGCCTGTTTTCGGACAACAAAAAAGCCCTGTAACCGCGATGGTTACAGGGTTTTCTTTATGGTGGACGATACAAGACTCGAACTTGTGACCTCCCGCACGTCAAGCGGATGCGCTACCAGCTGCGCCAATCGTCCGTCCAGCGAGGGTTATTTTAGCGCATCTGGCGCGGCTTGTCAAGTCATAATTCAATAATCCGTCCAAATACACGGACGCCGCAACAAGAAACGCCGCCGCAGGAGGTTCCCCGCGGCGGCGCGTATGCGCTTTTATCAGGTGATCTCGATGGTGATGTCGGCTTCCTTCTCGTTCACCTTTATGTGCAAGACGGTGGTCTGCCCCGCTTCGCCCACCATGGTGGCGTCGCAATAGATGCCGCTCTCGTTGGGTTTGATGGACACGATGCTCTCGTCATCCACCGACCACTCGGGCACGGCCTTCACGGTGCCAGGCGACCACATGGCGCACAGAGGGATCGTACTGCCTGCGGGCATGTTGAAATAGCCCAGCGCCACATAGTCATAGTTGCCCGTGGGGCCCCAGCGAACCTGCAGCTGCTGCAGCTCT
Organism: uncultured Oscillospiraceae bacterium; assembly: GCA_947591105.1. Taxonomy (GTDB): domain Bacteria; phylum Bacillota; class Clostridia; order Oscillospirales; family Oscillospiraceae; genus CAJOIG01. Next base: position 2,303 of record CANQDL010000065.1, read on the forward strand.
GGCGCCGGGGACGCGGTGGGCTCGGGCGTACCGGTGGGGATGGGCACCGGCGTGTTGGCCGATATCTGATCCATCTGGGCGGTGATATCCTGATGATTCGCCACGTCGCTCTTCACGTTGACGGACACGATCACGATCGCCAGCACGATCACTGCCAGCAGCAGTCCCCCGCCGATGAGCATTTGCAGATTCAGAGCCTCGGCGGCACTCTTGGACGCGCTGGTGCCAGGCACGGCGCTGTCTGTCTCCGGCACAGCGCTGCGGGCCTCTTTGGGCTTTCGCGTTCCGCAATAGGGGCAGCGGCTGCGGAAGGACGGGTATTGCCTATGGCAGCGGCGGCACGTGGTATTTGGAATGAAACTCATAGTATCACACCTTTCTGTAACCCAATTATAACAAAGGTTACAGAAAGATACAACCCTTTTTTGATTTATTCCAGAAAAATTTTTTGTCTTTTCCCGTTTTTTGCCGTCGGAACGGGTCAAATGACCCGTTCCGTGGCTCTATCTGCCGCCGTTACACCGTCAGCGTGCCGGTCTCGTCCTCCAGCAGGATCAGGATCTTCTCCTCGTCGCCGGTCAGGGCGTTCACGTACATGATATACCGCTCCCCCGCCGCCGTCTGGCAGAGAAACTCATGGCACAGCCGCTCCTGCCCGCCGGCGGAGGGGATCAGCGCCAGACTGTGCTCCTGCACCCGCAGGCTGTCGGACAGCGCCGCCTGGGCGTCCTCCCGGGAGATCTTGGCCGTTGGGAGCTTCCGGTCAGTATGGGCACAGATATATCCCTGGGCGTCATAGCTCATGAGCGTGCCGTTGTCCAACGCCACGCCCACCTTGATCAGATCGGGATAGCAGCGCACGCCATTCTCGTTATGGTGGAAGTTCACCAGCAGCACGCCGTCGGATACGGTGTGATAGCTCTCCTCCAGCTCGCCGATGCCCCAGCTCTTCACCAGATCCTCCGCCCGATCCAGGCCCTGGCTGATGGAATAGCTCTGTCTGCCCACATCCCGGCCGCCGATGACGCTCCATATCTCGCCCCCCTGCTTCGTCACCTGCACGGTATACTCCGTGCCGTTGACATGGCCGGTACACGTCCAGCAGGGCACGTCGCCTCCGCACTCGCCGGATGCCCGCATGACAGCGGTCTCGGTGTCCAGAAACTTCGCTGCGGCGGCCAGCGCCTGCTCCTGGCTGACCTGGGCCTTCCCCTCCAGATAGAGGGGCTTTTTGCTGCTCATGCTCTCGGAGAATGGGCCGTCATAGATAAGCGTGGGCAGTTCGGGAAACTCCTGCTCGATGGTCTGAAAGGCCGTCCCCGCCAGGGGCACCTGACCCTCCCCGCCCTCGCTGTGGGTTGTCTGCCGGTACACGTCCTCCAGGGACAGCTCCCCCGCAGTGATCCGGCTCTGCATATCCTGCAGGTTGAGCTTCATCACGCTGGCTGTCTCCGCCAGGCTTTTCAGGTTTTTCAGTTCCCTCTCGGAATAACCGCCGGTCTTGCCCACCGTCCGGGCCAGGGCGCCGGCATAGTCCCCCACCTTCGCCACGAACCCGGCGGTCTGCTCCAGCTCCTGGGAGGCGTACGGCAGCGCCTCCATCGCCATCTGCGCGGTCATGGCGCGGCCAAATATCTGGGTGCACAGGGCGCTCTCCAGCGCCGGGTCGGACAGATACTGGCTCTTTTCCAGTGCGTTTGACAGCTCCGCCATGCTGGTCACGAGCCCGTCAAAGGCCCGTTCCGTGCTGGCCCGGGCATAGAGCTCCAGTGCATCGGCCTTCCGTGTATTCCGTATGGCAAACACGCCCGCCACGATCAGCGCCGCGGATAGAAAAGTCACAATGCGGACGGTCGTCCGCTTTCGCATACGCATAAAAAACACCTCTTCCGTATTTTGTCCCGAAAGAGGTGCATGTTCGATATCAAATTCTGTCAATCAGCTCAGCCGGCCGATGCCGTCCTTCATCCGGCGCAGAGTCTCCTCGCGGCCCAGGATGCGGCAGATCTCCACCGCGCCGCCGGGGGTGACGGCCGTGCCGGTGACGGCGATGCGCACCGGCCACATGAGCTTGGCGTTTTTCACCTGAAGGCTCTCCGCCAGGGACACCATGGCGTCCCGGATGTGGTCGTCGTCCCAGACCGTCACCGCCTCCAGCACCGGCAGCGCCGCCCGGAGCATCTCCAGGGCGCTCTGCTTGTCGCTCTTGGACTTTTTGTGCTCATAGAGCTCCGTGTCATAGTCCGGCAGCGCGTCGAAAAAGCCCAGCTTTCCGGGGATGTCGGTCAGAACCTCCGTGCGCTGCTGCAAAAGCCCCGCGATGGCCGCCGGGTCGATGGCCGGATTTTTCACCGCCTGGCGGATATAGGGCTCCGCCAGGGCCGCGAAGTCCTCCGGCGCCATGGCCCGGATGTAGGCGCTGTTGAAGTATGTGAGCTTTTCGATGTCGAAAATGGCCTGGCTCTTGGAGATGCCGCTCAAATCAAAGGCCTCCGCCAGCTCCCGGATGGAGTAGATCTCCCTCTCCCCGCCGGGGGCCCAGCCAAGCAGCGCCACATAGTTGACGATGGCCGCCCGCAGATAGCCCTTCTCCACCAGATCCTCATAGGAGGGGTCGCCGTGGCGCTTGGACATCTTGTTGTGGGCGTCCCGCATGACCGGCGAACAGTGGACGTACTTGGGAATGGGCCAGCCAAAGCCCTCGTAAAGCAGGTTGTACTTGGGGGCGCTGGCCAGATACTCCGAGCCCCGCACCACATGGGTGATCCCCATCAGGTGGTCGTCGATCACATTGGCAAAGTTATAGGTGGGCAGGCCGTCCCGCTTGATGAGCACCTGGTCGTCCAGATCCTTGTTGGGCGCGGTCACGTCGCCGAAGATCTCGTCATGGAAGGTGGTCACGCCCTCATGGGGGATCTTCTGGCGGATCACATAGGGCATTCCCGCGTCCAGGCGGCGCTGCACCTCCTCCGGGGAGAGATCCCGGCAGGGATCGTCGGCCTTCGCAAAACCGGCGCTCTCCTCTGTCTCGGCCTTCTCACAGAAGCAGTAGTAGGCGCATCCCCGCTGTACCAGCCGCTGGGCAAAAGGCAAATACATCCCCCGGCGCTCCGTCTGCACATAGGGTCCCACCGGCCCGCCCTTATCCGGGCCCTCGTCCCAGTCCAGGCCGCAGTCGGTCAGCGTGCGATAGATCACGTTCACCGCGCCCTCCACCAGCCGGTTCTGGTCGGTGTCCTCGATCCGCAGAAGGAACTTTCCGCCGTTGTGGCGGGCGATGCACCAGGTATACAGCGCCGTGCGCAGATTGCCCACGTGCATATAGCCCGTGGGACTGGGGGCGAAGCGCGTACGCACCTCCCCTTTGGGGATGCGGCTCTCCAGCTCTTCAAAAAATCTCTCGTCCATATTCTGTCGTTTCCTCGCTTGTTCAAGCTTCCATTAGCATATTTTATTCTGACCCGCTTGTCAAGAGATAATCGGATGTGTTATTATATTTCATTGGAGAAAGCAACAAAAACCAGCGGCGTTAGCCGTGGAAAGCGTGAGATTATGGACGAGAAGAAAAAAGTGATGCTCTCCGGCATCAAGCCCTCCGGCGATCTGACCCTTGGCTCCTATCTGGGCGCCATCAAGAATTGGGCCGAGCGGGCGGAGACGTTTGACTGCTATTATTTTATGGCCGATCTGCACGCGCTGACCACCCGGCAGGAGCCCGCGGCGCTGCGCCGGCGGACGCTGGAGCAGCTGGCCCAGTATGTGGCCTGCGGCCTCGACCCAGAGCGCAACACCCTGTTCATCCAATCCCACGTCCCCGCCCATGCGGAGCTGGGCTGGGTGCTGCAGTGCTATACCATGTTCGGCGAGCTCTCCCGGATGACCCAGTTCAAGGATAAATCCGCTAAAAACGCGGACAACATCAACGGGGGCCTTTTCGCTTACCCCTCCCTGATGGCGGCGGATATCCTGCTCTATCAGCCGGATTACGTCCCCGTAGGAGACGACCAGCGCCAGCACGTGGAGCTGACCCGGGACATCGCCCACCGCTTCAACGGCGTGTACGGCGACGTGTTCAAGATCCCCGAGCCCTATATCCCCAAGGTGGGCGCCAGGATCATGGATCTGCTCAACCCCGGCAGCAAGATGTCCAAGTCCGACGACGTGGGCAACGGCCGGGTGTGTCTGATGGACGCGCCGGAGGATATCATGCGCAAGTTCAAGCGCGCCGTCACCGACAGCGAGACCGGCGAGCACTGCGTGCGCTACGACCGGGAGAACAAGCCCGGCGTGGCCAACCTGATGCAGATCTACGCCAGCTGCACCGGCAGGGACTTTGACGCCATCGAGGCGGAATTTGCCGGCCACGGCTACGGCGATTTCAAGGCAGCCGTGGGCGAGGCGGTGGTGGAGACCCTCCGTCCCATCCGGGAGGAGGCCTCCCGGCTCATGAAGGACAAGGGATACCTGGAGAATCTCTGCCGCAGCGGCGCGGAAAAGGCGTCCTACATTGCCAACAAGACCCTGCGCAAGGTATACAAAAAGGTGGGCCTGGTGCCGAGAACGTGATCTCATCGCCGAAGGCAATGAATATCAATCTATAAGAGTGCGCTGTGCAGCGCACTCTTTTTATGCCAGCAGCATGGCACCCAGCATTATCAGCAGATCCTTGTCGCCGCTCTCCCGGTACATCAAATACAGGATCAGCGCCATGATCAGATCGTCCGTCTCCATGTTGAAGGACTCGATCTTTTTCATCAGCGCCCCCACCGCTCCGGAGAACTTATCCTGCATCTGTCCCGGGCGGTTTTCTCTGGGCCCGCCGCCGGTCTGGGGCCGGGCGTCCGGCTCCGGCTCTCTCTTCATACGATAAGCGCCGCTATACGCCATGGCCGTCACCGTACTGGCGCATCACCGCACCGGCGATGTTCGCCATGCGGGCGATCCGCATGGCCCTGTCCAGCTTCTCCTGCTTTTCCGGCCGCATATACGGCCGCATGGCCAGCAGCAGCGCCGTGGAGCGGCTCTTCTCTCCGCCGCCGGAAAACGCCTTGCCAAGGGCGGAGATAAAGCGCGCGTCGCCGGCAGGCAGCGGATCTTTCCCCGCCCCGTCCGACGGCGGCGCCTCGGAGGACGGTGCCTGTTCCGGCTGCTGGGAAAAAAGGCTCTTTGCCATCTCCGTGAGCTTTTCCATCTGCCCGGGATCGGACAGGATAGCCTCCAGGCGAGCCCCCAGTTCACCGTCCACCGCCCTGCACCGCCTTCTGTACCTGCTGGGCAAAGCGCTTGCCCTCCGGCGTGGACAGCACCCCCTGCAGCAGGCGGGAGAGGGATCTCATATCTCCCTCCCTGGCTGCCTTCTCCAGCGCCTGCTTATCCAGACCGGACAGCAGCTTTTCCCCATCCGTGGAGCGGGCCAGCTGATCCAGCTGGCCGCCCTTCTCCCCCTGGCGCACCTGTTTGGCGTATTTTTCCAGATCCATAACAGAAATACCCCCTCTGCATCAGGCCATTCTATGCGGCTCGTGCAGAGGGGGTCACTGTTTTGCCGGTATCAGTTGAGGTAATCGTCCAGATTCATGAACATCTGCGCCACATGGGCCCGGTAGGCCACCGCGGCGGGCTGGATCTTGCCGTTGGCGCCGTTGAGCACGCCGATGTTCACCATGGCGTTGACAGCGTCCTTGGCGTAGCTGGCGATCTGGCCGCTGTCGCTGAAGGTCTTGTGGGCGGTGGTGTCTAGCTTCAGACCGACGATCTTGGTCAGGTAGTTATACAGGATCACGCAGATGTCCTGCCGGCTGACGCCGTTGGTGGAGCCAAACAGCGCCGAGCTGATGCCGTTGACCAGTCCGTTCAAATACGCCCACTGGACATATCCGTTGCAGTACTTCAGGTTATCAGCCGTAATGTCGGAGAAGTTGCACACGTCCAGCAGGATCTTGCCGTTCTTGGGGTTGGTCTGGCACACATAGCCGTTCACGCCCTTATAGACGATCTGGAACCACGTCCGGTTTTCGGCGATCTGGGAGCCGGTCACCTCGATCAGCTGACCGGCGGCCTCCAGCATGGTGCTCACGTTGCTCTTGCTGGTCGTGGGCTCCTTGCGCACGTTGATGTCGTAGCCGTTGGTGATGCCCACCCGGTGGTTGGTATCCAGCTCTGTCGCCTTGATCCACTTGTGTGCCGTGGGCGACGTGGACACGTTCAGCTCCGCCATGTGGGTGTTGTGCTGCTTGTCGTAGTACTCGGCATAGCGTCCCAGGATGGTGATGAACATGGCGCGGCTGGTGCCGTAGTTAGGCGAGAACTTGTCGGCGCTGGTGCCGTTCATAAGGCCCGTGGCGTGGGCGAAAGCCACCGCGTCCACATACCAGCCGGGCTTGCCGCTGCTCTCGGTCAGATCCTTATAGGGCAGCTTTGCAAACGTCTCAATGGTGTGGTTGCCCTTCACATTGGAGAAGGTGATCGTGCCGGCGCCCTGCTTCTTACCGTCCACCATCACATAGTCCAGTTCATAGCCGTTCACCTTGGAGGCGACCTTGAACTTGACGGTGGTGTTCTCCAGCACGTATATCTCCTCGCCCATGTCCTTCATATCCACTGGCGTCACCAGGCCGTAAGGGTCTGTGATCTTCACGGTATACATGGTACCGATGCGGATGTTGAAGGTCTCGATGGCGCTGGGGATACAGCCGTTGGCCATGGCGAAAGCCTTGATGACCATCCCGTCCTTGGCGGCAATGGCCGTCTTGGAATTGACCGTCTGGCTGTTGACGGTGGGGTCGCTGCCGTCGGTGGTATAGTAGATCTTTCCGCCCGAGGGAGAGAGAAGCGTCAGCTTGGAACCGGACTTCACATAGTAGTTTTTGTTGTTCAGGAACACGCCGCTGCTGTCAGAGGCGCCCTGCACCGCCAGGGTGGGCACATCGCTGGTGCTCAATTCCTCGCTGAGCACATAGCCGTTCTGCCCATCCACCCGCGCGAAAGCGTAGATGGTGACCTTCGGGAAGTCCTTGCACTCCAGACTGACCGGCCCGTTGTACTTATGGGCGTTGTCCACCGTGGGCATCTTTCCGTTGGTGGAATAGTAGATCGTGGCGTTCTTATCGGAGTGGGTCAGGGTGACGGTCACCTGGGACGGGCCGTGGGCCGAGACGGTCATGGTCGGCGCCGCAGGCGTCTTGACGTCCACCACGTTCTCAGGCGCGCCCACGCTGGGACGGCTGCTGCAGCTGCGCCGATAGATGGAATAGCCGCTGTTGAGGTAGTAGGACTGCAAATTGCTCAGTGTGCTCTTGCTGGTATAGCTGCGGCCGGTGATGACCTCGCCATACACGGTCACACGCATCTGGGGCGGGGTCTGCTCGGTGATCTCCACGGACACCAGGTTGCCGTTGGCGTCATAGCCCAGGTCGGTGACCAGCATCACGTGGCTGCTGGGGTTGTTGAGCACGTCGCCCACCTTCAGCTGGGCAATGCTCGTGCCTATGTATTCAGAGAAGTTCAGCATGCTGGTGCAGGTGCACCGGTACGGCAGATCCCACGCCCAGGAAGCGAAACCGGAACAGTCGCTGCCGTAATAGGGCGCCGTCTGGGTGTAGGTGGAGTTCTTCGTATAGAACACGCTGTCCTTCTGCTTTGTGGCCTCCAGGAACTTGGAAAGGCTGATATCCCACCCCACATAGCCGGTGGAGACCGCCTGGGAATAGGGCACGCCCTGATAGGTGTGGCCCTTGATGAAGTAGCCCCACAGGTCGTGGCTCACGGAATAGCTGGATTTCTGATCCTTATCGGTGACGTAGCTGTTGCCCTTCCGGGAAAGGTAGTTGCTGTCGTCGCCGCCCCAGGCAAGGCGGTTGGCCTGGGCCGTCCACTCCACCTCGGCCATCTGCTGGGCACGCAGGACGATGTTGCGCTGGTTGGTGGACAGCGGCTCCGTCAAAACGGCGGAAGTGCTCATCTTTGCAATGCCGCTGCCCTGGCCGCTCAACTGGCCGGCCTGAATGGCGGCATAGGCGTCAGACTGGACGTAGGCGGCCTCGTTGGCCAGCTGCGCCTCGTCGGAAAGTCCGCTGCCCACCAGCTTGTCCTGGTGCAGCGAATAGGACTGGAAGCTGGCGGAGCCCTCAAAGAGCGCGGCCGTGCCGGCCTGCAGGGTGTCGTCGCCGATGACGGCCACCAGCCAGTCGCCGTCGGTATAGCAACTCTCAATGCCGGAGCGCAGCTGGGTCTGCTCCGCCCAGAGTGTATAGTTGAACACCGAGCCGGTGAGGAACAGGTTGCCATACGGCGTGGGAATGAACTTCACCGCGCCGGCGGGGGCCTCCAGAGGCTCCACCGCGCCGTCGTTCATATCCAGGGAGAACAGCTCTCCCCCGGCCAGGAAACGGATCTCCTGCCCCATCACGTACATCTGACTGACGGACGTTCCGGCGGTATAGACCGTCTCGGCGCCGCCGCCACCGGCGCTCATGCGGCAGATGGCGCTGCCGTCCGTGTAGTACAGCCAGCCGTCCACCAGGTTCAGGTTATACGCGTTCACGCTGGCCAGGAGCGAATCGCCCATCCAAAGACCGCCCTCGCTGTAATAGAGGGTGCCGCCGGAGGTGAGCATCCTGCCGCCGCTCATCAGGTTGGCGACGTCGTTGCCCGGCGCCGTCCAGGGCCACTGCTTGTGCTCCACCGGCTCTTCGGTGGGTTCAGGCTCCTCGGTGGCCTCCGGCTCCGGGGTGGCGTTGGGATCGTCCGTGGGCTCCGGCGTCATCAGGGGCTCCTCGGTGGTCATGGGTTCCTCCGTGACCACGGGCTCCTCCGTCGCCACAGGCGCCTCTGTCGCCATAGGCTCTTCCGTCGCCACGGGCTCTTCCGTCGCCACAGGTTCTTCCGTAGCCACGGGCACCTCGGTCGCAACGGGCACCTCGGTCGCAACGGGCTCTTCCGTCGCCACAGGCTCATCCGTTGCCACGGGCTCCGCTGTGGTCTCCGGCTCCGCCGTTGCCTCGGGCTCCGCCGTGATTTCCGGTTCCGGGGTACCCTCCGGCAAAGGAGTGTCCTCCGCCGGCGGGTTGCCGTCAGCCAGCGCCAGTACCTCCCCCATAGAAAATACCATTGTTAAGACAAGTAAAAAAGCAATTAGCTTCCTGACCTTTGCCATACACTTTTCCTCCATCCAAACACAAAAGGTTAAAGTTTGCCTATAGATACATCAAAACTATACCATGGTTTGCCAGCGTTTGCAAGACTTTGGGGCCATTTTCTGTATCTAAAATGTAATTTTTAATACATATTTTGCAATTATGTAAACTTTTGTAACAAATTATGTCAATTTTCACCCTCAAAAAAGAGCCGGGTGCGGAGCCCGGCTCTTTCTCATCTTCGATTTACAGCACCCGCACCCGCCGCACATGGGGCACGGCGGCAATGCGTCCGGCCAGCTCCTGGCTGATGGGGCTGCCCACGTCGATGACCGTGTAGGCGACCGCGCCCAGCGCCCGGTTCTGCATGTGCTCCACGTTGATGTTCTCCCCGCCGATGATGTCCAGAAAGCTGTTGATCATCCGGGGGACGTTGTCATGGATGGCGCATATCCGGGCCACGCCGGCGCGCTCCAGGGTCAGGGCGGGCATATTGACGGAGTTATGGATGTTGCCGTTGAGCAGGTAGTCGGCCAGCTCCTGGGCCGCCATAATGGCGCACTTTTCCTCGCTCTCGGGGGTAGAGGCGCCCAGATGGGGAAAGGCCACCACGCCGGGCGCGCCCGCCAGCTTGGCGCTGGGGAAATCGGTGACATAGCGGGCGGCCTTCCCGCTGGCCAGCGCCGCCAGAATGGCGTCCTCGTCCACCAGGCCGCCACGGCCCAGGTTGATCAGCCGCACGCCGTCCTTCATCTGGGCGATGGCCGCGGCGTCGATCATGTGGTGGGTCTTTTCGTTGTGGTGCACCTGCACCAGGATATAATCGCAGTTCTTATAAAGGTTCGCCAGATCCTCGGCACGCTTGACGTTGCTGTGCAGGTGCCATGCGGCCTCCACGGACAGATAGGGGTCGTAGCCGATGACCTCCATGCCCAGGTTCAGGGCAGACTTGGCGATACGTGCGCCGATGGCGCCCAGGCCGATGACGCCCAGGGTCTTGCCCCGGATCTCCGGACCCACAAACGCCTTCTTCC
>CANQDL010000066.1 GCA_947591105.1 uncultured Oscillospiraceae bacterium
ACCATGCAGATCGACACGGTGATCTACTTCCAGATCACCGACCCGAAGCTGTACACCTACGGCGTGGAGAACCCCATGCTGGCCATCGAGAACCTGACGGCCACCACCCTGCGGAACATCATCGGCGAGCTGGAGCTGGACGAGTCCCTCACCAGCCGGGACACCATCAACGCCAAGATGCAGCAGATCCTGGACGAGGCCACCGACTCCTGGGGCATCAAGGTCAACCGGGTGGAGCTGAAGAACATCACCCCGCCCAAGGAGATCCAGAACGCCATGGAGAAGCAGATGAAGGCCGAGCGCGAGCGGCGCGAGTCCATCCTCCGGGCCGAGGGCGAGAAGCGGGCCGCCATTCTGGAGGCCGAGGGCGAGAAGGAATCTGCGGTGCTCCGGGCCGAGGCCAAGAAGGAGGCCGCCATCCTGGAGGCCCAGGGCCGGGCCCAGGCCATTCTGGCCGTGAACGAGGCCACCGCCGAGGGCATCAAGCTGCTCAATCAGGCCTCCCCCTCCGAGCCCATCGTCCAGCTCAAGGCGCTGGAGGCCTTCGCCGCCGCCGCCAACGGTCAGGCCACCAAGATCATCATCCCCTCCGAGATCCAGGGCCTGGCGGGCCTGGCCACCGCCTTCAAAGAGGTCATGGTAGATCCGGAGAAGAAATAAGACCGGTTGACAAAAGGCCCCTCGCCGGAGGGGCTTTTTGCCGAAACCAAAAATCTGTCCCGGGCAGCGGGCGCTGTCCGGGACAGACTTTTTTGCTCGTCACTCGATCACCGGGGGCGCGTCTGGCTCCTGGGGGATCTCCGGGGCCGTGGGCACGTCGGTGATATCGGGCTCTTCGGGGATCACGGCAGGCGCGTCGGTGGGCGCGGGCGGCTCGGTGACGGGCGGGTCGGTAATGGGCGGCTCCGTGGCGGGCAGGACTTGGAACACGGCGTAAATGGTGTGATCCTGCCGCACGTCGGAGAAGGTGTAGCTTCCCGTCACGGAGACGTTGGCTCCGTCGATCAGCAGCTGCCCCAGGCTGTATCCGTCATAGGGGGTGATGGTGAAGGTGACGCTGCCGCCCTCCTCCACATCCACCAGTCCGGCGGGGCTGATGCTGCCTCCGGAGCCGGCGGTGACGGTGATGCTGTAATGGATCAGCGGCGGCGGGGAGGGCGCGGGCGGGTCGGTGACCACCGGCGGATCGGTGGCCGCAGGCGGCGCCGTGGGCGCGGAGGGCGCTCTGGTGGGCATGCCGCCGAAAAGATAGTCCGTGGGCGAGGGCCCCGGGGAGGGCTGGCTTTCGCCGTCGCCGCCCAAAAAGCTGGCCGCCAGGGCCGCCACGGCCAGGATGACTGCCGCGGAGATGAGCAGCGCGATCAAAAACTTCAGGCCCTTTCCCATACCCGTTCGCGGCTGATCCGGCTCCGTATACTGCCGCTCGGGGGTGACCACCACCTTGGGGGTGGGGTCGGCCACGATCACCTTGGGCCGGGGCGGGGGCACGTCCCGTCCCACCGAGGGCCGGGCGCTCTGGGGCGGGCGGTACTGGCCCGGGCGTTTTTCGCCGCCGGCCTGATCCCGGGAAAAGCGCTGGGTGGGCGGGTCGCCGGGCAGCTGCTCTTCCTCCGGCTCCGGCTCTTCTTCCGGCTCGGGTTCCGGCGCCTCGTGGCGGCCCCTGTCCCCGGCGCCGCCCCGGCGGGGGATGTACCCGGCGGGAAACTTGCCGTAGGCGTCCTTATCCAGCAGATCCTTTCCGTCCAGCGCGCTGGTTATCTGATCCTCCAGACTCTCCTGTCCCAGAAAGGCGTCAAAATCAAAGCCGTCCGCGCGCTTGCCCTGTTCCTTTATCCACTGATCCTCTCCGGTCTGGCCGGTACGATCCTGTTTGTCGGAATCCATACGCATTTTATCCTACCTTTGACGCTGCAACTGTGATATACTGTCCACACGATAATAAAACGATTGGGAGGCCCATCATGATGGGAAAAACTGCCCTTGTGACCGGCTCGTCCCGGGGCATCGGCGCCGCAGCCGCTCGGGCTCTAGCCGCCGACGGCTGGGAGCTTACCGTCCACTATCACCGCTCCCAGGACGCCGCGCTTGCCCTGGCGGCGGAGCTTGGTGTTCCCGCTCTAGAGGCGGATGTGACCGATCCGGCCCAGGTGACGGCGCTCTTTGACGCCGTGGGGCCGCTGGATCTGCTGGTATGCAACGCAGGCGTGGCCCAATACGGCCTGCTCACCGACACGGACGAGGACGCCTGGCGGCAGGTGCTGGCCGTGAATACCGACGGGGCCTACCGGTGCTGCCGGGCCGCCATTCCCCACATGGTGCGCCGGAAGGCGGGGAGCATCATTCTGGTCTCCTCCGTCTGGGGCCTGTACGGGGCCAGCTGCGAGGCGGCCTATTCCGCCTCCAAGGCGGCGCTCATCGGTCTGACAAAGGCACTGTGCAAGGAGCTGGGCCCCTCCGGCATACGGGTCAACTGCGTCTGTCCCGGTGTCATCGACACAGACATGCTGGCCCAGTTTGACCAGGCCGACCGGCAGGCGCTGGCGGACGAGACGCCCCTGGGGCGCATCGGCACCGCCCAGGACGTGGCAGAACTGATCGCCTTTCTGGCCTCCGACCGGGCCTCGTTCATCACCGGCCAGGCCATCGGCTGCGACGGCGGATTCGGTCTGTGACCGTCAGATCACGCCCACGAATCGCAGGAAGAAATAGGCCGCGGGAATGGCAAAGAGAATACTGTCCATCTTGTCCATGATCCCGCCGTGCTCCGGCATCAGATGGCCGTAGTCCTTCACCCCGGCCATGCGCTTGAAGAGGGACGCGGTCAGATCGCCCACCTGGCCGAAGGTGCTGGCCACCAGCGCGGTGCCCACGCACACCCAAAAGCCCCAGCCCAGTATCCAGGAGATGAGCATACCCGCCACGATGGAGGACAGGCCCCCCACGATGGCGCCCTCCCAGGTCTTGTGGGGGCTGACCACCGGGGCCATTTTATGCACGCCCAGGTACTTGCCGCCCACCAGCGCCATGCAGTCGCAGGCCCAGGTACCCAGCACCGCCAGCAGGATGGGCATCATCCAGGCCTTTTGTGCGGCGGCGTGGATGATGATGGCGTAAAAGCCGAAGGGCCACATGAGCACGAACACGTTGGTCATGGCAAATCCGGCGCCCCGCTCCGGTTTGAGCACCGTCCACAGCATGGCCGCGAACACAGCTCCCGCCAGCAGCGCCGTCATCCACTCCACGCTCGCCCCCACCCAGCACAGCAGGGTGTGCAGCGCGATATATACGATGGGCAGACACTTGGACGCGGGCAGCCCCGCCTGGAACAGCACGTTCTGCACCTCAAAAGCCGAGACCACCGCCAGCGCCAGGAAAAACGCCACCCGGGTGAACCGACCCAGCAGCAGGCATCCTATCGTCACCACCACGATGAGCACGGCGGGAACAAAGCGTTTTTTGATATCCATCCCCATACCTCCCGTCTTAATATTTTATTATAAGCCAAAGCGCCGCCGTTGACAAGGGCAAAAAACGCCCCGCCCCGGCCCGGCCCGCACCTTCCTCCCCTTGCCACAGGCCGGATCAGATGGTATAATTTGTTCCGACAAAAAAGAGAAAGGCAGAAGAAAAGATGCAGTCCTCCCTGCGCAGCCGGCGTAACCCGGCCATCGACCTATGGAAATTCATCTACTGTTGGTTCATCGTGTTTTACCACATCTGCCGCGCCCTGGACGGACAGCTTTCCGCGGGCCGGTTCGGGGTGGAATTCTTCCTGCTCACGGCGGGCGTGTTCTTTTTCCAGGGCCTTGAAAAGAAAATGAATACCCCCCCGGCAAGCGGATTTTCCACCGCTGGTGTCGTTTCCTCCCCTGGTCTGTCTCCGCGTTCGTCTTTGCTTTTGTCGTAATCCGCGTCGTCATCAATGGCGACCGCTCCCCGGCCGTCATCGCCACCCGGCTGTCCTCCGACATATGGGAGGCCCTGCTGGTGAAGATGAACGGCATGAACCACGGCCGCGGCCTGCTCAACTCCCCCGCCTGGACGCTCAGCTGTATGTTCCTGGTGGAGATCCTGATGATCGAGCTGTACGCCACCTGCAAAAAGGTCTTTGTAAACGTTCTTCTGCCCCTGTCTCTGATCGTCGGCTTCGGCTTTTGGCGCATGACCGAAAATGGCGCCGTGGAGGACTGGATCGGCTTTACCACCTTCGGCATGCTCCGCACCTGGCTGGTCTACGGCTGCGGGTACTTCTGCCTGAAGCTGTCCCAATGGCTGGCGGACGTACCCTTCACCCGGGCGGCCCGGCTGGCCCTCACCGGGCTGGAGCTTCTCTGCCACGTCTTTGCCATGCTGGTGATGTTCTTTGCCGACTCCCGGTATTGGCAGTGGTGCACGCTGCTGGCCTTCTTCGCGGCCATCGCCATCGAAAAGTCCGGTCACAGCCTCTTTGGCGCGGCGCTGGAGCGGTTTGCCCCTGTCACCGGCTTTTTGAGCCAGCTGAGCCTGTGTATCTACCTCACCCACCGGCCCGTCACCCGGTACTTTGAGATGCTCTACCCCACCCCGGACGCCCTGGCCGGCCACCTGCCGCATATGCTGGCCGCTATCCTGGTCTGCGCCCTCGTCCACTACGGTCTGATCTCCGGCCTGCTTCGCTTCTGGCGCAGGCACAGGGACGGCTTCCGGGCCTTTTTCGTCTCCGCCCGGACGGAGGGCTGACCATGGGGAGCAAAGGCCGTCCGGCATACGTGCCCACGGTGGATCTGGGAAAGTTCGTCTACTGCTGGTTCATCGTGTACTTCCACTTCTATCTAAAAGACCCTGCCCGGTTTTCCGGCGGGAAATACGCCGTGGAGTTCTTCGTCCTGGCGGCGGGGGTATTCTTCTTCCAAAAGCTGGACAAAAAAGCGGACAGCCCCGCCAAAGCGATCTTGCGGCGCTTTTTCCGCTTCTTCCCCTGGGCGCTGACCGGGTACGTTTTTGCGCTGCTGGTCATCCGGCTGGCCATTGACCACGCCTCTCTCCGGCAGGTGGTAAAGCTCCTCTCCGGCGACGTCTGGGAGATCCTGCTGGTGAAAATGAACGGCATGAACAACGGCCAGGGCCTGCTCAACTCCCCCGCCTGGACGCTCAGCTCCATGCTCCTGGCGGAGACGCTGCTGATCCTGTGCTTCAGCTTCTGCCGGAAGGCCTTCGTGGGGGTGCTGCTGCCCGCGTCCCTCATCCTGGGCTTCGGCTACTGGGGCGTGACCGACCGTCTGGGCGTCTCCAACTGGCTGGGCCTCGTCACCTTCGGGACGTTTCGCGTGTGGCTCATCTACTGCTGCGCCTACTACTGCTTTCAGCTCTGCGTCCGTCTGCGCCGGGTGCCCTTCAACCGGCGGGGCGCGCTGGCCCTCACCGGGCTGGAGATCCTCTGCCACCTGACCGCCGTGCTGGTCATGCTCCATGAAAAGCCCTCCCGGTACTGGCAGTGGTGCGCCCTGCTGTTCTTCTTCACTGCCGCCGCCATCGAGATGTCCGGCCGCAGCCTGCTTGACGCGGCGCTGCAAAAATGCGCCCGGCTCACCCGCTTTCTGGGCGCCGTCAGCATGAGCGTGTACCTGGTGCACTGGCCGGTCATCCGGTACTTTCAATATCTCTACCCGGACGCCGACGCCTTTTACGCCCATGTGGGCGCGGCCACCCTCGCCATATCCCTCTGCGCCCTGGGCCACTATTTCGTCACCACCGGCCTGATCCGACTCTGGCGCGCCGCGGCGCCAAAGCTGGCCGCGGTCTTTATCCGCAGCAAAAACACCTGCGGCGCCTGACGCCCGATCCCCCGCCATGCACAAGGAGGAATCCCCATGAAGATCCGCGCTCTCGCCCTTCTCGCCGCGCTGGCGGCGCTGCTGTGCCTGTCCGCCTGCGCCGTGCACGGGCCCTACGACGTCCTCTCCGAACCGGAACCCACGGTAGAGCCTTCTCCGGAACCTACGGCAGAGCCTTCTCCCGAGCCCACGGCGGAGCCCTCCCCGGAGCCCACAGCGGAACCCTCCCCAGAGCCCACCCCCAGATCCACCCCGGAGCCGGTCAACGAGGCCTTCGGTTTGGTGGACGGGGATCGGTACACAAACGACTATTTTGGCCTGACCTGCGCGCTGCCGGAGGGGTGGAGCTTTCTGTCCGACCAGGCGCTGAATGACCGGGTGACCGGCGCGGTGGAAGACCCCATTCTGGAGGGCTTTTCCCAGGATATGCAGCTGTTTCTCTCCTCTGACAAAAACGCCTGTGTGGCGGCGGCCGCCACGCAGGACGGTCTGGTCAGCTGTAACATGGTGGTGGAGTATCTGTCCAACTGGGGCCAGTATCTGGACGAGCAGGACATGTGCGCCATCGCCCTGCACCAGCTGGGCGTGGAGGATGGCGGCGATCTGACGCAGCTGGGTCTGCCGGGGGGCGTGATATGCACCGACACGGTCACCTTCTGCGGCCGGGAGCACCCCTGCCTGCGCATGGAATATACGGACGCCTCTCTGGGGGTGGACAGGCCCATCTATATGCAGTTTATTTACCTCGTCCGGGACAAATACGCCATGCAGATCACCTTGGGCAGCTGCTTTGACCAGGCCGGCCTGGGCGACGCCGCCGCCCTGTTCTCCCTCACGGAAGAGGACTGACCCTACCCGAACAAAAAAATCTCCCGCCTCGCGGCGGGAGATTTTTATATTATATTGTGGCCGTTACAGCAGCTTGATGCCCGCGGCGCGGCAGGCGGCGTACGTGACGTCGTCCCACACGCCGGACTGCACCTCGCCGATGTGGGCGCAGCCCATGAGGAGCATACACAGCCGGGACTGGCCGATGCCGCCGCCCACGGACAGGGGCAGCTCACCCGCCAGCAGGGCCTTGTGGAAGGGCAGCGCCCGGCGGTTGTCGCACCCGGCCTCCGTCAGCTGCTTATCCAGGCTCTCCGGATCGACCCGAATGCCCATGGAGGATATCTCAAAGGCCCGATCCAGCACGTGGCTGCGGAAGATGATGTCCCCGTTCAGCTCCCAGTCGTCATAGTCCGGGGCCCTGCCGTCGTGGCTCTTGCCGGAGCGGAGCTTTTTGCCGATCTGCATGAGAAACACCGTCTCATGGGCCTTGGTGAACTCGTTTTCCCGCTCGGAGGGGGTGAGCGCCGGGTACAGATCCTCCAGCTCCTGGGTGGTGATGAACGTCACCTCCCGGCTCAACTGGGTCTTGATCTCCGGGAACGCCCAGCGCACCTCGTCGCAGGTCATGCAGATGGCGTCCACGATCCGCTGCACGGTGGCCTTCAGGTACTCCACGTTCCGATCCTCGGCGGTGATGACCTTCTCCCAGTCCCACTGATCCACATACACCGAGTGCAGATTGTCCAGCACCGGCTCGTCCCGGCGGATGGCGTTCATGTCGGTATACAGGCCGTTGCCCACCCGGAAGTTATACTCCCGCAGGGCCCAGCGCTTCCACTTGGCCAGGGAGTGGACGATCTGGTACTCCCCCGTGCCGGTGGCGGGCACGTCGAAGCCCACCGGCCGCTCCACGCCGTTGAGATCGTCGTTCAGGCCCGTATCGGCCCGGACGAACAGCGGCGCGGACACCCGCTTCAGGTTGAGCGCCGCCCCCAGATTCTTCTGGAAGTGGGATTTGATGAATTCGATGCACCGCTGGGTCTCGTACACGTCCAGCACGGTCTTATATCCCTCTGGGATCGTCAGCATAGCAATACCTCCTGCCCCTTTTCAGCGCACGGAAAAGAGCATCTCGCCGTAGGTGGGATAGGGCCAGTACTTGGCGCTGGTGATGGTCTCCATCTCGTCCACGTAGATCCGCAGCTCGCTCATGGTGGCAAAGATCTTGTCCCGGCAGAAGTTGGAAAGCTCCTCGCACGCGCTGATGCCGGCGGACTCCGCCAGCGCGTCGTCCAGCACGTCCACAGCCTTGCTGGTCATGGCCGTCAGCTCGGACAGGCGCTTGAGAGAGCCAAGCTCATAGGACACGTCCACGCCCTCACCCAGATCCCGCTTGGCCGCCAGGCTCCGGGCCAGCTTTCCGCCGTAGGCGCTCACCGCCGGCAGGATGTCCTTGCGGACCATGTCGGAGGTGGTCATGGCCTCGATGCGGATGGTCTTGGCGTAGTTCTCCTGCATGATCTCGTAGCGGGCCCGCATCTCCGTCTCGGTGAACACGCTGTTGCCCTCGAACAGCTGGATGTTCTTCTCGGACAGATAGTAGGGCAGCGCCTCCGGGGTGGTGCGCAGGTTCAAAAGCCCACGGCGCTCGGCCTCCTTCACCCAGGACTCGTCGTAGCCGTTGCCGTTAAAGACGATGCGGATGTTCTCCTTCACCGTCTGCTGGATCAGATCGTGCAGGTCGGCGTCAAAGTCGTCGGCGGCCTCCAGACGGTCAGCGAACCGGCGCAGCTCCTCGGCCACGGCGGTGTTGAGCACGATGTTGGCCTCGGAGATGGACTGGGAGGAGCCGGGCATACGGAACTCGAACTTGTTGCCGGTGAAGGCGAAGGAGGAGGTGCGGTTCCGGTCGGTGGAGTCCTTGGGGAACCGGGGCAGCACGCTCACGCCCACCTTGAAGGCCTCCTTGTCGGAGCCGGCGTACGTCTCGCCGCTCATGATGGCCTTGAGCACGGCCTCCAGCTCGTCGCCCACATACACGCTCAGGATGGCGGGAGGGGCCTCGTTGGCGCCCAAACGGTGGTCGTTGCCGGCGGTGGCTACGGAGATACGCAGCAGATCCTGGTACTCGTTGACCGCCTTGAGCACCGCGCACAGAAACAGCAGGAACTGGGCGTTCTCCGCCGGGGTGTCGCCGGGCTCCAGCAGGTTCTCGCCGGTATCGGTGGCGATGGACCAGTTGTTGTGCTTGCCGCTGCCGTTCACGCCTGCGAAGGGCTTCTCATGCAGCAGGCACTCCATGCCGTGGCGCTTGGCCACCGTGCGCATCATCTCCATGGTCAGCTGGTTGTGGTCGGCGGCGATGTTCACGGTGGAAAACAGCGGCGCCAGCTCATGCTGGGCCGGAGCCACCTCGTTGTGCTCGGTCTTGGCCACCACGCCCAGCTTCCACAGCTCGTCGTTGAGCTCCTTCATAAACGCCGCTACCCGGGGCTTGATGGCGCCGAAGTAGTGATCCTCCATCTCCTGGCCCTTGGGGGGACGGGCGCCGAACAGGGTACGGCCGGTATAGATCAGATCCTTCCGCCGGTCGTAGACGCTCTTGTCCACCAGGAAATACTCCTGCTCCGCGCCGGCCGTGGCCCGCACGGAGGCAACCTCGGTATCGCCGAACAGGCGCAGGATGCGCAGCGCCTGCTTGTTGAGCGCCTGCATGGAGCGCAGCAGGGGGGTCTTTTTGTCCAAGGCCTCGCCGGTGTAGGAGACGAAGGCCGTGGGGATGTACAGCACCCCGTCCTTCACAAATGCATAGCTGGTGGGATCCCAGGCGGTGTAGCCCCGGGCCTCAAAGGTGGCCCGCAGGCCGCCGGAGGGGAAGCTGGAGGCGTCAGGCTCGCCCTGCACCAGCTCCTTGCCGGAGAACTCCATAATGGCCCGGCCGTCCCCGGTGGGATGGACAAAGCTGTCGTGCTTTTCCGCGGTGACGCCGGTCATGGGCTGGAACCAGTGGGTGAAGTGGGTGGCTCCCTTCTCCACGGCCCAGTTTTTCATGGCCGTGGCCACCACCGTGGCGATCTCGGGGGTCAGGCGCTTATCCTCATGGATGGCGCGCATGACCTGCTTGTACGTCGCATGGGGCAGACGGGCCTGCATGACCGCGTCGGAAAACACCATGGAGCCGAAGATCTCAGGTACATTGCTCATAACGTTTGCTTCTCCTTTATTGACGCAATTTATATGTGGACAGACAAAAAGAAACGGCCACGGACGCACGGGATCTATCCGCGACGCCATTGCCGTTTCACAGTTACGATTTTACTCTCCTTCCGCCCCCGCTGTCAAGAGGCCGCCGGTCGGCAAATCCCACAAAAACGCCCGCCCGCCCCGGGAGGGATATTGACATATGCCCCATTCTTTCCCGGAAAATTGACAAATGGGCCATTTGTGAGTAAAATCGGCATAAATCGCACGTATTATTCCATATCCCGTTCCCGCCATGCTATGAAAGGAGGCGCATAATGGTGCAGACCCGTCCCTATGCCTCCCTTCTGCTCATCACCGAGTCCCGGGATACGGCGGCCCACTTTGCCGCCTTCCTCCCCGCCGACCGGTTCGCCCCGGAGCTGAACGTCTGCTCCGCGCTGGAGGCGCCCTATGTGCTGGGTGAGGCGGTGTACGACGTGGTGGTCATCGACGACTGCGTCCCCGTCGACGACGGCGCCCGGCTGGCATCCTGCGCGGCGGAGAACGGCCTGACCGGGGTGCTGCTGCTGGCGGAAAAGGATCGGTTCGACGCCGTGGCCGCCTTTGCGGACGAGCACGGCTTCATGACCCTGCAAAGCCCGGTAGACCCCTCGCTGCTCAAGCAGAGCCTGGGCATGATGGCCACCGTCTCCCAGCGGATGCACCAGCTGGCCACCCGGGCGGAGGATCTGCAGGCCAAGATGGACGAGATGCGCCTTGTCAGCCGGGCGAAGCTGCTGCTGATACAGCGGTTCAAAATGACCGAGAAGCAGGCCCACCGCTTTATTGAGAAAAACGCCATGGATCGGTGCGTCACGCGCCGAACCATCGCCGAGAAGATCATCCGTACATATGACATCTGACGAGAGAGGTAGCTTATGAAACGCGAGGCAGTGCTCATCATCGACTTCGGCGGCCAGTACAACCAGCTCATCGCCCGGCGTGTGCGTGAGCAGCACGTGTACTGCGAGCTGCGGCCCTACACCATCACCCTGGACGAGATCCGGGCCTTTGATCCCATCGGCATCATCTTCACCGGCGGGCCCAGCAGCGTCTACGTCCCCGGTGCCCCCCAGGTAGATCCGGAGATCTTCCGGCTGGGGGTGCCCATCCTGGGCATCTGCTATGGCTGCCAGCTCATGGCCCACCATCTGGGCGGCCAGGTCACCCCGGCCCAGGATGACGCCGCCCGGGAATACGGCAAGACCCACACCTATTTCGACACCTCCTGCCCCCTGTTCAAGGATCTGCCCGGCCAGAGCGTCACCTGGATGAGCCACGGTGACTATATGGCCCGGGTGCCGGCGTCCTTCGCCCTGGCGGCCCACAGCGACAACTGCCCCAACGTGGCCATCTGCGACCAGGCCCGGGGCTTTTACGGGGTGCAGTTCCACCCGGAGGTCAATCACACCGAATACGGCAGCCAGATGCTCCGCAACTTCCTGTACGAGGTCTGCCACGCCCACGGCGCATGGACGATGGGCGACTATAAAAACGCCGCCATCGCCGCCATCCGCCAGAAGGTAGGCGGCGGCAAGGTGCTGCTGGCCCTGTCCGGCGGGGTGGATTCCTCCGTGGCGGCCGCCCTGCTGGCCGAGGCGGTGGGCAGCCAGCTCACCTGTGTGTTCGTGGATCACGGCCTGATGCGCAAGGACGAGGGCGACCAGGTGGAGGCCGCCTTTGCCCCCTGGCCCATCCGGTTCGTCCGCGTGAACGCCGAGGCCCGCTTCCTGGAAAAGCTGGCCGGGGTGTCCGAGCCGGAGCGCAAGCGCAAGATCATCGGCGAGGAGTTCATCCGCGTCTTTGAGGAGCAGTCCCGGAAGATCGGGAAGGTGGACTTTCTCGTGCAGGGCACGATCTACCCGGACGTGGTGGAGTCCGGCACCGGCGACGCCGCCGTCATCAAGAGCCACCACAATGTGGGCGGCCTGCCGGACACCGTGGATTTCAAGGAGATCATCGAGCCGCTGCGGCTGCTCTTCAAGGACGAGGTGCGGCAGCTGGGCCGGGAGTTGGGCCTGCCGGAGTATCTGGTCATGCGCCAGCCCTTCCCCGGCCCGGGCCTGGCCATCCGGATCATCGGCGAGGTGACCAAGCCCAAGCTGGACACCCTGCGGCAGGCGGATTTCATCTTCCGGGACGAGATCGCCAAGGCCCACCTGGAGGGGACGATGAACCAGTACTTCGCGGTGCTGACCAACATGCGCTCCGTGGGCGTCATGGGCGACGGCCGGACGTACGACTACACCTTGGCCCTGCGCAGCGTGGTCACCTCGGACTTCATGACCGCCGACTGGGCCCGCATCCCCTACGACGTGCTGGACACCGTCTCCACCCGCATCGTCAACGAGGTCCCCGGCATCAACCGCATCGTCTACGACATCACCTCCAAACCCCCCGCCACCGTGGAGTGGGAATAAGTTGAGAAGTCGTAAAAACCCAGTATTTATGCGGGTTTGCAGACTTTCGAGAGGTCTTTTGA
>CANQDL010000067.1 GCA_947591105.1 uncultured Oscillospiraceae bacterium
GGGGATCTTCACGCACTCGTCAAAGGCCATGGCCACGTCGCTGCCCAGATTGGCCTGGATGCGCATACTCTGCTCCGGGCCGATGAACAGCCGCCGGCCGTCCACGTGGCTCTGGAAGGACACCCCCTCTTCGGTGATCTTCCGCAGGCCGGCCAGGGAAAACACCTGAAACCCGCCGCTGTCGGTGAGGATGGGGCCCCGCCAGCCCATGAACTTGTGCAGCCCGCCCATGTCCCGGATGAGCTCGTCCCCGGGCCGGACGTGCAGGTGGTAGGTGTTGGAAAGCTCTACCTGGCAGCCGATATCCTCCAGATCCTTGGCCGACAGGCCCCCCTTGATGGCGGCCGCCGTGCCCACGTTCATGAAGGCCGGGGTCTGCACGGCACCGTGGGGCGTGATGAACTCCCCCCGGCGGGCGCGGCCCTCCACCTGTTTCAAAAGCTTGTACATACCCTATATGTTCCTCTTTCCAACCGCCCGCTCACGCGCCGGGGCCTCTATAGGCCGCATCCACGTACTTCTCTCTCCACGCGCTGTCCGCGTCGGGATCGATTGTGCCGCAGGCGGCTCTGTACAGATCGTCCGCCACCTCCAGGATGACGTCCTTCAGCTCCAGATCCTTGGTAAATTTGCCGGGTACGGCGTCCAGTCCCAGGTACGCCCCCAGAATATTGCCCGTGATGGCGCCGGTGGAGTCGCTGTCGCCGCTGTGATTCACGGCGGCGGTCAGGGCCTTTTCCAGCTCGCCGCTGTATTTGAGCGCGCAGAACACCGAGATGGCCAGCGCCTCGTCGCCATACCAGCCCTCCCCCAGGGCGTCGATGGCCTTCAAGTCCTTCTCCCCGGCGCGGGCCAGGGTCATGGCCTTCTCCATAAGGGCGGTGAACTGGCCAAGATGGGGCGTTTCCGGAAACAGCCGTTCCACCGCCGCCAGGGCATCCTCCGCCGCGTCGGCGGGATTCGTCTCACTGTAGACAAGCCGGCCCACCATATGGGCCAGCATGGCCGCCGGCAAATAGGCCAGGTCGCTTCCGTGGGTCAGCGCGGCAGCCTGCGCGGCGAAAAGATCCGCCTCATCCTGGGAACAGCCCGGCCGTCCCGGCAGATAGAGTCCCACCGGCGCCACCCGCATGACGCCGCCGCAGCCCTTGCTCTCCTCGACGGGATGGCCCTGGAGCAGCGCGCCCATACAGGTGTTTCCCGGCGCCCGGCGAGACCAGAGCCCGGGCACGTTTACCAGCCAGGCGCAGGGCCGCTCTCCGGGAGAAAAGCGCTCCCCGGTCTGGGTGCGCAGCCAGTCCTGATAGCTGTTTGCCACCGCCGGCAGGAGCAGCCCGCCCCTGGCCGCGCCGGTGAGAAGTCCCGCGGCGGTGAACAGGGTCATCTGGGTGTCGTCCGATATCTGGGCCACACCGCCGGTCAGCGCGTACTCCCGGATGCCATGCCTGCCCCAGCGGCTCACGATCCCGCCGATGCTCATAAACTCCACCGGGTAACCCAGCGCGTCCCCGGCCGCGCCGCCTATAAGGCACCCGCGAAACTTTTGGATATCCCTCATGGCTTTCTCTCCTGTCATTTCCGCAGCCGGACGGCCATCTGCACCGCGGCGGTGCCGTCGGGCTTCTGGATCAGAAAGTGGAAGCCCTCCTCATCCCGGCGGCGGTATATGGCCAGCTCCTCTCCCTCCCGGCAGGCGGCGCTGTAGGCCACCTCTATCTCGGCGATGTCCATACTCTCCAGCTCGGCGACGGTGAACGTGCCCATGAGCATATGCACATAGGCCACGTTGTTCATGTGCCGGCCGGTGTCGATGTCCCGGGAGCAGACGGTATAGCAGGCGTGCAGATTTGCCGGCTCCGGCTTCTCATGAAACCGGGTGAAGGGCTCGTCGCACACTCTCTCCGGCAGGGGCACAAGCCCGGCGGGATAGCCGTAGGCGTCGATCTTCAGCACCCGGCCGGTGTCGATATTCTGGGCCACCCACTCCGTGCGGCCCTCGGCCAGCGTCTCGCCGTCCCGGGTCAGGGTATAATACCGGTTGCACTTGACCTGTCCCGGCGTGCCCGGCCAGGTCTTGACACGCACCTGATCCAGCATCCCGGGGGTCTTGTAGATGCGTATCCGGGTGCGCACCGCCAGCCAGAAGGCCCGGTGGGCGAGCATATCCTCATATCCCACACCCATGCGCTCCGCCTGCTCCGCCGCCAGATCCATAAACAGATCCAGCAGTCCCGCCGGCCGCAGCTTTCCGGCATAATCCAGCTTGCTTGTCAGCAATGTCTGCTCTTTTTCCAGATAATTCTGCATACGCTTTCTCCTATAAAAACCGGCCTCCCGAGAGGGAAGCCGGAAGCTGTCAGTCATTCCACAGGACGATCTGGCCGCTGTCGCGGGTCTTGTTCAGGTCGATCAGCCGCTGATTGGAGGAGCCCCGGAACCGGAGGGATATGTCCTTGAGCCGCTCAATAAAGGGCCCGTCCACCAGCACGTCGATGAGATCCAGCATATTGTCGGTGACCTCACACCGGGGGTGACTGCCGTCCCGCAGCAGATCCTCATAGAGAAATCCGGTGAAGGCCCACACGGTCTTTTCAGGGTACCGCTGCCGCACCCGGTACAGAAAGGGTGTCAGCGCCCGCTGGTTCTCCGGCTCAAAGGGGTCGCCCCCCAGCAGGGTCAGACCGTTGATGAATCCGGGCGAGAGCATATCCAGCAGCTTCTCCTCCGTCTCGGACGTAAAGGGCTCGCCGTAATCGAAATCCCATGTCTGGGGCTGAAAACAGCCGGGGCACCGGTTGGTGCAGCCGGAGACGAACAGGGTCACCCGCACGCCGATGCCGTTGGCGATATCGCAGTTTTTTATCTCTCCGTAATACATGATCTCACGCTCCCGCGTGCGTGGAAAATCGCCGCAGCCCACGCCGCTCCTTTCCGTTATAATACATCATCCCCCGGCACAATGCAACCCCGGCGAAGCCAAAAAGCCGCCGGCGGATTCCTTCCGGAACGGCCGGCGGCTTTCGTATGCTTCTTACAGGTGCAGTACCCGATCCTTGATCTCCTGGGTACGGCCCTGGTTCCAGAACTGGGTGCCGATGTAGCCGCAGGTGCGCCGGGCCACATTCATCTTGCTCTGGTCGGTGTTGCCGCAGCGGGGGCAGCGCCAGATGAGCTTGCCGTCGTCCTCGGCGATCTCGATCTCCCCGTCCCAGCCGCACACCTGGCAGTAGTCGCTCTTGGTGTTCAGCTCGGCGTAGATGATGTTGTCGTAGATGAAGCGCATGACCTGCAGCACGGCCTCCAGGTTGTTCTGCATGTCCGGCACCTCCACATAGCTGATGGCGCCGCCGGGAGACAGGTGCTGGAACTGGGCCTCGAACTTCAGCTTGGTGAAGGCGTCGATCTTCTCCGTCACGTGCACGTGGTAGGAGTTGGTGATATAGCCCTTGTCCGTGATGCCCTCGATGATGCCGAAACGCTTTTGCAGGCACTTGGCAAACTTATAGGTGGTGCTCTCCAGAGGCGTGCCGTACAGGGAGTAGTCGATGTTCTCCGCCGTCTTCCACTTCTTGCACATGTCGTTCATGCGCTGCATGATATCCAGCGCGAAGGGCGTGGCGGAGGGGTCGGTGTGGCTCTTGCCGGTCATGAACTTGACGCACTCATAAAGGCCGGCATAGCCCAGGGAGATGGTGGAGTAGCCATTGTACAGCAGCTTGTCGATGGGCTCGCCCTTCTGCAGGCGGGCCAGAGCGCCGTACTGCCACAGGATGGGTGCTGCGTCGGAAAGAGTGCCCTTGAGCCGCTCATGACGGCAGCGCAGGGCCCGATGGCACAGCTCCAGCCGCTCGTCGAAGATCTTCCAGAACTTCTCCAGATTGCCTCCGGAGGACAGGGCCACATCCGGCAGATTGATGGTGACCACACCCTGGTTGAACCGGCCGTAGTACTTGTGCTTGCCCGGCTCGTAGTTGCCCGCGTTGGCGATGTTGCCCACGCCGGCGTCGGTGAAGCGATCCGGGGTCAGGAAGCTGCGGCAGCCCATGCAGGTGTACACGTCGCCCTTCAGCTCCAGCATCTTCTTCTCGGAGATGTAGTCGGGCACCATCCGCTTGGCGGTGCACTTGGCCGCCAGCTTCGTCAGGTAATAGTAAGGCGTACCCTCGTCCACGTTATCTTCTTCCAGCACATAGATGAGCTTGGGGAAGGCGGGAGTGACCCAGATGCCTTGCTCGTTCTTCACGCCCTCGTACCGCTGCAGAAGCGTTTCCTCGATGATGATCGCCAGGTCCTTCTTCTCCTGCTCGCTCTTGGCCTCGTTCAGATACATGAACACGGTGACGAAGGGAGCCTGTCCGTTGGTGGTCAGCAGCGTCACCACCTGATACTGGATGGTCTGCACGCCCCGGCGGATCTCCTCCCGCAGGCGCTTTTCCACGATCTGGTCCACCTGCTCGGTGGTGGGGATGACGCCCAGAGTGCTGATCTCGTCCCGGACGATGGCGCGGATCTTCTCCCGGCTGACCTGGACGAAGGGGGCCAGGTGGGCCAGGGAGATGGACTGGCCGCCGTACTGGTTGGAGGCCACCTGGGCCACGATCTGGGTGGCGATGTTGCAGGCGGTGGCGAAGGAGTGGGGCCGCTCGATGAGGGTGTCGGTGATGACGGTGCCGTTCTGGAGCATGTCCTCCAGGTTCACCAGGTCGCAGTTGTGCATGTGCTGGGCGTAATAGTCCGTGTCGTGGAAGTGGATGATGCCCTCCTCGTGGGCGTCCACGATCTCCTTGGGCAGGAGCAGGCGGTTGGTGATGTCCCGGCTCACCTCGCCGGCCATATAGTCCCGCTGGGTGGAGTTGACCACCGGGTTCTTGTTGGAGTTCTCCTGCTTGGCCTCCTCGTTGTTGCACTCGATGAGGGTCAGGATCTTGTTGTCTGTGGTGTTGGCCTGGCGGTAAAGGGAGCGGGTATAGCGGTAGGTGATGTACCGCTTGGCCACCTCGTAGGCGCCGTGGGCCATGATCTGCTCCTCCACCATGTCCTGGATCTCCTCTACCGAGGGAGAACGACCCAGCTCCACACACGCCTTCTCCACAGAATCCGCGATCCGATGGATCTGCGTGGCGGTCATGCGCAGATCCTCGTCCACCACCTCGTTGGCCTTGGTGATGGCCGCGATGATCTTTGTGATATCGAAGGTGACCTCCGAACCGTTTCTCTTGATGATCTTCATCTTTCTTATCCCCTTCTCCTCCGGCCTGTCTAAGCCTTTCGCGGTTACATAACGTCGGTGAAAGCTATACTAGCACAACATCTTGTGCCTGTCAATACCCATTCTTTCAATATTTTGTAACAGCTGAAAAACCCGCAAACCCTTGAAAACACTGGAAAAATCGTAACTTTTTGTAATTATTTAATGGTATCCCCGGCGAAAAAAGAGCAATATTTTGCAAAAAAAGTTTTTCAGCCCCACACAAATCCGCCGCCCGGGGATGCGGACGGCAAATTTGCAAGGGTGCAAACAGAAAAGGTTGAAAGATTGCAAATCATGCTGTATGATAACCACATACCACAGAAAGGAGCGGGCCGATGCACAGAGAGGGCAGCTACAGCCGGGAGGGTTACCTGCGGGAGAACTATCACTACTTCCATCTGCGGGACACCGCCGGCCAGGAACGGGACTTCCATTTTCATGAGTTTGACAAGATCGTGATCCTGCTGTCCGGCCGGGTGGACTATCTGGTGGAGCGGATGACCTATTCCCTGCGGCCGTGGGACGTGCTGCTCATCGGCCACCACGTGATCCACAAGGCGCTCATCGACCAGTCCCAGCCCTATGAGCGGGTGATCGTATATCTGGACAGACAGTATATTGAACGCGCCCTGCCCGAGGCGGGCCTGATGGACTGCTTTGACACCGCCGACAAGCAGGGGCAGTATCTGCTGGCGCCGGGCCAGGAGGAGATCCAGGCCCTGTCCGGCCTCATCCCCGCCCTGGACAGCTCCGCCGGGGACGAAAAATTCGGCGCACAGGCCCTGCGGGACACCTTCATCGCACAGCTTCTCATTCTTGTCAATCGGATCAGCCGCAGCAGCGGGGCCGTGCAGCAGGCGCCCGCCCCCCAGTATGACCCCAAGATCGCGCGAACGCTCTCTTACATCAACGAAAACCTGGGCAAGGAGCTGACGGTGGAGGCGCTGGCGGAGCGGGTCTATTTGAGCAAATACCACTTCATGCGCCTTTTCAAGGCCCAGACCGGCAGCACCGTGCACGCCTACGTGCGCCAGCGGCGGCTTCTCTACGCCGCCCAGCTCATCCGCAGAGGCGTCAGCGCCAACAAGGCCGCCGCCGACAGCGGCTTTGAGGAATACTCCACCTTCTTCCGGGCCTTCCGGGAGTGCTTTGGGATCAGTCCCGCCCAGCTAAAATGAGTGATACGCAAAATCCTGCGTATATCGCTTAATTTAATAATGTATTGTTCCGAATAATATTCACCTATTTTTCTGGAAAAAACAGCGAAAACGGGTAAATATCCGGCGGCTGACGCATAAACTCCATTTCCTCGCCTGTCTCCGGATGGATAAACCGGATTTTATGCGACCACAGGGCGATGGGGCACTCGTCCGCCTGCAAGCCGTATTTTCTGTCCCCCACAAGGGGCATTTCCCGGCTGGCGAACTGGCAGCGTATCTGGTGCGTGCGCCCGGTGAGCAGACGGACGGACACAAGGCTCATCTCCTCCGCGCTTTTCAGGCACGTATACGTCAGCGCCGCCGGCCGCACGTCCCTGCCCGGCTCCTGGACAACGTATGTCTTGTGGTCATACCTGTCCCGGCGCAGCAGATCCTCCATCCTCCCTGCCTCCGGTACGGGACGGCCGTGGATCACAGCCAGGTATTCCTTTTGAAACTGCCCCTGCTGCATCTGCCGGCCCAGCTCCGACGCGGCCCGCGCCGATCGGGCGAACACCATCACGCCGCCTACCACCCGATCCAGCCGGTGTACGGTGCGCACGCAGGCGTTCTCGTCCCCCAGGGCCTGCCGCAAAAGCGCCGGCATTCCCCCCGGCTCATCGGTGGACAGCACGCCCACCGGCTTTATGCACACCGCTATGCGCTTGTCCAGATAGAGAAGATCCATTTCTCGCCCCCGCGGCAGTTGCTTTACAATTAAATTATATAGCATCCGCCCGCTTTTCACAAGCCGCCGCCTGAAAAACGGGAAATTTGGTCAAAAAAGCCTTGATTTCACGGAACATGTATGCTATATTAATGGGGCGAATTTTGATAAAGGGTGAAAATGTCATGACTATTGCGCTTTCTATATTGGATCTCATTGCCTGCCTGTTTCTCATCGTGGTCATCCTCTTCCAGAGCGGCAAGCGCTCCGGCCTGTCCGGCGCCATCGCCGGCGGCGCGGATACCTTTCTGACCAAGAGCAAGGCCAAGACCTGGGACGCCAAGCTGGCCAAGATGACCAAGTGGGTCGCCATCGTGTTCGTGCTGCTGACCCTGGCTTTGAACTTCCTTTGATCGAAGAGCTTTTCCGAAACGTAAAACCCCGGCGCTGTTGCGCCGGGGTTTTTCTCTGCACTTTCCAGCGCAGCCCGGTCATGCCGGGCTGCGTTCCGTTCAGGGCTTCTCCGTTGCCTTTGGGGTGGCTGTGGGCGCCTGTGTCTCGTCCGCGCCGGTCACATCGTCCACGATGTCCTCGCCGGCGTCCACGATGTCGTTCACGGCGTCCTCCCCGGCGCCTACCACGCCGTCAATGGCGTCCTTGCCCTCGTCGATCACGCCGTCGGCGGTGCCGTCCGTATCCTCGACAGCGCCATCGGTGGGAGCGGCCGTCGCGGTGGGCGCAGGGGTGGCCGTAGCGGCAGGTGTGGGCGTGGCGCGGTTTTCGCCGCTCATATCCCGCGCGCAGCCGCCCAGCATCGCGATCAGCAGCGCGGCCGCAAGCAGTGTGGATAAGATGCTTTTCATCTTTTTGCCTCCGTTGATTATTATTATAGTACAGCACTATTATGCCAACTTTTCCGGCTTTCTTTCACCGATGGGCAAAAAATTTTTCGCATGGCCGATTTTCGTTGCAACTGCCCGCCGCCTGTGCCATAATAGAAACATGGAACGGGAAAAAACATGCTGCTTTACCGGCCATCGGGCCGAAAAACTCCCTTGGCGCGACAACGAGCGCGACCCGGCCTGCCTGCGGCTGAAGGCGGCCATATGGGACGTGCTGGTCAGTCTCTACGCCGGGGGCATTCGCCATTTCATCTGCGGGATGGCCACCGGCGCGGATACCTATTTCGGCGAGGCGGTGGTGGCCCTGCGGGACGAGCATCCGGACGTGACCCTGGAGGCCGCCATCCCCTTCTCCGGCCAGGAGCAGCGCTGGCCGGCACAGTGGCAGCGGCGCTACAGCCGCCTGGCCGAGGAGTGCGATACGTGCACGGTGCTCCACCAAAACTACACCCCCGACTGCATGATGGATCGCAACCGCTATATGGTGGACGCCTCCCAGGTGCTGGTGGCCGTTTATAACGGCGCGCCCGGCGGCACCAGAAGCACTATGCTCTATGCCAATCACCAGGGCCTGCAGATCATCCAGCTGCCGGTGTCCCCCCGCTGACAGCGGACAAAATGTCCCCGGACATGTGCGTCCGGGGACGTTTACTTTATCAGAACGCAAATTCGCACGCCCACGTCCCGCTGATCTTCAGGGGCTGGTCGGCCTTTTTGCTGCCCACAAACTGGCGTATGATTAGCTTATAGCTTCCCCTGTCCATTCCCGCCAGAGATATTTTCAATTGCGCCTGCCCGCCGCTGACGGGGCAGGCTTCCGTCTGCCCGTGCTCTCTGATCACAGTTTGGGACATATCCTCGATCTGGTAGTCGCCGATGGCGAACTGCTCGCACTCACTGTACGGCGGTCTGTCGGGGCACAGCTGCGTCACAGTGACCAGCAGATCCTCTCCGCTGACCGCGGCGCGCACCTGTATCTCGTCCGTGGCCTGCTCATACGCCGTTCCTACAACGGCCCCGTCCCCTCTGACCACGTCCCTGAAATAGCCGGCCGCTGCCGCCGCGCCCACGGCGGTAAGCACGGCGAGGATGAAAACAGCCGCTGTGGCCAGGATCGGCCGTTTCAGAAAGACACGGCTTACGCCGCCCGTTTTGCGCGTTTCCCTCTTCATCCGCTCTGCCGCCTTGCAGTTTTTGATGATCCGCTCCCCCATCTGCGGGGGCATTTTCACCGTTCCAAGTGTCGTTTTCAGATCCCCTACGTCCATATCATCGTTCCTCCTTCCGATACTCTTCCTGCAAAAGCTTTCTGCCCTTTTGCAGCCGCATTTTCACCGCCGACGGCGTCCGCCGGATGACGTGGGCGATGTCCTCAATAGAGCATTCCTCCACGTAATACAGCGTAAGCACAAGGCGGTATTTCTCCGGCAGAGCCATGAGCGCATCCATGATCCCGCTGTCACCGATCTCCCCCGGGACATCCTCCCCATAGGCGAGGCAGAGTTCCTGCCGCCGCCGTCTGGAACGGAGCATATCCCGGCACTGGTTTTTCGCGACGGTAATGAGCCAGGCTCTCTCGTGTCCGGCACTCGCAAAGGATGGCGCCTTTTGCAGGTATTTCAACATGGTCTCCTGTACGGCGTCCTCCGCGTCCGCGTCGCTGCCCAGCATGACCAGGCAAAGCCGGAACAGCAGATCCCCGTAGCTGTGCACAGCCGACTCCAGGTCACTGGCCGGCCGCGCCGGCGATTTTTCCATGCGCCTTCCCTCCTTTCACTGTATATACGCTTACACGGGCCCTTCCGGTCAATTTTTAAGCAAAAAACGCATGATCCTCATAAAACAAAACCGGGCGGGGCTGTCAACGGCGGCGCGCAAGCGCCGTTCATCGTGACCGTTGACCGTCCCGCCCGATTTTGCTATTTCCCGACAGACAGGGATCTATTGGCGCTATCGCCATCCCAAAGACTCTCCTGTGCATGGAGAGCTATTTCAATATTGCACGCCTCGGATGGCAAACACAGAGATAAAAGCGAAAAATATCACTCCGCCCGGCTTTGTGACCCGGATCGCCTCGTTGATCGCACGATCCACGTCATCCGCTTCATACAGGTGATACATGGGGCCGAGGGACAGCGTGACATCAAAGGAGTTGTCGGCAAACCGGCCAAGGTCTGTGGCATCCCCCTGATAGGAAGTGATATTCTCCATTCCCCTGCTGTTTTTCCCGAGAACCGCCAGGTTGCTCTCGGCCAGCTCAACAGCCGTCACATCCATTCCCTCTTTGGCAAGAGCAATGGAGTACCTGCCGGTTCCTGCGCCGATCTCAAGGATCTTGGAACCTTTGGCCGCGTATCGGTGGATATAGGTCATCGTGATCGTGTGCTCAAGCTGGCCGTGCCGAGTCCTGCTCAGCCGTCCGTCCTCGTCGTATTGGTCGTAAAAACCGCTCACAGTTTCTTCTCTTGTACGCATAATAAACTTCCTCGCAAACTTCCGCTTTGCCGATTGGAGCAATTTTCTGCGCTGGGGAAAAGGAGAAACGCCCCTGACCGGCGAAGAATGGCTTAGCCATCATCGTCTTCAGGAGCATTTCGATGTGGTGGTGGACGATACAAGACTCGAACTTATCCGCCACCGGAAAACCGCGGAAAACGGCGTTCAATGCCGTGAGTAAAAATGCCCTGTTTTCAATGGTTTGCGCGTTTTTCAGAAAACGGCGTAAAACCCAATTAAATTCTGTAAGGGGTAAAAGTAGGGGTAGTAGGGGATAAAGCAAGGATAGTTTTTTCAACGTTGAAAAATTACGGGTAGGGGGGTCATGCGTGAGACATTTGTATTTTTTGGATGATGTGCGGCGGTGTTGTGGTTGTAACGTTGCGTTCTTTTATGGGGGGAGGGCAATTCCATTCACCTAAACGACCCCGCAGCGGGCCGCCCACAGCCTCACAGAGGCAAAGGAGCGGGACAGGAAAGAACCTGTCCCGCTCTCCTTATCAAAGGCGCTTATATACTTGCCCCCGCGGGCCGGCCGCTACAACATCCACGATCAGGCGTCCATTGTCCACTGTGTAGATCACCCTGTAATCGCCGACCCTGAGCCTGAATACTCCATCCTCTCTGGCCAGCTGCTTCCTGTCGCCTGCATCAGGCAGCTTATAGATGGCAGACAGGATGCGGCGCTTTTGATCCGCCGGCTGCCGGTTGATGAACTTCAGAGCCTTGCGCTCGATCACGATCTCATAGTTCATCCGGGGACACTCCGCACTCTTTCAGCACATCGGCAAGCGGCACCATATCGCCCCGCTCCGGATCCCTCAGATACTCGTGGTACATATCCAGGCAGAAAGCATCGTCCGCGGCCTCGTCAGCCGTGAGCCCCTGAAGATACGCGATCACATAGCCCAGCTTATAGTCTGGCACCATCTCCAGCAGCGCCGCCGCCCGTTCCTTCTCACTCATTTGCGACACCTCCTTCTGTGTCCCGCTCGATGGTTTCATCTATGGCCCGGGTGATAAAGCCGTTTACGCTCTCCCCGTGAGCATCTGCATGGGCCTGTATGTGTCCGTATTTTTCTATGGGCAGTCTGACCCGGGCTATGGCAAACCTCTCCATGTACTTCTTTTGGGCCTTCTTCTGGGCCTCTGTCTTTTCTGCCATATCTGTCCCCCTCCGGGGGCTGGCCATGTCGTTCCCACTCCCCCTAGTATAGCCATATTATAGCACACAAATCAATCTGTGCCTAGATAAATTATACACAAATCTAAGCGTAGATATTTGTGGCCTTTGCCAATTGTTATCTATGCTTAGATATGCTACAATAAGATCATCAAAGGAAAGCCCCCAGGCGAAGGCAGACGGGGAGGCCCCGGGAAAGACGATCCAGGCGGTGAGAACTGCGGGACACGAAAAACGGGTAGGGCGAGAAGCCAGCCGAACCAAGAAGGCCACACAAGAGCGGGACGGGATAAGAAAGTGCTCCACGGTTGAGCTGATAAACTTAACGCCCACCGCCGCCGGGAGCTTCCAAAAAACAAGGAGCCTGCGAATAAAAAGTCAAGCCCAAAATGAAGAAAAAGTGCAGGTAAGGAAAGGGCACTACAAA
>CANQDL010000068.1 GCA_947591105.1 uncultured Oscillospiraceae bacterium
TCCAGGGTCAGGCCGCCCACCACGTTCATATAGGCGTCGCAGGCGTTCACGTTCATGCCGCCCCGCTTTTCCAGCACCGCCAGCAGCAGATAGAGCCGGTTGTAGTCTACGCCGTTGGAGGTGCGCCGGGGCGCGGAGAAGCCCGTGGGCGTCAGCAGCGCCTGGACCTCCGCCAGGATGGGGCGGCTGCCCTCCATCACGCAGGCCACGCAGGTGCCCGGCACGCCCACCGGCCGGCCGGCCAGCATGACCTCCGAGGGATTGGGCACCTCCCGCAGACCCTCCCGGCGCATCTCAAACACGCCGATCTCGTTGGTGGAGCCGAAACGGTTCTTCTCCGCCCGGAGGATGCGGTAGCTCAAGCTTCCGTCGCCCTCAAAGTACAGCACGCAGTCCACCATGTGCTCCAGCACCTTTGGTCCGGCGATGGCCCCCTCCTTGTTCACGTGCCCTACCACGAAGGCGGTGAAACCGGAGCTCTTGGCCAGCTGCATCAGTTCCATGGCGCACTGCTTGACCTGGCCCACGCTGCCGGGGGCAGTGTTGAGACTGGGGTCGTATACCGTCTGCACGGAGTCGAGGATGACGATCTCCGGCTCCAGTTCCTCTATGGCGGCGATCACGTCGTTGATATCCGTTCCCGCCAGCACGTGCAGATCGTCCCGCGCCACAGAAAGACGCTGGGCCCGCATTTTCAGCTGGTGCTCGCTTTCCTCGCCGGTGACGTATAAGATCGTCTCCCCGGGGGCGATGCTGCCGCAGGCCTGGAGCAGCAGCGTGGATTTGCCAATGCCCGGCGCCCCGCCGAACAGGACGATGGAGCCCCGCACCGCGCCGCCGCCCAACACCCGGTCAAGCTCCCGGATGCCTGTGGAAAACCGCAGTTCATCTGTCTCGTCAAGCTCCGCCAGCTTCCGGGGCATGGCCCGGCGCACAGGGCGGGCCTTCTCCGCCGCCTTTGGCGCGGCGGGGGCCTCTACCAGCGTGTTCCAGGCCCGGCAGCTGGGGCATTGTCCCTGCCAGCGGGAGGTCTCATACCCGCAGGCGGAGCAGAAAAACACAGTTTTTTCCTTCATGTCACCGTTCCTCTTGTGTATTGCAGATAGGACGCCAGCAGCACCGCCGCCAGCTTCATCCGGTATGTGTCGGTACGCAGATTGGCCAAATCCCCCGGATTGGAAAGAAAACCGCACTCCACCAGCACGGCGGGACAGTTGACCTTCTGCATCAGGTAGATGCCCTTATCCGCCGGCGATGCCACCCGCCGGTTGTCCGGGCACAGCTGCGCGGTGAGATGGCTCTGCATCAGCTCCGCCAGCTCGCCGCTGCCGGACGCCCCGCCGTAAAAGACCTGGATGCCGTGGGGCGCGGCGGCGGGATAGATGTTCTGGTGGATGCTCAGCACGATGGCGCCGGGGGTGTTGTTGATAAGCCCCACCCGGGCGTGCTGATCGGCCACCTTTTTGGCAGCGATGGTACCGGCCTGGGACGGATAGGCGATGTCCGCCCCCGTGCGGGTCATAACGGGCCGTATGCCCCAGAACTGGGCCAGCGCCTCCAGGCGCAGAGCGATGTCCAAATTGATATCGCTCTCCAGCGTTCCGTCCGCCGCTACCGCTCCGCCGTCGGCGCCGCCGTGGCCGGCGTCGATGACGAGCACAGGCGGCTCCGCGGCCGCCTCCGTCTGCCGGTCTGCGCCCTGCCCGGCCAGAGCCAGCACGGCCAGCAGCACCGCCGCAGCCAAGGGATACCACCATTTTATCACGCGCTTATCTTCCATCCGCTCCACCTCGGTGCAATCTATGCAGCCGCTGGGACGGGTATGCTGGCAATAAAACGAGGTATAACGCCCTTGAGACATTATACCTCGGATCAGCGTATGCGCGCAATAATAGAAATCACATTTTATATCACGATGCAGATCAGACTGTAGCCGCCGTCGTTGACGAACTTCTGGATGGTGCCCCGCAGGCGGTTGCGTATATTGGGCGGCATACGCTGCAGTTTGGTGGCCAGTCCTTCCTCCGCGATGTCGTAGAGGGATTTGCCGAAGATGTTGGACTGCCAGATGCGGTTGACGTCCCCGTCAAAGCCCTGCAAAAGGAAGCTGACGATCTGCTCGGACGCCTTCTCCCCTCCCACTGCGGGCGAGACCTCGGTCTCCACCTGGGTGCGGAAGAGATGTATGGCAGGGGCGCTGGCCTTCAGACGCACGCTGTAGCGGCCGCCACGGTTCACGATCTGGGGCTCCTGCAGCTCCAGCTCCTCCGGGCCGGGCATGATGACGCCATAGCCCGTTTCGCGGGCCTGCTCCAGGGCCTCGTGCACATGGTCATACTCCGTTTTCACGCTCTTGAGCGACTGGAGCAGATCCATCAGATCCCCGTCGTCCCGTATCTCAAACCCGGACTGCTCGCTGATGGTGCGATAGTAAAGAGACTGCTCCAGCTCAATGACAGCGGCGGCCGTGCCGGTGCCGGCCTGGGCGGATCGGATGTGGGCATCGTGGATAAGCTCGCTTTCGTTGAGCGCGTCCATGCAGCTGTAGGCGTCCTGCAGGGCGTTCATATGCTCGCAGGCGTCCAGGAGCATACCGTAGAGAGTCTTTTTCAGCTCGCTCTCCTCCGGCAGCGCCTCCGCCCAGGAGGGCAGCCACAGCGAGAGCTCGTTGAGCGGAAACTGATAGAGCACGGTCTTCATCACCCGGTGGATGTCCGCCTCCGACATCTGCTGGCAGTTGAGTGCCAGACAGGGCACCCGGTAACGCTCTGTCAAAGCCTCAGCCAGGCCGCAGGCGGACTCGCTCTCCGGCTCGGCGCTGTTGATGAGCACCGCAAAGGGCTTGCCGATGTCCCGCAGCTCCCCAACGACCCGTTCCTCCGCAGATACGTAGTTTTCCCGGGGAAGCTCCCCGAAGCTGCCGTCCGTGGTGATCACAAGGCCGATGGTGGAGTGCTCGGCGATCACCTTACGGGTGCCCTCCTCCGCCGCCTGGGTCATGGGTATCTCGTGGTCATACCAGGGTGTGGTGACCATCCGCTCCGTCCCGTCCTCATAGAGCCCCTCCACGCCGGGGATCATGTACCCCACGCAGTCGATCAGCCGCACGGACGCCGTCGTCTCTCCCAGGGTGATCTCGGCGGCCTCCTCCGGCACGAATTTGGGCTCGGCGGTCATGATGGTGCGGCCGGAGCCGGACTGGGGCAATTCGTCCCGCGCCCGTTCTTTTTTATATACGTTTTCGATGTTGGGGATCACCTGCGCCTGCATAAAGCGGTTGATAAAGGTGGATTTCCCCGTCCGCACCGGCCCGACGACGCCGAGATAGATGTCGCCGTCCGTCCTGCGGGCAATATCCTCATAGATGCTGTCCACAAAAATCCCTCCAAGGCGTGTTTGCTTAAACATACGCCCGGGAGGGTTGGTTTATGACAAATTCAAAGAAACTGCGCCGTCTGGCCATGGGCGCGGCAGAGCGTGACCTCCAGCGTGGGAAACGCCTGGCAAATCCAGTCCTTCAGCACCGGCGTCACCACGTTCTCCGTGCAGAAGTGGTCGCCGTCGATCAGGTTGATGCCCAGGCTCTTCGCCTGCAGAAACTGGTGGTACTTCACGTCCGCCGTCACGTAGGTATCGCATCCCGCCGCCGCGGCAAGGCCGATCTCTCCGCCGCCGGAGCCGCCGCATACGGCCAGCTTGTGTACCGGCCGATGGGCGTCATGAAAGCGCAGGCCGTTGGCGGAAAGGGCCTTCTTGACGAAAGCGGTGAAGCGCCCAAAGTCCGTCGGCTCCGGCAGCACGCCGATGCGGCCGATGCCCGTGTCCGGCTCCAGCACGCCCGTCACCCTGCCGCCCAGCGCGGCCATGAGCGCGTCGTTGACCCCGCCCTGGGCCGCGTCCAGGTTGGTGTGCATACATATGGCGGCTATCCCCTTCTCCGCCAGAGAGAGGGCGAGCGCCCCTTCCAGTGTACTGTCCGAGAGGGCCTTGAGCTGGAAAAAGAGCGGATGGTGGCTCACGATGAGCTCCGCGCCCAGCGCCGCTGCCTCCCCGATCGCCTCCTCTGTGATGTCCAGCGACACCAACACCCGCTGAACCGGCCGATCTGGGTGTCCCACCAGCAGGCCCACGTTGTCAAAATCCATCTTTCCCGCCATTGGGGCTTTTTCGTCCAACAGCTTGAGGATATCCGCTACAGTCGGCATGGCCGGCGCCTCCTTTTTATCTTTCCGTACTCCCCCAGCAGCGCGGCGGCGGCCGGGTCATAGGGGGCGGCTTTCACCGCCTGGGTGCGCATCTTGTCCAGATAGGCCCCGAAGAGCGGATCGCCGCCGATCTGTTCCAGCAGGCCCAGATGCAGCTCCGCCTGGGTATACGCCGGCGCCTGGCCCGCCTGGGCGGTGAGGATGGGATAGATATGCCCCGCGTCCTCCGTCAGCCGCTCGCAGTCGATGCGCCAGCCGTTTTCGATAAGATACCGGCGGAGCACCGCCTTTTTGCTTTGTGGCTCCAGAATGAGCTGTATCTGTCCCCTCGCCCAGGGGGCAGCGGACAGGATGGAGACCATGGTCTCCCCTCCCATGCCCGCCAGGATCACCGTATCCCACCCCTCCGGGTCGATGCCGGTGAGCCCGTCGGTCAGCAGCAGGCGGATCTTGTTGCCTGTTTTGGTTTTTTCCACCATGGAGGCGGCGTTCTCCAGCGGGCCGGGATGGATATCTGTTGCCAGCACACAGTCAGATATCCCCGTCTGGATGAGCCAAACGGGGATCATGGCGTGGTCGGTTCCCACATCGACCACATGGGCGCCCGGACGGACAAGCGCCGCCACGGCCGCCAGACGGGGCGAGAGATGTATCATGGCAAAGCACAAAAAAACAGCGGGAAAACCCCGCTGTTTTTCCTCTTACGCGTGGGCGGCGATGAAGTCGTTGACTTCCTTCACGAAGGGCTCGACCTCCACGCCGTGGGCCATGCAGGCCTGCTCCACGCTCTCACCCGTGGCATAGGCGCAGCCCAGGCAGTGCATACCGATGCGCTGGAACAGCGGCTGGGTCATGGGGGCGTTGACCATGATATCGTATACGATGGTATCTTTTGTGATCTGATACATGAGACTTCCTCCTGAACTATTACTATTGCTATTATATCCTTACCCGTCGAAGAATGCAATATAAAATAGAGGAAGCAAAGTGCCTCCTCTATTTTTCCGCTGTGACCGGCCGATCAAAGCTCACCGGCGCGCATCTTGGCGAAGCACTCGCTGCAGTACACAGGGCGGTCGCTCTTCGGCTCGAAGGGGACGCGGGCCTCGCCGCCGCACGCGGCGCAAGTGGCGGTGAAGAACTCCCGGGGGCCGCGGGCGGCAGCCTTGCGGGCGTCACGGCAGGCCTTGCAGCGCTGAGGCTCGTTCTGGAAGCCGCGCTCAGCGTAAAACTCCTGCTCACCGGCGGTGAACACGAACTCCTGTCCGCATTCCTTGCATACAAGGGTCTTGTCTTCGTACATTGTGGTTCCTCTCTTTTGAAAGTTTTCCCATATAGGGCATTTTATTTGCGATCAGCTTGCGCTGTTTTCGCCTGAGGGCAGCTTGGCCAGCTTGCGCCGTATGCGCTGGACGGCGTTGTCCACAGCCTTGACGTCCCGTCCTGACGCGGCGGCCATTTCCTCATAGGACAGGCCGTCCAGGAACAGACTTAATATCTCGGCTTCCAATTTTGACAAGCACCGTGAATAGGCGGAAATAAATTCGTTTTCGGTCTCTCTGGCTAGAACCTGCTCCTCGGGACTGCGCGCATAATAGTGAGCGCCTAGGGACTGGGATTCATCTGAGAGGACATCGTCTAAGGGAACACCGTCGTTAAGCGGTGCGTTCTTCATGCGCTGGGCGCTGCGAACGGCGGATTTGATACGGTTTTGGATGCATATCTGGGCATATGTCCGGAAGGACGCGCCCTTGTCACGGTTGTACTCGCGGATGGCGTACAGCAGGCCGATCATTCCCTCCTGGATCAGATCCTCGCTGTCGCCGCCGATAAGGAAATAGGGACGTACGCACATACGAACCTCGCGGGCATAACGCTCCGCCAGAGCTTCCTCCGCTCCGACGTTGTGCTCTCTCGCAAGGCTTTGCAGCTCTTCATCTGTTTTTTCTGACAAATCTGATAACACAATAGTCATTATATCGCGTTAAATCAAGATGTCAAGCACTTTTTACAAAAAAACTTGTTATTTTCGGGAGAATTTTGACAAAAATCCGTCTTGCCCTGATCTCTCGCCTCTCCACATCACAGGCTGTCCATCCGCTGCTGGCCCAGATACTCGATCCCCAGGTGTTCATACGCCTTCTGGGTGACGCAGCGGCCGCGGAGGGTGCGCGTCAGAAAGCCCTGCTGGAGCAAAAATGGCTCGTACACGTCCTCCAGGGTGACGGCTTCCTCGTTGATGGTGGCCGCCAGCGCCTCCAGGCCCACCGGTCCGCCGTTATAGAGCTCAATGATGCTGCGGAGCATCCGCCGATCCACATTGTCAAGGCCGGCCTTGTCCACCTCCAGGCGGCGCAGGGCCTCGTCGGCAATGCTTTGGGTGATGACGCCCCGGCCCTTAACCTGGGCAAAATCCCGCACCCGCCGGAGCATCCGGTTGGCGATACGGGGGGTACCGCGGCTCCGGGAGGCGATCTCCACCGCCCCTTCCGGCTCTATCTCCACCCCGAGAATGCCCGCGCTGCGCTCCACGATGCGGCGCAGATCCTCCGTGCTGTACAGCTCCAGACGCAGAACCACGCCGAAACGATCCCGCAGCGGCGCGGACAGCTGGCCGGAGCGCGTGGTGGCGCCGATCAGAGTGAAATGGGGCAGATCCAGCCGGATGGAGTTTGCGGAGGGACCCTTGCCCAGGATGATGTCGATGGCAAAATCCTCCATGGCCGGATAGAGGATCTCCTCTACCGACCGGTTGAGCCGGTGTATCTCGTCCAGAAAGAGGATGTCGTTTTCCTGTAAATTTGTCAGCAGCGCCACCAGATCGCCGGGCTTTTCGATGGCCGGGCCGGAGGTGATGCGCATGTTGACGCCCATCTCGTTGGCGATGACCCCCGCCAGGGTGGTCTTGCCCAGGCCCGGAGGGCCGTGAAGCAGCACATGATCCAGCGGTTCGTTGCGTATCTTCGCGGCCTGGATGAACACGGCAAGGTTCTCCTTCGCCTTCTCCTGGCCCGTGTAGTCCTCCAGCCGCTTGGGACGCAGCGACGCCTCCGTGGCGTCCTCCGGCTGGAAGGTCGCGGTCGTCAGGACTTCCTCCGGCCCGTCGCCGGAAAAGTTGATGCTCATTGGACGTCTCCTCCCCTCTCAATCACCGGACGGATGTACTCAATTGGATATGTTGCGCAGCGCGGCGCGAATGGCGTCCTCCGGACTCATGGCCTCCAGATCGAGGCCCTTGACGGCCGCCGCACACTCGCTGCGGCTGTAGCCCAGAACGGTCAGCGCTTTCATAACGTCCGCCAGCTTTGTCTGCACGCCGTCCGCCGCCGCGGGTATATCCGCCGCCGCGCCCGGAATGGGCAGATCGGCGGACTGCTTTTGCATCTTGTCCTTCAGCTCCAGAATGATCCGCTGGGCCAGACGCTTTCCCACGCCCTGGGCCGCCGTGAGCACGCGCTCGTCGTCGGACATGATGGCCATGCACACACGCTCGGTGGTGTTGGCCGACAGGATGGCCGCCGCCGCCTTCGGCCCCACGCCGGACACAGAGATGAGCATCTCAAAGCAGCGCTTTTCCTCCAGTGTGGCAAAGCCGTAGAGCTCAAAGGCGTCCTCCCGCACCTGCTCGCAGATGTAGAGCTTCGCCTGCTCTCCCCGGCGGAGGCGGCCCACCGTCACCGCGGTGGTGCTCACCGCAAAGCCCACGCCGCCGCAGTCGATCACAGCCAGATTGGGCTCCAGATCGGTGACGATCCCGTTCAGATGGTAGAACATGCGTCCTCTCCTCCCTCCGCCGCCAGGCGGCTGGTCATGCTCCGGGCGTGGCAGATGGCAAGCGCCAGCGCGTCCGCCGCGTCGTCCGGCTTCGGCGGCGTTTTCATGTTCAAAAGCCGCTGTACCATGTAGATGACCTGATTCTTCTTCGCGTTTCCGTAGCCCACCACCGCCTGCTTTACCTGCATGGGGGTGTACTCGAACACGGGCACGCCGCTGCGGTACGCGCTCAGCAGGATCACGCCCCGGCCGTGGGCCACGGAGATGCCGGTGGTGATGTTCTTGGAGAAAAAGAGCTCTTCTACCGAGATGGCCTCCGGCGCAAAGGTGACGATCAGCTCGTTCAGATCGTTGTAGATCATATCCAGCCGTGGCGACAGCGGGGTGTTGGGCGGTGTGGTGATGGCGCCGCAGGCCACATAGGTATTTTTCCCCTTCACCGCGTCCACCACGCCGAAGCCCACCGTTCCCACACCGGGATCAATGCCCAATATACGCATGGTCAGCGCCTCTCTCGCCGGGCAAAATAGTCCCGGGCCCCGTCGATATCCCGCCGGATCTGGGCGGCAAGCTCCTGCTGGGACGGAAAACGCACCTCGTCCCGCAAAAACGCCAGAAAGTCCACCCGCACAGACGCGCCGTAGAGCTGGCCGCTGTAGTCCAACAGGTTCGTCTCCACCGTCACGGCGTTATCTCCCTCAAACGTAGGCCGCACGCCCACATTGGTCACCGCCGGCCGGGGGCCGTCGGGAAGCCACGCGCAGGTGGCATACACCCCGTGCCGGGGCTGGATGACGTCCGGCGGAATGGGGAAATTGATGGTGGGAATGCCCATACGCCTGCCCCGCTCATAGCCGTGGATCACATGGTCAGACACGGAATAGGGATGGCCCAGGAATCGGGCTGCCTGCTCCATATCCCCTGCCGCCACAAGGGAGCGGATATGGGTGGAGCTGACCACGGTGCCGTCCAGCTTCACCTGCTCCACGATGTCGCATCCCACACCGTTTTCCCGGCACCAGGCGGCGATACGCTCGGCCTTGCCCTCGCCCCGCCAGCCGCAGCAGAAATCCCGGCCCATCACCAGATGCACCGCGCCCATGCCGTCCACCACAGAGCGGATGAAGTCCTCCCAGGGCGTCTGCATGAAGTGCCGGTCGAAGTGCAGCAGTATCACGTCGTCAATGCCGCCGGCCCGGGCAATGAGCTCCTTCCGGCCGCTCATGCTGGTCAGCAGCGGCACCTCCACCCCGTGGACAAAGGTGTCCGGGTGGGCGTCAAAGGTGATGACCGACGGCCGGGCGTTCAGCCGTTCGGCCTGCTCCCGGGCCTTGCGCATCAGCGCCTGGTGGCCCAAGTGTACCCCGTCAAAAAATCCAAGGGCGGCGACGCGCCTTATGTTCTCCATTTATGTCTGTCCCCCTTGGGTGATAAGCTCCAGCGGCAGGATGTATGCCTGCGGATCTTGGCGTATCTGTTCCAGGGTGTGCGCCTGGTCAATAGTGAATCTCCCCGCCCGAACGCGGCGCAGGGCGCTCATGCACCCGCCGCAGCCCAGCGCCTGGCCGATGTCGGCGCACAGCGTGCGGATGTAGGTGCCCTTGGAGCACTCGATCTGCAGTCCCCAGTCCCCCGTCTCGTCCTGCTCCATCAGTGTCAGACGGTGGATGGTGACCGGCCGTGGCTGACGCTCCACGTCTCCACCCCGCCGGG
This sequence comes from uncultured Oscillospiraceae bacterium, assembly GCA_947591105.1. Classification (GTDB taxonomy): domain Bacteria; phylum Bacillota; class Clostridia; order Oscillospirales; family Oscillospiraceae; genus CAJOIG01. Next base: position 9,693 of record CANQDL010000068.1, read on the forward strand.
CGATCTCATAGAGCTTCTTGCCGCGGATCTTGATGGCGGAATACATAGGCGGAAGCTGCATGATGGGCCCGCGAAAGCCGTCCAGCACCGCCTCGATCTGCTCTCGGGTGCGGGTCTGGCCGTTTGCTTGCAGCACCGTGCCCCAGATGTCCTGGGTATCCGTGACGGTGCCCAGGCGCATACGGGCCGCGTATTCCTTCACGTCGTTTTCCGCGTACTTGGCGGCCTTCGTCCCCTTGCCGGTCAGCACCACCAGAAGCCCAGTGGCGTTGGGGTCAAGGGTGCCCGTGTGGCCGATATGCTTTTCATGGAGCACCCCCCGCAGATGGGCGCATACGTCCATGCTCGTCCACTCCATGGGCTTGTCCACAAGCAGTATGCCGTCCATCAAAGGGCCTCCAGGATGTCCCTGACGATGATCTGGCTGGCCTCGTCCGGCCCGGCCTTGATGGAGCAACCGGCGGCCATTTTGTGTCCGCCGCCCCCGTGCAGGGCGCAGATGGCGGCGCTGTCAAAGTCCTCTCCACTGCGCAGACTGATCTTGCTCAGTCCCGGCTTCATCTCACGGATCGTCACGCTTACCCGGCTGCCGGCCACCTTCCCGGCCAGGGACGCGATGTCCTCGCAGTCGTCCTCCGTGGCGCCGGCCTGGGCCAGCATCTGCATGGTCAGGGCGGCCACGGTCACGCAGTCGTCCGGCCCGTAGCGGCGCAGATCGGCGTATATCATCCCCTCCAGCCGCAGGCGGGCGTAGGAGAACGTGCGGAAAAAGAGCTTGTTGATCCGCTTGTAGTCCGCCCCGGCGCGGATGAGCGCCGCCGCGGCCACATGGGTCTCGTCCGTGGTGTTGGCATAGACAAAGCATCCACAGTCGGTGCTCACGGCGATATAGAGGAGCGTGGCCGCCGTCTCGTCCAGCAGGTCGAGACGCTGGGCCAGCTGGAGGATGATCTCCCCGCAGGAGGCCTTCTCCGGCTGGCACAGAAGCCGCTGGGCGTAGCCGGAATTGGTGGGATGGTGGTCAATGCAAAGATCGATCCGCTTTCTGTCAAAGCCGTTGGGAAACAGGTTGACCGCCGCCAGATCCACCGCCACCACACAGCCCGGCTTAAACGCCACCGGGGCCAGATAGGGCGCAACAAAGGGGGCAAAATTGGCCGTCACCTGGGGGTTATCGTACAGATAGGCGGTCTTTCCCATCCGGCGCAGAATATGACAAAGGGCGGCGGCACTGCCAAGCGTGTCGCCGTCCGGGCGGATATGCGTAACCAGCAGATATCCGTCGTTGTCTTTCAAATAGGTCAGGCAGTCATTGAGAGTCATCGTCGTCATGTGAAATGTCCAATTCGTTGATAAGGCGATTGATATAGGCCCCGTGGGCGATGGAGTCGTCCAGCTGGAAGGTCAGCTCCGGCACATACCGCAGCTGCAGGGACTTGCCCAGCTCCCGGCGCAGATACCCGGCCACGGATTTGAGCCCGCAGACGAGCTGCTTTTCATCGTACTGCCCCAGCACGCTCACGTATACCTTGCAGTGGCGCAGATCGTTCGTGGTCTCCGTGTGGGTCACGGTGAGCATATCCCCCTGCTGCAGGCGGGGATCTTTTACCTGCCGCAGCTTCTCCGCCAAAACCCGGCGGATGTCGTCGTTGATCCGGTCGATATGGTGGTTAGGCATTGATCTGCTCCATCACAAAGCACTCGATGACATCCTGCTCCTTGATGTCGTTGAACTTATCCACCTGCATGCCGCACTCATATCCGGCGGCCACCTCACGCACGTCGTCCTTGAACCGGCGCAAGGATGCCAGGTCGCCCTCGTATACCACCACGTTGTCCCGCAGCACGCGCACCTTGCAGCTGCGCTGGATCTTGCCGTCCAGCACATAGCAGCCGCAGACGGTGCCGACCTTGGAGACCTTATAGGTCTGGCGCACCTCGGCGTGGCCGATGATCTTCTCCTGGTACTTGGGCGCCAGCATGCCCTTCATGGCGGACTCGATCTCGTTGATGCAGTCATAGATCACCCGGTAGAGCCGGATATCCACATCGGAGCGGGCGGCGCTGTCCCGGGCGGCATTCTCCGGCCGGACGTTGAAGCCCACGATCACCGCGTTGGAGGTGGAGGCCAGCATCACGTCGGACTCGTTGATGGCGCCCACCGCGCAGTGGATGACCCGCACGCGCACTTCCTCGTTGGAGAGCTTCTCCAGGGAGGCCTTTACCGCCTCGGCGCTGCCCTTTACGTCGGCCTTGACGATGATGTTGAAATCCTTCATCTCGCCCTCCTGGATGCGGGCGAACAGATCGTCCAGAGAGACCTTCTTGGGGGCGGCGCCGGCGGCCAGCTTCTCCTTGGCCTTGCGCTCCTCCACCAGCTCCCGGGCCATGCGCTCGTCGGCCACGGCGTTGAAGGTATCGCCCGCGTTGGGC
>CANQDL010000069.1 GCA_947591105.1 uncultured Oscillospiraceae bacterium
GACCACAACGGCTTCACCCACCAGGACCCCGGTTTCCTGGACCACGTGGCCAACAAGAAGGCGGACGTGGTGCGCCTTTACCTGCCCCCCGACGCCAACTGCCTGCTGTCCGTATTCGACCACTGCATCCGCAGCCGGGACTACGTGAACGTGATCGTGGCCAGCAAGCACCCCCGGCCCCAGTGGCTGACCATGGAGCAGGCCGTCAAGCACTGCACCGAGGGCATCGGCATCTGGCAGTGGGCCAGCACCGACGCCGGCCAGGAGCCGGACATCATCATGGCCTGCTGCGGCGACACCCCTACCCTGGAGACCCTGGCCGCCGTCACCATCCTGCGGGACGCCTTCCCGGAGCTGAAGATCCGGGTGGTCAACGTGGTGGATCTGATGCGCCTGCAGGCCGACACCCAGCACCCCCACGGCCTGTCCGACCGGGATTACGACATGCTCTTCACCACCGACAAGCCCATCGTGTTCGCCTTCCACGGCTATCCCAGCCTGATCCACGAGTTCACCTACCGGCGCAAGAACAAGAATTTGCACGTCCGGGGCTATATCGAGGAGGGCACCATCACCACGCCCTTCGATATGCGGGTGCTCAACAACATCGACCGGTTCCATCTGGTGATGACCGCGCTGCAGAATCTGGACTGCCTTGGCAACCGGAGCGCGTTCCTGGTCCAGCAGATGAAGGATAAGCTGGTGGAGCACAAGCAGTATATCGCCAAGTACGGCGTGGATCTGCCCGAGGTGGCTGAATGGAAATGGACCCCGGCGGCAGAGAAATAAACGCCTCCCCTGTGTAAGGGGAGGTGGCCGCCAACGGCGGCCGGAGGGGTTGTCGTACGCTGGAGAACAATCCCTCAGTCTCCGGCTGACGCCGGAGCCAGCTCCCTTTGCACAAGTCAATAATGTAAGGGCGCGGGAGACCCCGCGCCCTTTTGAAAGGAAGATTGCTTTGTCAAACTGGATAGAAGTCACCGTGCCCGCCCACGGTGATCCGGAGGCGGTGTGCGAGAAGCTCACCGGCATGGGCCTGGAGGGCTTCGTCATCGAGGACGAGAAGGATTTCAAGGGCTTTCTGGCCGGGAACACCCAGTACTGGGACTTTGTGGACGAGGATCTGGAAAAGTCCATGGCGGGGGCCAGCCGGGTGAAGTTCTGGCTTGCCGACACGGACGAGAGCCGCGCGCTCATCGCCCAGCTCTATGAAAAGGGCTTTGACCCCGCCTCCCGGCCGGTGGCGGACGCGGACTGGGAGAACAACTGGCGGGACTACTATAAGCCGGTGGAGGCTGGGGAGAAGCTGGTGGTGGTGCCCCAGTGGCAGGACTATGACGGCGACCGCACCCCGGTGAAGCTCGATCCGGGCCTGCTGTTCGGCACGGGCGACCACCCGACGACCCGGATGTGCCTGGCCGCGGTGGAGAAGCTGACTGGGCCCGGCTGCCGGGTGCTGGATCTGGGCTGCGGCAGCGGCATCCTGGGCATCGCCGCGGCGGTGCTGGGGGCCGGGGCCGTGACCGCCGCCGACGTGGACGAAAAGGCCCCGGACATCGTCCGGGACAACGCCAGGCTCAACGGGGTGGAGGACGTTTTCACCGTCCACGTGGGGGACGTGATCGCCAGCGGCGCCCTCCGGGCCAAGCTGGGCGGGGGCTACGATCTGGTGCTGGCCAACATCGTGGCGGACGTGATCATCCCCCTGGCCCCCTATGTGGGCGGCTTTCTGGCGCCGGAGGGGGCGTTCGTCTGCTCCGGGATCATCGACGGCCGCCAGAACCAGGTGGCCGCCGCGCTGGAGAGCGCGGGCCTGGCGGTGACAGAGCATCTGACGCTGGAGGAGTGGCACGCTTTTGTGTGCCGGCGAGGATAAAAAACGGAAAGGCGCGGGAGAGATCCCGCGCCATTTTTTCAGTCCACTTCAAACCGGAATTTGCCGGAGGCGCCCGGCTCGGTGCCCTCGTCGTACTGGACGGTCACGTCGTACCTGCCCGGCAGCAGGAACAAGGTCTTTTTGGCCCGCAGATCCCCGCCGCCGCCCATCTCGGCCAGTACCTTGCCGTCTTTGTCGGTCACGGTGATATGGACTACGGCGTCGGTGTCGGCCTCCGCCTCCAGGGTGTAAAAGTCCGGCAGCGGCGCGCTCATCTCCCACGTCCAGGGAGGTGCCGACGGGTCGTAGACATACTCCGAGGCGGAGGACTGATAGTAGCGCAGCACGCCGAACAGCAGCCCCAGCCCCAGGAGGGAGAACACCGTGGTGAAGCACCAGCGCAGGCTCTTCCGGGGCTTGCTGGCCACGCCGGGGTGGCGGATGCGCCAGGCGCCCGTCAGGATCACCACGCCCAGCACCAGGCAGGCCAGGGTGATGGCGATGCCGGTAACGCTGGGGCGGCGCAGGGCCATCAGGCCGTTGACCGCCGTCAGCGTCAGCTCTACGGCGCCAAAGGCATACCCCAGCCTGCTCCAGCGGCTCGCCATATCCTGCACCGACTGCTCGTCGGTGTATATTTCATACTCCTCCGGGGGCAGACTGGGATCGTACCGCTTGCGAAAGAAATGCCAGCCGTTGAAGGTGTCGTTGAGAAACTCCCAGCCCTGCTCGGCGAAGGTGTCCCGGTACCGGGCCGCATCGTCGATGTGGTTGTTGTAATCCAGGGCGTAGCGGTAGCGCGCCGTCTCGTCCCAATAGAACACGCTGCGGAAGCACCCGCCCTTTTTCAGCTGCCAGCCCTTGTCCGAGAGGGCGTTCATGTCCGCGACCTCCTGCTTGTACTCCCAGGCGGGGTACATGACGTAGCGCCGCTTGATCTTCTTCATCTCTCTCCTCCTATGATGTCATCCGCCGCCGCGGCCAGGTGCCGCAGCCGGTCTGCCTCGTCCAGAAGCACCCGCCGGCCCGCCTCCGTCAGCCGGTACAGCCGCCGGCGGTCGGCGTCGGGGGTGGGCAGCTCCTCGATCCATCCCTTTTTCATCATGCTGCCCGTGGCCCCGTACATGGTGCCCGAGCCGATGTGCACGTGCCCGTCGGACAGCGCCAGCGTCCGGCGCATGATGCCGTAGCCGTGGCTGGGCCCGTCGTAAAGGCACAGCAGGATGTAAAAATAACTCTCGGTCAGCGGTTCCGCGCTCTTGCCCATGCTCTCACCGTCCCTATATCGCGTGTCGATATGTCGTGTGACGACATATCATGGGTATATCGTAGCACGACATAGTGTCCCTGTCAAGAAAAATTTTATAAGCCCTTGACAAATACCCGATAAGGGTATACAATAAAGATACCCGTTAGGGGTATAATTTTTTGTGATGGAAAAGGAGATACGACCATGACGAAGGTTATCACGGTAGAGGGTATGATGTGCGGGATGTGCGAGGCCCATGTGGCCGAGGCCCTGCGGAAGGTGCCGGGCGTGGAGAACGCCAAGGCCGACCGGAATAAGAAGCAGGCTACGGTCACCTGCGGCGCGGAGGTGTCCGACGAGGCCCTTTTGAAGGCCATCGCCGACACGGGCTACGAGGCCTCCGACGTCCGGGAGCAGGCCGAACCGGAGAAGAAAGGCCTGTTCGGATTCAAGAAGAAGTGAGAGGCGGGCCCTGCTGAGGAAAGGCCCATATCCATCGGCGGACTGACCGGGCAGGGCAGTCCGCCATGGAATGAGAAAAAGGAGGACGCATCATGGAAGAGAAAAACGTCTGCCCCGGCTGCAAGACCACCGAGCGGCCGGAGGAGGAGAAGATAAAGCTCATCCACCGGCTCAACCGGATCGAGGGACAGATCCGGGGCATCCGGGGCATGGTGGAGCGGGACGCCTACTGTGCCGATATCCTGACCCAGAGTTCTGCGGCGAACGCGGCGATAAACGCCTTCAACCGGGATCTGATCGCCAGCCACATCCGCCACTGTGTGGCCAGAGATCTGCGGGAGGGCAAGGACGAGGTCATCGACGAGCTGGCCGTCACTTTGCAGAGACTGATGAAGTGAGGCGGGGGCGATGGAGAAATTCTCTGTGACGGGTATGAGCTGCGCGGCCTGCTCCGCCCATGTGGAGAAGGCCGTCTCCGCCGTGGAAGGCGTCACGAAGGTAGAGGTCAGTCTTCTCACCAACAGCATGAATGTGGAATACGCCGCCCCCGCCACGGCGGACGCCATCTGCCAGGCCGTGTCCAAGGCAGGCTACGGCGCCGCGCCCTGGGCCGCGGCCCCATCCGGCGGACAGAGCGCCGCCCCCGCGTCCGACGCGCTGGCCGACCGGGAGACCCCCAGGATGATCCGGCGGCTGGTGGCGAGCATCATCATCCTTCTGCCGCTGATGTACGTGTCCATGGGGCACATGATGTGGCACTGGCCTCTGCCGGGATTTATGGCGGGGAACATCGTGTCCATCGGCATTTTCGAGCTGGTGCTCACCGGCCTTGTGATGGTCATCAACAACAGGTTTTTCGTCTCGGGCTTTCAGGCCCTGTGGCGGCGGGCGCCCAATATGGACTCGCTGGTGGCGCTGGGGGCCACGGCCTCCTTCCTGTACAGCCTGTGGGCGCTGTTCGCGGCCAGCGCCGCCATGGGGCAGAGCGGCCCGGAGGCGGCCATGGCCTATATGGACGAGTTTTACTTCGAGAGCGCCGCCACCATCCTGACGCTCATCACCGTGGGCAAGACCCTGGAGGCCCGGAGCAAGGGCAAGACCACCGACGCCATCCGGGCGCTGATGGATCTGGCCCCCAAGACGGCCACGGTGGTGCGGGACGGGACGCAGACAGTGGTGCCCGTGGAGCAGGTGGCCCTGGGGGACGTGTTCGTGGTGCGCCCGGGGGAGAGCGTCCCGGTGGACGGGACGGTCACCGAGGGGGAGAGCGCCGTGGACGAGTCGGCCCTCACCGGGGAGAGCCTGCCGGTGGACAAGGCCGCGGGCAGCGCCGTCTCCGCCGGCACCCTGAACCAGAGCGGCTTTCTCACCTGCCGGGCCACCCGCGTGGGGCAGGACACCACCATCCGCCAGATCATACGCATGGTGGAGGACGCCGCGGCCACTAAGGCCCCCATCGCCAAGATCGCCGACAAGGTCTCCGGGGTGTTCGTCCCCGCCGTGATCGCCATCGCCGTGGTGACGCTGGCGGTGTGGCTCCTGCTGGGCCGGGGCGTGGGCTTTGCCCTGACCCGGGCGGTGAGCGTGCTGGTCATCAGCTGCCCCTGCGCCCTGGGCCTGGCCACGCCCGTGGCCATCATGGTGGGCTCCGGCGTGGGCGCGAAAAACGGCATCCTCTTCAAGACGGCCGCCGCCCTGGAGTCCACCGGCCGCGTAAAGACGGTGGTGCTGGATAAGACCGGCACGGTGACCCAGGGAAAGCCCCGGGTGACGGACGTGGTGCCCGCCCCCGGCGTGGAGAAGGATGCGCTGCTGCGTCTGGCGGCGGCCCTGGAGGCCAAGAGCGAGCATCCCCTGGCCCGGGCCGTGATGGAATACGCCGCGGACAGCGGGACGGACGTGCCGGCGGCAGAGGATTTCTCCGCCCTGCCGGGCCACGGCGTGCAGGCTGCGGTGGAGGGCCGCCGCGCCCTGGGCGGCAACGCCCAGCTCATGCAGGAGCGGGGGATCGACGATCAGTCGCTCTTTGCCGCGGGCCAGACCCTGGCGGGCCAGGGAAAGACGCCGCTGTACTTTGCCGCAGACGGGGCCCTTCTGGGCTGCGTGGCCGTGGCGGATGTGGTCAAACCGGACAGCGCCGCCGCCATCGCCGCCATGGGCCAGCTTGGCCTGGACGTGGTGCTGCTCACCGGGGACAACAAGCGCACGGCGGACGCCATCGCCGCCCAGGTGGGCGCGTCCAGGGTGGTGGCGGACGTGCTGCCCGAGGGCAAGCAGAGCCAGGTGCGCAGTCTGGCGGCGGCCGGCTCCGTGGCTATGGTGGGCGACGGCATCAACGACGCCCCGGCCCTGACGGAGGCGGACGTGGGCATCGCCATCGGCGCGGGCTCCGATGTGGCGCTGGATGCGGCGGACGTGGTGCTCATGCGCTCCAGTCTGATGGACGTGGTGGGGGCGGTGCGCCTTTCCCGCCAGGTCATACGCAACATCCACGAGAACCTGTTCTGGGCGTTTATCTATAACGTGCTGGGCATCCCCCTGGCGGCGGGTGTGTTCATCCCCCTGGGGATCACCCTGAACCCCATGATCGGCGCGGCGGCCATGAGCCTTTCCAGCTTCTGCGTGGTCACCAACGCCCTGCGGCTGAACTTCTTCAAGCCCCAAGGCAAGGCCGCGGCCCCGGCGGCCGCCGGGCGGGTCATGTATATCAAGGGCATGATGTGCGACAACTGCCAGCGCCACGTGACCGAGGCCCTCAACGCCATCCCCGGGGTGACGGCGAAGGTGGACTGGAGGGCCGGCACCGCCTCCGTGACCGGCGACGCGCCCGACAGCGTCCTGACCGCCGCCGTCCGGGCAGCGGGATATAAGGTGAAAAAGATCCGGTAAAAGCATACCAAAGAAAACGGGGAGGCCGTCCCCGTTCCCACCGGCGGAACGATCCCGCGAGGTGGGGCAGGGGACGGCCTTCCCGTCTGCTTATTTGTCAGTCCTCTGTTGTTTGGATGTACAGCTCCTCTGCCTGCTCCAGGGCATCCTGCAGCTGTTTGCGGGCCGGCTCGTTCCATTGGGTCTGGGGCAGCTCGTCCAGCGCCTTGGAGACACTCTGGCACAGAATGTAGTACATCTTCTGATAGTCTGCCATTGTTCTGTTCTCCTTTGATGATTTCCATAGATTTTACGGTCGATTCCTATGGAGAGACCCCCAATTGCCTTGCGGCCATTTCAAGAGGCATTATATATCCGCCGGCAGGTCGAATTGTGTAGAAACGGGGCGAATGGGGCCAAAATATGGTCAAAAAGAGCCTGTTTTTTGCAAAAAAGATACTTTTTTTCTAAAAAATCGAGAGATTGATAAATTTTTGCCATTTTCTGACGGGACAAAGGATCTTGCCTGGGGAGAAAAAACGGCCCGGCGTGGGGAGGAAAGAGCCCCCGCGCCGGGCCTGCATGAGATCCTTGCGTGATCCTTATGCCGTTTTTCGCATCTGCTGGCAGATGTAGCGCATCAGCAGCGCCTCGTCCTCCCGCCGGTAGGCGTAAATGCCGTACAGGTCGGCGTCGGCGCCGGTCAGGGCCACCAGCCCCTTGAGCCGGGCGGAGCGGTCGCGCATGTCCAGGAAGGTGCGGCCGTCCGGGGTGCCGATGTATACCTCGCCCTGGCACTGGTCGAGCAGGTCGTTGAGGCGGGTCAGTTCGTCAATGTTGTTGAGTGTCATTTTTATTGCTTCCTTTCAAAAAAGGTGTGGTGTTTCTTTTTCTGGTGTGCTAGAATCATATCGCATAAAGACGCGGAAAAAAATAATGATCCCGTCAGATTTTGTTAGTATATCGCCAGGATATAACAGGAGATGGCCATATGATTATAAAACACCTCACGGTGGATGATAATTTGCAGGAGTTCCCCGCCAACGCGGGAAAGGAGTTTCCCCTCACCGTACACTACACCGATCTGGGGGATTGGGCCACGCCGGCGGTGCCCTGGCACTGGCACCGGGAGCTGGAGTTCTGCGTGCTCCTGCAGGGGCGGCTGGAAGTCCACACGACCCACGACGCCTGCGTGCTGGGCCCGGGGGAGGGGTACTTCATCAATGGGAACGTGCTGCACCGGGTGGAGGGAGAGCACGGCGGATGCCCCGTATATATGACCCAGCTGGTGGACGCGGAGCTGCTGGCCGGCGCCGAGGGCAGCGTCTTTGCCCGGAAGTACCTGGAGCCGGTGCTCTCCTGCCGGGAGCTGGAGCTGGTGCCCTTCCAGCTGCACAGCACCAACCAGCGCCAGATCATCGAGCACGTCCGCGGCGCCTACGAGGCGGTGGACGGGGCGGTGGAGGGCTATGAGATCCTCGCCCGCAACGAGCTTTCCATGGCCTGGCTTCTGATGATGAAGGAGCTGCCCCAGACCGTCCGGACGGGCCAGAACAGCGAGGATCAGACGGAGGTGCGGGTGAAGAAGATGATGCTGTACATCCAGGAGCACTATGCCGAGCGGATCAGTCTGGACGAGATCGCCATGGCGGCCAGCATCAGCACCCGGGAGTGCCTGCGGGATTTTCAGCAGCGGCTGCACACCACCCCCTTCCGGTATCTGATCGACTGCCGTCTGGACGCGGCGGCCCGGCGGCTGCTGTCCACCGGCCAGTCCGTGACGGATATCGCCGCGGACTGCGGCTTTGCCTCCGGCAGCTATTTTACCAAGCTCTTTCGGGAGAAGTACCGGGTGACGCCCCTGGCGTACCGGAAAAAGGGCGCCGGGGAGTGAGCCCGACAGGGCCACAGGCGCAAATACGTTGTGCCGGGACATGCGCCTGGGAAAACCTTTTCGGCCCGCAAACGTGAGCGCCCCCGTCCGACGGACGAGGGCGCGTTGCATGGGGTTTGATATTGATTCAATGCCAGACGAACCAGCAGAACAGATAGCCCGTGGTCACGGCCGCCAGGGTGAAGGGCAGTCCGATGCGCATAAAGTCTTTTGTGCTCACCTCGTGGCCCTGGCGGCGGAGGATGCCGATGGTGGTGATGTTGGCGCTGGCGCCGATGGGGGTGATGTTCCCGCCCAGGGTGGCGCCGGTGAGCAGACCGAAGTACAGCAGGATGGGGGAGCAGCCCATGGTTCCGGCGATGCCGGTGACCACCGGGAGCATGGTGGCTACGTAGGGGATGTTGTCCACGAAGGCGGAGATGAGCACGGAGCCCCACACGATGATGGTGTACATGATAAACAGGTTGGAGCCGCCCACCCGCACGAACAGCGCGGCGATGGCGTCGATGACCCCGCCCCGGGAGATGCCCTCGATGACGATGAACAGACCCGACAGCAGCAGCAGCGTCTGGTAGTCGATCTCCAGCAGCGCCACCTTCACGTTGTGCCAGCTCTTTTCCCGCAGCCGGGAGTGGAGCGCCCCCACCGCGAACACCCCCACGCAGATGAGCCCGTTGGTCACGGCGGGCTTTCCGGGGATGAAGGAGGCGGCGATCAGCAGCGCGATGGTGCCCAGCAGCAGGCAGGTGGGCACATAGTTGGTCACCTCGGTCTTGTCGGGGATGGACACCGGCGAGCGCTGATCCCGGAACAGGTAGAGGATGATGGGCACCGTCACCAGCGCACCCAGCTCCACCGCCCAAAAGATGCTGAACCGGCCGTCCATGAAGAAGAAATCCAGAAAATCCATGCCCGCGTAGCCGCCCAGCATAATGGAGGTGGTGTCGCCCACCAGGGTGGCCGCGCCCTGCAGATTGGAGCTGACGGCGATGGCGATGAGCAGAGGCACCGGGGAGGCATCCAGCTTGGCCGCGATGGCCAGACCCACCGGCGCCAGCATCAGCACCGTGGCCACGTTGTCCACAAAGGCGGACACCGCGCCGGAGAATAGGCACATGGCCACCGCCACCCACATGACGTTGGGCGTCTTTGTCAGCAGTATTTCCGCCATGCGGTTGGGCATCCGGGTCTCGATGAACAGACTCACCGTGCCCATGGTGCCCGCCAGCATCAGCAGCACGTTCCAGTCCACCGCCCCGGCCAGCGCCCGCAGCGGCACGAATCCCAGCGCCACATAGAGCGCCGCGCTGGTCAGCGCCACCCAGGGCCGGTACTTGGGCAGGGCGATCATCAGACAGTATGTGAGGATGAACAGAACCAGGGCCAAAACGGACATAGGGGCATCTCCTTGCTTGCGTAGACGTTAAAAACGAGACTCTTACCGCGGGAAAAGGCGCGGTAAAAGTCTCGTTTCAGATCAAGATCTGCGGCGGCCCGGGCTCCGGTGAGAGCCGTACTGACGAGACGCCGGACGCGGGAAAGCTCCCGCGCAAACTACTCCCTCTTACGATATATATTATAGTCCAGGCCGGGCGAATATGTCAAGAGCTTTGCCCGGATGGGGGCGTGCCGTCGTTTTTCCGCTCGACCCATATCATCAGGGCGGTCAGATCGGCGGGGGAGACCCCGGAGATGCGGCTGGCCTGGCCAAAGCTGCCCGGCCGGATGGCGGTCAGCTTCTGCCGGGCCTCCGTGCGCAGACCGGGTACGGCGTCATAGTCGATATTCGTCGGTATGCGTTTTTGCTCCATCCGGGAGAAGGCCTCTATATCACGCAGCTGCCTCTGGATATATCCCTCATATTTTATGGATATTTCCACTTCTTCGATCACGGCTCTTGTGAGTGCCGGACGATCCGGGTCGTCGGGAGCAAGAGAAGCATAGGTAACTTCCGGTCTTTTCAGGAGTTGATAGAGTTTTCCTTTTTTGAGCCGTTCGATTTCATTTTCCACTTGCGCATATTTATCCAAAACCGCCTGGTAGCGATCCGGGCTGACCAGCCCAATGTCATATCCAATATATGCAAGTCGTATGTCGGCGTTATCCTGCCGGTGCAGCAGCCGGTATTCGCTCCGGCTGGTCATCATCCGGTAGGGCTCCTCGGTGCCCTTGGTGACCAGATCGTCGATGAGCGTGCCGATGTAGCCCTGATCCCGGCGAAGGATGACCGGCTCCTTTCCCTGTATCTTCCGGGCGGCGTTGACTCCAGCCACCCAACCCTGGACGGCAGCCTCCTCGTAGCCGGAGGAGCCGTTGAACTGGCCCGCCCCGTACAGGCCGGAGACCGTTTTTGTCTCCAGCGTGGCGTAGAGCTGGGTGGGGTCGAGACAGTCATATTCGATGGCGTAGGCCGGGCGGGTGAGCTCGGCGTGCTCCAGACCGGGGATGGTGTGCACCATGGCGACCTGCACGTCCTCCGGCAGGGAGCTGGACAGGCCCTGGATGTAGAGCTCCTCGGTGTCCAGGCCCATGGGTTCGATGAACAGCTGGTGCCGGGGCTTGTCCGGGAAGGTGACGATCTTGGTCTCAATGCTGGGGCAGTACCGGGGGCCCACCCCCTGGATCACCCCGTCGTAGAGGGGGCTCCGATCCAGATTCTCCCGGATGATCCGGTGGGTCTCGGCGGTGGTGTAGGTCAGATAGCACACCGCTCGGTTCTCCGGCGTGGTCTTGGTGGAGAAGGAGAAGGGCTGGGGCTCCGCGTCGCCGTATTGGATCTCCATTTTGGAAAAATCCACCGTCCGGGCGTTGATCCGGGGCGGCGTGCCGGTCTTGAACCGGCGCAGCCGGAGGCCGAGCCTGCGCAGACAGTCGGTCAGTGGCAGGGCCGCGGCCAGACCGTCCGGACCGGAATCCCGCACCGCCTCGCCGGTGATCGTCCGGCCGCCCAGGTATGTGCCGGAGGCCACAATCACGGCCCGGGTGCGCCAGCAGGCCCCCTTGTCGGTGGTGACGGAGACCACACGGCCGTCCTCCACGGCGATGGAGATCACCTCGCCCTGCTTCAGATGCAGGTGCTCCTGCCGCTCCAGGGTGCGCTTCATGACGGCCTGATAGCGCCGCCGATCCGCCTGGGCCCGGAGGGAGTGGACGGCGGGGCCCTTTCCCAGATTCAGCATCCGGTATTGGATGCAGGCGCTGTCCGCAGCCCGGCCCATCTCGCCCCCCAGCGCGTCCAGCTCCCGGACAAGGTGGCCCTTGCCGGTGCCGCCGATGGCCGGGTTGCAGGGCATGTTGCCCACCGCGTCCAGACTGACGGTGAAGCAGACCGTCTCCGCGCCGAGACGCGCGGCGGCCAGCGCCGCCTCGATCCCTGCGTGGCCCGCGCCGATCACCACGATATCGCATTGTCCCGCGTCGTACGTTCTCATAGCCGCTATTGTACTGCAAACTGCGTCCCGCCGCAAGAGGGGATTGGTTGACTTCTCCGGCGGGATGGTGTAAGCTACAGGTGCGCGCCGGTGTGGTGGAATGGCAGACACTACGGACTTAAAATCCGTTGTCCATTGCGGACGTGCGGGTTCGACCCCCGCCACCGGCACCAAACCAACATAATCCGAACCCAAGACCTGTGGGACCATATCCCGTAGGGGATGGGGGTCCATAAGACAGTATGGGTCTCTGGTTCGGGGAATGGCGTGGCCTCAAGGGTCACGCCTTTTCCGT
>CANQDL010000070.1 GCA_947591105.1 uncultured Oscillospiraceae bacterium
TCCCGGATGCCGCCCTCGTAATACATCTCGTCAAAGGCCTCTTTTCCGGGCCGCTCGTCCTTCGTGGAGATGCGCAGGCCGGCGTTCAAAAACGCCTGCTCCCGCATACGCACGTGCAGGGTCTCATAGTCATAGACCGTCTCGTCGAACATCTCCGGGTCGGGGTGAAAGCGCACCACCGTGCCCGTGTGATCCGTCGTGCCGGTGACGGTCATATCCTCGGTCTTTTCGCCCCGGGAGAAGGCCATGTGGTAGATCTGGCCGTTTTTGTGTACGTCCACCTCCAGCCAGTCGGACAGGGCGTTGACCACGCTGGCGCCCACGCCGTGCAGGCCGCCGGAGACCTTATATCCGCCCGCGCCGAACTTGCCGCCGGCGTGCAGCACCGTATAGACCACCTCCAGCGCTGGCTTTCCCGTCTGCTCCTGGATGTCTACGGGGATGCCGCGGCCGTTGTCGGTGACCTCGATGACGTCACCGGGTTTGATCACCACCTGGATATGGTCGCAGTACCCCGCCAGGGCCTCGTCGATGGCGTTGTCCACGATCTCGTACACCAGATGATGCAGGCCCGAGGAGGAGGTGGAACCGATGTACATACCGGGCCGCATCCGCACGGCCTCCAGCCCCTCCAGAACCTGGATCTTTGAAGCGTCATATTCCTGTGTCACTTTTTCATTCAGATCTGCCATACTGTTCTCTCCTGGTTTTCCAGCCGGCGCGCAAGAGCTGCGGTGCTGGGCTGGGTCAAAATAACATTTTCGTCCGTGCACAGCACAAAGGTGCGCGGAATATCCTCCGCCGCGTTCTTCACGCGGCCCTCGCTCTCCGCCCGGGACAGAAACTGTCTGGTGCGATACGACCAGGACGTGTTGTCCAAATCGAAAAATCCCACCAGCCGGCTCTCCTCCACAACGGTGTCGCCCCCGAGATACACATACATGCCGGCCCCTCCTTATCGGATACTGCCGCCGGTGACGGTGAAGACCCGCCCGCCGGTGCGGCGGCTGATGTTCTCGTCCTCGCAGCAGGTGATAAGCGTCTGGCCGCCGCCGATCCGGTTGAGCACGAACTCCTGCCGGGCGCTGTCCAGCTCCGAGAGCACGTCGTCCAGCAGCAGCACCGGGTACTGGCCTGTCTCCGCTTTGAAGATCTCCCGCTCCGCCAGCTTCACGCTCAAAGCCGCCGTCCGGGCCTGTCCCTGGGAGGCAAAACTCCTGGCGGCCACGTCGTTGAGGGTGATCTCCAGATCATCCTTGTGTATGCCGGTCAGACACTGCCCCGCGTCCAGCTCCGCCTGCCGGTGGGCGGCCTGGTGGGCAGTCACCTGGGTATAGATCTGCTCGGCGGGCGCCCGGGGATCGGTGACCGTGCTCACGGTCTTATAGCCAAGGGCAAGCTTCTCTCTCCCGCCGGAAAAATCCTGGTGGATCGGCTCCGCCGCCTCCGCCAGCCTTTCCGCAAAGGAGGCCCGGTAACGGATCATCCGCGCCGAGCACCGGGCCAGGCCATCGGAAAATTCGTCCAGGGCCGCCAATAGACTTGGTTTTTCACGCCAATCCCGCAATATACGCGTCTTGTTTTCATATAGCTTGTTGTAATCCGCCAGCAGCGCCGCGTACCCCGGCCGGAGCTGACAGATGGCGTTGTCCATGAGCCGCCGCCTGGCTGCAGCTCCCTCCTTGATGAGGTACAGATCGTCCGGCGAGAAGAGCACCGCCGTCATAAGCCCCGCCAGGGAGGCGGACGTTTTTTTGGCGCCGTTCACCGTCACCTGCCGCCGCTGGCCCCGCTGAAAGAGAAGCTTCACCGACTGGCTGCGGCCGGCCGATTCCACCTCCGCCTGCACGCTGGCCCAATCCCGGTCAAAGCCTATGAGTTCTCTGTCGAAGCGGGTGCGGAAGCTGTGTGCCCCCGTGAGCAGATACACCGCCTCCAGCAGATTCGTCTTTCCCTGGGCGTTGGGGCCGCATATCACGTTCACCGCCGGTTCAAACTGCACCGTCTGCTCATCGTAGTTGCGAAAGCCGGACAGGGCGATGCGCTCTACCCTCATGCGCCAGCCTTCAGACGGACAGGCAGGATCATATAGGAGAAGCTCCCTCCGTCGTCCACAGGCTTCACCACACAGGGGGAGGAGGCGTTATTGAAGCACAGCTTCAGCGTGTCCGCGGGGGCGGCTTTGAGCGCGTCCAACAGGTACCGGTTGTTAAAGCCGATCTCCAGCTCCCCGCTGCCGGCGCCCTTTACCGGGCACTGATCCTTCGCCTGGCTCACACCTGTGCTGCACAGGATCGCCAGCGCACCGTTTTCCAGCTTCAGCCTCAGGGGATTTTTCGTCCTCTCGTCGATGATGATGGACACCCGGCTCACCGCCTGCACCAGTTCCTCTCTGTCCGCCTCCAGCGTGATGGCGAATTCCACCGGGATGGAGCGGCTGTAGTTCAAAAACTCCCCCTCCAGCCGCCGGGAGACCAGCACCGTGTCCCCCACGGAGAAGGATATGTGCTTGGAGCCCACGGTGATGGAGACCTTCTCGTCCGTATCTCCGCAGAGCTTTTCAAGATCGTTCAGGGTGGAGCCGGGCACGATGAAGGAGCAGTCCTCCACATCCCCTGCCTCCACGCTCTCCCTCCGGAGGGCCAGCCGGTAGCCGTCCACCGCCACCACGGTGAGAGTACCGCCTTTGATCTCAAAGAGCTCGCCGGTGTACACAGGGCGGCTTTCGTTATCACTGACCGCAAAGACCGTCTGGCGGATCATCTTGCTCAGTATGTTCTGGGGAACGGCGATGGCCTTCTCCCTGTCCACCGTGGGCAGCTCCGGATAGTCGCCGCTGTCGGTGGCCACTGTGGTGAAGTGGGAGTCCCCGCAGTCGATGCGGGTGTTGAAGCCCTCTTCCACGCATACGGTGACGATCCCGCCCGGCAGACTGCGGACGATGTCGTTCAAAAACCGGGCCCCCAGCACCACGGAACCTGGCTCCGCCACATCCGCCTGGATGGTGGTGTATATGCCCTTTTTCAGGTCATACCCCGTGATGCGCACATCCGATCCCGCCTGGATCAGCAGTCCCTCCAGCGCGGGAATGGGACTCTTCGAGGCAGCGCAGCGCCCCGCCGTGGTCGCAGCCGCCTGCAGCAGATTTTTCTCACAAGAAAATTTCATGTTTCTCCTCCTTATAGCAAGCAAGAAAGCATAATATTAGTAGTGTTAGTAGTAGGAAAAAAGAATGTGGAAAAGTGGCAAAAGCACAGAGATTACAAGGATTTGTCGTGTGGAAAGAAATGTGGAAAAGAAAAGGAGTTATCCACAGACAAAATGAAAAGAGAGAAAAACAAAATTTTCAACACAAAAAAGAACAACAATCCACAGAAAAATGTTGAAAATTTATTGGTTTCTGGCGTTCAGGTTGGAGGTGATGTCCCGTATGGCGGCGGCTGTATCCTGATCCGCTTTGATAAGATCCTCCACCTTTCGTATGGAGGAGAGCACTGTGGAGTGGTTGCGGTTTTCAAATTGCTCGCCGATGTCCACCAGAGAGAGGTTCGTCAGGCTCCGGATGAGATACATGGCCACCTGGCGGGCCATGGCGGTGTTTTTCGATCTTCTCTGTCCCCGGATATCCTCCTCCGAGATGCCGTAGTAGCGGCTGGTCTCGGCGATGATGGCCTCCGGGGTGGGGATAAACACGCCGATGCGGATCACGTCCTTGATGGCCCGCTTGACGCTGGAGATGGTGATGGTGTCGTCCAGCATATCCCGGTAGGCGGTGAGCCGGTGGACGACTCCCTCGATCTGGCGGATGTTGGCGGTGATGTTGGTGGCTATGTACTCCACGATCTCGTCGGACAGCAGAAGCCCCACGCCCTGGGATTTGTTGTGGATGATTGCCATGCGGGTCTCCAGATCCGGCGGCTGGATGTCGGCCATCAGGCCGCCCTCAAAGCGGGTGCGCAGCCGATCCTCCAGCTTTACCATGTCCAGGGGCGGCCGGTCGGAGGTGATGACGATCTGGTGCCCGGCCTCGTAAATATCGTTGAAGGTGTGGAAAAATTCCTCCTGCACCCCCAGCTTTCCGGCGATGAACTGGATATCGTCCACCAAAAAGAGATCCACGTTTCTGTATCGGTGGCGAAATTCCTCCTGTGTGCCCTCCCGGAGAGAGGATACCATCTGGTTGGTGAACTCGTCCCCCTTTACGTAGCCGATCTTCACAGAGGGATCTCTCTCCCGGATGGAATGGCCGATGGCCAGCAGCAGGTGGGTCTTTCCCAGGCCGGAGTTTCCGTAGAGGAAGAGGGGATTATAGACCTTTCCCGGATTGTCCGCCACGGCGATGGCGGCGGCGTGGGCGAACTTGTTGGACTGGCCCACGATGAACCGATCAAAAGTGTATGCCGCGGCCTCCGGCAGGGAGTCGTCCACCGGCTCTTCCTGCTGATAGTCGTCCAGCTCGTCGGCCGTGAGTACCAGCAGATCAAACTCGCAGCTGAAGATCTCTCCCATGGCCTTACGGATGGTGTCCCCAAAGCGCTGAAGAATGATGTTGCGCTTGAAGTCGGAGGTGGTCTGCAGTACGATCCGCTTTTCCTCCAGGGCTACAGGTGAGCAGTCGGCAAACCAGGTGTTGATGGCCGTGGGAGTCAGCTGCTCCGAAAGCCGGGCCATAACGCTCTGCCAAATGTCGTTTAAGGAGTCCATGATTCGCTCCGCCTTTTGTTTTTGTCCAGTTCTAATAATATTAATTATGTATCGATCTATTATAACACTATTCTGTACATTATACAACAATAAAATACCCGAAACCGATCGTGATTTTTCCCGGAAAAAGGCTTGCAAGCGCCGGTGTTGTAGATTAAAATGACAGAAGAGGTAACCGTTGTGAGAGCATTGACCCTTTCTATCCTGGAAAACAAAAATATAGCCCCCCTCCCCGACTGTATCGAGGGGGGTACTCTGCCTGCCCTGGTTTCCGGACTGGGGCCCATCCACCGGGCGCATCTGGCGGCGGCGCTGGCGCTGCGGTGCGGGCGGCCTCTGTGCGTGATCGTGCCGGACGACGGGGCCGCGGAGGCCATGGCCGCCGATCTGCGGTCGTTTTTGGACGGGCCGGTGGTCACCCTTACCGGCCGGGACTTTACCTTTTACGCCGCAGAGGGCGTCTCCCGCCAGACGGAGCAGCGCCGTCTGGGGGCGCTGGATGCGATGCAGAGCGACACACCCCCCACGGCGGTGATCACGGCGGCGGCCATCCTGACCCGCACGGTGCCGCCGGAGGCCCTTCGCCGGGCGTCGTTCACCATAAAAAATGGAGATACCCTGGCGCCGGAGGAACTCACCGACCGGCTTTTGCGGGCCGGCTACCGCCCGGCGGAGCAGGTGGAGGGCCCGGGCCAGTTTGCCCACCGGGGCGGCATTTTGGATCTGTGGTCTGCCGCGGCGGACGCGCCGACCCGGCTGGAGTTCTGGGGGGACGAGATAGACGCCATGCACGCCTTCGACCCGGGAAGCCAGCGGCGAACAGGGGACGTGAAGGCGCTGCGGGTGCTCCCGGCGGCGGAGACGCTCCCCTCCCTGGCGGAGGGGGGCCGGCAGGCGCTGGCCGGCCAGCTGCGAGAGCTTTACGGCCGGCTGAACAGAAACGCTTCCCGCTTTGATGTGGAGAAGCTGCGAAAGAATCTGGCCGGGGACATAGAGGCGCTGGAGAATCGGGGCGAGTTTACCCCGGCGGATCGGTATATGGATCTCATCTACCCGGCCTTTGCCACTGCCCTGGACTATATGGCCCCGGACAGTCTGGTGATCCTCGACCAGCCGGGCAAGTGCGCCCAGCGGGCCAGGGATTTTCTCAAGCAGGCGGGAGAGGACATCCGCCTTCTCATAGAGGGCGGCACCCTTCTGGGCCGCCACGCCCAGTTTTACACCACCTGGGAGATGGCCGCGGAGCGGCTTGGGGACTGGCCGGTGGTGATGGCGGACGCCTTCACCGTGGGCCGGTATCCCCTGGATGTGCGCACCTCTGTGGGCGTCACGGCAAAGCAGCTTCCCTCCTACGCTGGCAGCGGCCAGCAGGCGGTGGAGGACGTGCTCCACTGGCAGGCGGAGAATTACCGGTGCGTGCTGCTGGCGGGCGATAAACGCCGGGCCCGGGCGCTGGAGGAGCTTTTGCGGGAGAAGGGTGTCAAGCGGGTCTATGCTGACGCCCGGCTGGAGAAGCTCCCGGCGCCGGGGGAGTGTGCGGTGGCCGTGGGGAATCTTTCCTCCGGCCTGGAGTATCCCCAGATAAAGCTGGCCGTGCTGGCGGACACCCAGATCGCCAAGGGCGGCCTGCGGCCTGTGCGGCGCAAGCGGGCCCTGCCCGCCGGGGCCCGTCTGGGCTCCTATGAGGATCTTTCCGTGGGGGATCTGGTGGTGCACGAGACCCACGGTATCGGCCGTTTTGCCGGTATCTTCAAAATGCCGGTGGACGGGGTGGAAAAGGACTATGTAAAGATCTGCTATGCCGGGACGGACAGTCTGTACGTGCCGGCGACCCAGCTCGATCTGGTGACCAAATACATCGGCGCCGGGGAGGACGCCCCCGTAAAGCTGTCCCGGCTGGGAGGCGCCGACTGGTCGCGGGCCAGAAGCCGCGCCAAGGCCGCCGCCAAACAGATGGCCGGCCAGCTGATCGGCCTGTACGCGGCCCGGCAGCGCAGCCCAGGCCACGCCTTCGCCCCGGACAGCCCCTGGCAGCGGGAGTTTGAGGACGCCTTTGAGTACACGGAGACGGACGACCAGCTCCGGTGCGTGCAGGAGGTCAAAAGGGATATGGAAAAGCCCGTCCCCATGGACAGGCTCCTGTGCGGCGACGTGGGCTACGGCAAGACGGAGGTGGCGCTCCGGGCGGTGATGAAGTGCGTGCTGGACGGGTTGCAGGCGGCCATTTTGGTGCCCACCACCGTCCTGGCCCAGCAGCATTATCAGACGGCGGTCAGCCGGTTTTTCGGCTTCCCGGTGCACATCGCCATGCTCTCCCGCTTCAGCACCCCCGCCCAGGTAAAGGGCACGCTGGCCGCCATGGCGGACGGCAGCTGCGACATCGTCATCGGCACCCACCGGCTTTTGCAGAAGGACGTGAAATTCAAGCGCCTGGGGCTTCTGGTGGTGGACGAGGAGCAGCGCTTCGGCGTGGGCCACAAGGAACATATCAAGGAGCTGACCAAGCAGGTGGACGTGCTGACCCTGTCCGCCACGCCCATCCCCCGCACCCTCAACATGGCCCTGTCCGGCATCCGGGACATGTCCACCCTGGAGGAGCCGCCCCACGACCGGCTGCCGGTGCAGACTTACGTGATGGAGCACGACTGGGGCGTGGTGGCGGACGCCATCCGCCGGGAGGTGTCCCGGGGCGGGCAGGTATACTATCTGCACAACCGGATCGACAACATCGAGCGCACGGCCGCCCGGATCATACAGCTGCTGCCGGAGGTGTCCGTGGACGTGGCCCACGGCCGGATGAACGAGCAGGAACTGTCCGCCGTCATGGAGAAGGTCACCCAGGGCCAGACCCAGGTGCTGGTGTGCACCACCATCATCGAGACGGGCATCGACATCCCCAACGTGAACACCCTCATCATCGAGGACGCGGACAAGATGGGCCTTGCCCAGCTGCACCAGATCCGGGGACGGGTGGGCCGCTCCGCCCGCCGGGCCAGCGCCTATCTTACCTACCGCAAGGACAAGGTGCTCACGGAGATCGCGGAAAAGCGCCTGGAGGCCATCCGGGAGTTTGCGGAGTTCAACTCGGGCTTTCGCATCGCCATGCGGGATCTGGAGATCCGGGGCGCGGGCAACCTGCTGGGGGCGGAGCAGTCCGGCCACATGATCGACGTGGGATACGATATGTACCTGAAGCTGCTGGAGGAGGCCGTTTTGGAGGAGAAGGGCGAGCCCCTGCCCGTCCGGGCCGAGTGCGCGGCGGATCTGGCCGTCAGCGCCAACATCCCGGAATCCTATGTGCGCAGCGCCGCCCAGCGGATGGACATCTACCGCCGGGTGGCCCTGATCCGCACCGAGGCGGAGGCGGACGACATCACCGACGAGCTGTGCGACCGGTTCGGCGACCCGCCAGCCAGCGTCAACACCCTCATCCAGGTGGCGCTGCTGCGGGGCGAGGCGTCGGCCCAGGGGGTCTCCGACATCGCCCAAAAGGGCGGCGCGGTGCGCTTTACATTCGCCAGCTTCGATTTTGCCCGGATAAGCCTGCTGTACGCCAAGCCGGCGTGGAAGGGCCGGGTAAAGGTGGAGGCGGGGGGCAAGCCCGCCGTGGCCCTGCGGCTCAACTCCCGCCGCCGTATTTTGGAGGAGGCCCGGGCCTTTATCCGGGACTATGCCGCCACGGCGGAGGAGATCGGAGGAAAGTGATATGCAGACCGTGACCTATTGCGATCTGGCGGAGGTGGACGACAGCCGCCTGATGTACGCGGTGGTGATCGCCCGGTATCAGGGCCGCTGGGTTTTTGTCCGCAACCGGGAGCGGGACAGCTGGGAGAGCCCCGGCGGCCACCGGGAGCCGGGAGAGGAAATCCTCCGGACCGCCCGGCGGGAGCTGTGGGAGGAGACCGGCGCGCTGGAGGCGGATGTCTCGCTGGTATCCTATTATAAGGTAGAGGACTTCGGCGGGCTCTTTTTCGCGGAGATCAAAACGCTGGGATCGCTGCCGGAGGGCTTTGAGATCGCGGAGCTGCGCTTTTGCGACGCGCTTCCGGCGCCGCTCACATACCCGGATATGCACCCGGAGTTGTTTGAAAAGGTGCGGCGCTGGCTTGGGGAGAGACGATAAAAGGCAGGGGTCATGCAGCGACCCCCGCCTTTTTGCGCGCCCGGAACTTATTTTTCCCAGTCGATGACAAACAGATCGTTTGGGGTGCAGTCAAGAAGCTGGCACAGCGTCTCGATGCGCTCCAACTGGATAGAGCGGGTCTGGTTGTTGACCATGCGGTTGAAGTTCTGATAGCTCATCCCCAGCTGCTTATAGAGCCAGTATTTTGTCCTGCCCTTCTTTTGCAGCAGCTCCAGCACGTTCAGCTTCACCATAGGTAATGCCCCCGTTATCTAATGCGTTAAGTAGATAATAGGAGCGGGAGGACAACAAACTATAGACTTTTACATTAGATAAAGGGGGGTAAAGGGACTCATCTCTTTTCCTCCCTTTTTCGCTTGGGGAGCGTGACCAGCCACAGCAGGAAGAACCCGCCGTAGAGCACACAGTCGCTGCAAAGGGGGATATACCGATCCGACCACATCCGCAGCTGCCAGGGGGGCAGATCGAACAGCAGGCTGCATCCGAACACGGCCGCCGCCTCCAGCCACAGCAAGAATCGGCCGCTGCGCAGGCTCTTCATGGGCAGGCGCTCCGGCCCGGGAAGGCCCAGCGCCGACCGCAGGGCCTCGTGGGCGCACCGCAGCAGCATGACCACCAGCATAAAGTCCGCGCAGACCCACACGGCGATCACCACCGCCTCGATCCGGGGCACCAGATCCCCCAGGGAGATACTGCGGATCATGATGAAAAAAGGATAGGTGAGCGTGGCGGTCAGAGAGGGGCCGAACACGCTCATCACCGCCGCACAGACGACGCCCGCCAAGAGCAGCAGCAACAGGTGGGTGCCCAGCAGCCAACGGCCGTTTTTGGGCGGCTCCACATAGCCGGACAAAAAGCAAAAGCACCCGGACACCCCGCACACCGACGCCAGCGGCAGCGCCCCGGCCACGGACGCGGCCCCGTCCCGCCAGGCGAAGGGCGCCAGCCGGGACAGATCCATGTTGGAGGCGGAAAAGAGGATGACGATCCCCAGGGCCGTCAGCAGCACCGCCCGCAGGATCACCGACGTGCGCGCGGCGGCCTGCAGCGGGCCCAGCGAGACCGCCAGGCACAGCAAAATGGTCGCCGCCACGAACAGCGTCTGGCCGCTGCTGGGGTAGATGGTGGATACCAGCCGCTCCGCCCCGCTGCGGAGGATAAATCCCCCGTAGAAGAGAAACCACCCGGCGAAAAGCAGCAGCGCCAGCCGCCCTGCCACAGGCCCCAGCCAGCGCAGAAGCAGGCCGCCCATCCCCTCCCCCGGGCGCATGTGCCGGCGAAAGCTCTCCAGCATTGTGCTCAAAAGCAGCACCGGGATCAGCGCCGGCAGGGGGGAGAGCCACGCACCCCGGCCCGCCATGGACACCGCCGTCTGGGGCAGCAGCCGCAGCAGGGGGCTGAGCAGCGACACCGCGATGGCCGCGGCAAACTGTTTTCTTGTGATGAGATGTTCGTCCATATCCTACCCTGATCGTCTAATAATGCCTCGTAGAGTTCGCCGCCGCAGGCGCAAGTTAAATTGGGTCATGATCTCCGGGGGTGGGGAAAACCGCCGAACCGGCTATTCCGCCAGATCGTAGCTGCGGTCTACCCGGCCGTCCATCGCGACGGAGATGGGGACGGTGGGAAAGATCTCTGGCCAGCCGTCCTCCAGGCCGGTCTTGTCCGGCGCCTGTCCCAGCACCGCCTGCCGCAGGCCCAGGTAATCGCACCCGGTGGCCTGGGCCCGCTCCAGGGCACCGGAGACCCAGCCGGCGACCGTCTCGGACAGCGCCGCGTCCAGCGCCTCCGGCTCCAGGCCGTCGCCGGGGGCCTTTTCCAGCACGCCGGTGCGTATCATACATTGGATCTCTATCCGCTCCAGCGCGCCGCCGGAGGAAAAGCGCCCGGATATCCGGGCCGACCCGTCCAGCACCTCCATGGTGTCCCCCTCCACGGTGATCAGCAGGCCCGCGGGGTCGCCGGTGAGAAGCTCCGCCCCCAGGGACTGCTCCGGGGAGAGAAATTCCACCAGCCCGTCGGCGCCCAGAACGGCATAGCCCGTGGGGACGACCGCGTCGGACTGCATCTGCTCGGTGAATACCCGCTGCTCGGTGGGTGTTGTCTCCACCGCCAGACACAGCGCGCCCAGGCCCTCTGACAGGGCGGCGGCCACCTCCCGCAGGGTGTGGACAGACCAGCCGGTGGAGCGGGCCTGCCGCTCCAGGGACGCCAGACGCTGGGTGATGTCTGTGGCCTGCTCCGAGGTGTCCGCCACCGCGTCCCTGGCGCTGCCCCGGACGATGAGCATGTCGGTGTCCATGCGCAAGGTGGGGCTCCGATCCACCCAGTCTATGACGCTTTTCAGGTCTGTCGCCGCCGCTGTCCGGCCCAGCAGCAGGTATTGCACGTGGGCATAGAAGAGCTGGTTTTCCGGCGAGTAGTTCTGGAGCTTGGCGATGGCGTCCTCGATGCCGAGGGCGGAGGCGGACATCACAAGGGCGGGCTCCTCATCCGGCCCCAGACCGGAGGATACGCTCATCACCAGCCGGCCGTCCTGCCGGTCAAGCCCCATGGTCTGGATGAGCAGAAGCCGCTCCACGTCGTGCCGGTCGGACTGCAAACTGGCGCCGCAGCCGCCCAGCAGCGGCAGCAGGCATACATATAATAATAGTAGCAAACGCCTCATTTGCGCCTCCGGATGTCGCCGCCGTTGATGGTGGGATCGCGCAGCACGTCCCGCCAGGGGGGATGGCGTGTAAAGATGCCGTTGGTGTCGCCGCCACCGCCCCCCGCCAGGGGCGTCATATAGGGCCGGCCGAAGCTCTCCAGGCAGCAGAGGTGCCAGATGAGCAGCGTCGCGCCCATGATAAGGCCGAACATCCCCGCCGCTGTGGCCGCCAGCACCAGCACGAACCGGAAGATGCGCAGCGCCGCGCCCAGATCCTGGCTGGGCATGGTGTAGCCCGCGATGCCCGCCAGGGCCACCACGATCACCGCGATGGGGCTGACCACCTTGGCCTCCACCGCCGACTG